>NZ_JBBEYH010000029.1:0-68836 GCF_050172695.1 Shinella sp. G-2 | reverse complement strand
CGGCTGGAAGCCGGGCGTCGGCGAACCGAAGATCGTGCCGTCGACATAGCCGACCAGCGCGCCGGTCAGCGGCTCGACCGAGAAGACGACCGTGCCGCCCTGCGAGGTCAGGCCGAGGCCTGTCATGGTCGCCGCGGCATCCGCCGAGAAAGCGAAGCGGCCGAAGCCATCCGCGCCGAACGTCACGACCGAGGCCACGGAACCGGAAACCGTCGAGGCATAGCCGCCGCCCAGAAGCGCAAGCTGCGAGACGCTGTTGGCGTCCGCGTCGGCATGATGGGGATCGGAACCCTGCGAACGAAGGTTGAAAATGTCGTTCTCGGCGACCTTCAACGCGATGGCCTTGCCATTGGCGAGCGGACCGTCGTCGTAGAACTGGATCGCCTTGCCGATGGAGATGCTCTTGGTGTCGGTGTCGCCGTCGTAATCCTTGACGGTCACGACTGCCTTCACGAGGTCCCCGAGATCGACGAAGTCGTTCGGGTTAGCCGTGTCGGAATGCTGGATCGCCTTGTACTGCGCGACCGACACGCGGCCATCGTTGTCGATATGCAGCGCAAAGACCAGCGCGCCCGAGGCGTCGACGCCCTTCACGATGCCGTTGGCGCCCATGACAAGCGTGATCGCGCCGCCCGTCGTCGACGACAGGCCCGTCGCACCGTCCGCCGGGACGATCTCGAGCTTGACCGTGTGCGATACATTGTCGTCGGCACCACCTGTTACCGACGTGTCGACGAGATCCGCTCGGCCGAAGCCAAGCGCGGTGCCAAGCCCATTGAACAGGGCCTGCACGCTGCCGTTCGACGTCTCTCCCGATTGGGCCAGAGCCGTTTCATCATGCAGCACCGTCTTGCCCGTCGTGGTGATCGAGACCGAGGGAACGTCGTCCTTGACCGTGATGACCAGCTTGCCGTCGAGGCGAACCTTGTCGCCATCGCCGTCGAAGGCGTCAACGATGCGGCCGAGGTCGAGACCGGACAGAATGCCGCCCGCCTTCGTCGCAAGTTCGGTATTCGCGCCATTGCCGCCTTCGGCCTTCACATGGTCCAGCTGATCATAGAGGCGGAAGACGAAGTTGCCGTCCGTATCCAGCTCAACCGACATCACGGGGCGGTCGATCAGCGGCTGGAAGCCGGGCGTCGGCGAACCGAAGATCGTGCCGTCGACATAGCCGACCAGCGCGCCCGTCAAGGGTTCGATGACGAACACGACCTGCCCGCCCTTCGACATCAGGCCGAGACCCGTCATGGCTGCGGCGGCATCCGCCGCGAAGGCGAAGCGACCGAAGCCATCCGCGCCGAACGTCACGACCGAGGCAACGGAACCGGAAACCGTCGAAGCGAAGCCGCCGCCCAGCAGCGCAAGCTGCGAGACGCTGTTGGCGTCCGTGTCGACATGATGAGGATCGGAACCCTGCGAACGAAGGTTGAAAATGTCGTTCTCGGCAACGGTCAGTTCGACGGCCGCGCCGTTGGCAAGCGGACCGTCGTCATAGAACTGGATCGCCTTGCCGATGGAAATACTCTTGGTGTCGGTATCGCCGTCGTGATCTTTTACCGAGACCACGGCGTCCACGAGGCCGCCAAGATCCACGGCGTCATTGTGGTTGCCCGTGTCGGGATGCTGGATCGCCTGGTACTGCGCTACCGAGACACGGCCGTCATTGTCGATATGCAGCGCAAAGACCAGCGCGCCCGAGGCGTCAACGCCCTTCACGATGCCACTGGCATCCATCACCAGCGTGATCGCGCCGCCCGTCGTGGAGAACAGGTTCGTCGCGCCGCCTTCGGAGGTGATCTTCAGGCTCATCGTGTGCGTGACGATGTCGTCTGCGCCGCCCGTCACGGACGTGTTGACGAGGTCCGCGCGGCTGAAGCCGATGGCCTTTTCAACGCCGAGACCATTGAAGAGTGCACGGATCGAGCTGTCCGACTCGCTCGCCGTTTCGTCGCGCTCTACGGAGGCTTCGGTCCGCTCGATGCTCACCGAGGGAACGTCGTCCTTCACCGTGACGATCAGCTTGCCGTCAAGGCGCACCTTGTCGCCGTCGCCGTCGAAGGCTTCGATGATGCGGCCGAGATCGAGGCCGGAGAGCGCGCCGCCCGCCGTCTGAAGGTCGGTGTTCTCGCCGTTGCTGGCGCCGTTCGGGCCCTGCACGTGATCGAGCTGGTCATGCAGGCGGAACACGAAGTTGCCGGCCGCGTCCAGTTCTACCGTCAGCACGGGACGATCCGGCGTATCCTGCTCGGATCCTTCGAGGTCCTGACCCGCGACATAGCCGACGAGCGCGCCCGTTGCCGGATTGACGGCGAACACGACCGCGCCGCCCTTCGACGTCAGGCCAAGGCTCGTCATCGTCGCGGCGGCATCCGCCGTGAAGGCGAAGCGGCCGAAACCGTCCGCGCCGAAGGAAACGACCGGGGCCAGCGAACCGGAGAGCGTCGAGGACAGCCCCTTGAGCCCGCCACCGGTCTCGGACGTGCTGTCCGCATCGACGACAAGCGGGCTGGAGCCCTGCGAGAGTTCGTTCTGAATGTCGTTCTCGGCAACGGTCAGCCGGACGGCAGCATTGGTGAGCACGAGGGCATCGTCATTCACCGTGACGGCAAAACCATGCGTCTGCTGTGCCTTGTCGCTGTCGGTGACCGTCAGGTTGAAATTGAGCGTGACATTGTCCTCGCTGCCGGCCAGCGGGTGGTCCAGCGTGTCGCGCAGGTCGAAGGTGTAAGAGCCATTGCCCTGCTCGTCGACCGTCGCGACGAACACGATGCGGACATTGCTCGGCAGGCCGCTCGCGGTGTCGATGACCAGCGGGCCGTCGCCGACATAGCCGACTGCGGTTGCGCCATCGGCCGAGACGTAGAGGCGAACGGTCTCACCGCGCGATGTGCCGAGCGGCGCGCCTTCCGTGCCGTTGGACGCGGTTGCGCCCGTGAAGGCGACGGAACCGTCGACCACGGCATGCGTGGCATCCGTATAGTCGTCCGGACCCCAGGTGATGTTGAGCGAACCCGATGCGGAGAGGCTGTCGACCGCGCTATCGCCGCCAGCGTAGGAATCGCCGATATTGCCGGCGCGGCTGGATAGCGCGTCTTCATCGACCTCGGCCGTCGTGACCTGGCCGATGACCGGCAGGTCGTTCGTTCCTGTTACCGTCACGGTCACGACCTGGCTGGTCGTGCCGCCATTGCCGTCATCCAGCGTCACCGTATAGGCGAGCTGAAGCTGCTGGCCCGCCCGCAGGAAATCGAACGTGGAATCGGGCGCAGTGAACTGCCAGGAGACCGTTCCGTTGTCGGAGGTCGCGGTCGTCGAGGTGACATTGGCCGAGAAGAAACCGAGAAGATCGGCGGCAGCGGCCGTCAGCTGCGCGGTGGCGCCGGAGGTCGCCACGGCGATCTGCGTGACCTGATGGGCATTGTCGGACGTGTCGACATCGACGAAGGCGAGCGTGCCGGAGGTCGCGATGGCCGCGCTCGAACCCGTCGCACCGTCCGTTTCGGTCACGGCGCCGGAGAGCTGGCTTCCGCCCGCCACGAAGAACGGCGCGTCATTGGTGCCGACAACCGTGATGGTGACGGTGCGCAGGACATTGGACACGCCATCGGAAATGGTCACGTCGAAGGTGAGCGTCAGTGTTTCGCCGGCGGCGAGGAAATCGACGGCGGCATTGGGAAGGGCATAGGTCCAGGCGACCGTGCCGTTGCCGGCAGCCGAGGGGGTCGTGGTGATGCCGCCGGTGGCGGCGCTGTCCAGGCTGAAGCCGGCAAGAATGGCATCGAGCTGGGCCTGGCTCGGCGTGAAGCCGTTGTTGAAGTTCGTCGCACCGACGGCGCCAGCGCCGGCGGTCGCCGTCCAGCTACCGCCGAAATCTATATCGAAGAACTCGATGACGCCGCCGACCGGGGTCGGATCGCTGTCCGTGCCACCGGGATTGTCGATGGCTTCGAGGAGCGTGCCGAGATCGCTGCCGCCGGTGGAGGTCGGCGCCGTGTTGCCCCTGTCGTTCCGCAGATCGTCGCCGGCACCATCATCTCCGCCCAGATCGGTGCCATCGAGCAGGTTGAGAATGCCGATATCTTCCGGCGGGTCGTTCTGCTGCAGCGTCTGGAATTCGCCGCCGGAGCTCTGCGAGCCGGCGGGGGAAGCCGAAAGGCCCTCAGGGCCGGCCGCGACGTCGACACCGCTCGCGCCGAGCGCGGCGACGAGCACGTTCTGGGGAATTTCAACGTCGCCGATGACGAAGGTGGGAACACGAAACGCGCCGTTCAGCACGACGATTTCGGACCCGTCCGCCTGCACGAGCACGAGATTGGCGCCCTCGACACGGAACTGTTCGAGCGAAACCCCCTCGGGAAGACGCACGACGTTCTGCGCATCGGCCGTCACTTCGCGCGGCCCCCCGGCCGCCGCGCCCTGCCCGTCCTGCTGGCCGGCATCGGTTGCGAGCGGAACCGGTTCTCCTGCGGCCTGCGCCACCAGGATCGCCTGCGGAAGCGGCGCTGCGCCGTCTTCACCGCCGACTGCGGACTGATTGTTCTGGTTAACGATGGAGAAACGCGGATCGTCGAAGGTCATAGCTCACCCACTTTTGGTTGAGGCCATTAAGAGGGAAAACATTTCCACGACAAGGCCCTTTTTATCTTTCAGCATAACCCGTTATGCAGTTGGCGTATTTCCTGCACAGAAGGGTTAATGATCCGGCTTTCCAGGCCCTTCCGCCGCTTCTCACCTTACGGAATGGTGTGGGAATCCCGGGCGCCTTTTGTGATTCCGGAGCGGATCGGCGCGGGTTCTCGCCTGTCACGACTTTGCAACCGAGGTGGTACGAAACCCGTAGCGCACGAAGGATTCCCGGGCGCCCCGTTTCGGGACGGCAAGCGGTGCTGAACAGAAAAAGGCGCGACGACAACGAACAGCCACCGGGATGTGGCGCGCGCGGAGCACGAGAACAATGCGGCCATGCTCCGGGCGGCTACAGCGCCTCGGCACGCAGCAAGAGGCTGGCCATATAATAAGAACAAAGAGCGCGGGTCGCCGGAATTGGTCGCGAGGATCGTTTCACCTTGCGATCAACCGCCTCGCTTGCTTTCGGCACCAGGCGTGCCGCCATCGCCAAGGATCGCGACCGCGCCGGAGCGCCTTGCGAAAAGCGCCTGCGACATGGGCTCGCCGTCGATGGCAACCCCGGTACGGCTCCCTCGGCGCCCCCTAAGCATGGTCGAGGCCCCGACGGCGCCGCCCGCGATCTCGCGGACGCTCCCGCCCGCCTCCCTCCCGGTCGTTGGGGCGTGACCGCCGTCTCGTCGTTTGCGACCGTTTGGCCGATGAGCACGCGTCTCTTCGATACGGGGAGCAAGCACGGCTCGATCTGCCTGCAGGCCGGCGCCGCGTACGACCGGAAACCGGGGCTCCGCCATGGTTTATGAAACGTTATGTGATCGTTTCAAATTCCACTCAAATTACGCCACCAATCTATACTTGAGATTATCCAAGTAAGTTCGCTGTATATTTATTCGAAAGCGCTACGTTTTACCCAACAACAGAGGTAGAGCCCAATGCGCTTCAACAATACAAAAACAAAAAGCCGCATCATTGCCATGTCCGCAGCAGCCATTGTCGCAGGTTGGGTCACTACCGCCGCCGCAGAAAGCAAACCGTCTCTTCCGGCACAGATGAACGGCGGCTATACTTTCTCCATGGCCAGCATGGCCAAGATTCTGACAGCAACCGGCCGACAGGAGGTCCTGACGCGTATCGGGTACTATGCCCGCCTGCTGACGCCTTCGGCTGCGATGGACGGAATCGATCGTGAAACCCGCACGGCCACCATCGTCAAACCGGACTACGCTGCGCTGGAAACTCCGGCAAAGGCTGCAAAGAACACCGCCGTCTTCGGTTCGCTTGCCATCGGCTTCAATCGCCTGCCAGCCGTCGCGAAGCTGAATGCCATCAAGGTCAGCAACGCCGCCGCCGACCCGATCTCCTGCGAAAACAACACGTGCGATCTGCCCCGCGCCGCTTTCGCCCGCACCGTCGATAATCTGCGCGATGCCGGCTTCATGGAAAAGATCCGCTCGGTGAACGCCCTGGTGAACAGCTTCGTGCGCTACCGCCGTGACGCCGACACCAGCGGCCGTCTCGATTACTGGGCGACGCCGGAGGAAACGCTCGCCCGCCGCAGCGGCGATTGCGAGGACTATGCGATCCTGAAAATGGCGGCGCTGACGCGCCTCGGCCTGCCCGAATCGAGCATGTCCATCGTCATTCTGCGCGATGAGAGCCGCAACCTGTTCCACGCGGTCCTTGCGGTGCGCACCAATCAGGGCTTCTTCATTCTCGACAACATGCGCAAGGAAACCCTGCGCGATCGCGACCTGCCGCAATATATGCCGCTTTATTCGGTCAGCGCCGGCAAGGGGTATCTGCATGGCCGCAAGGCGAAGGATGGCCAGATGGCCATGAGCCGCGTCGCCTTCGACAAGGTCGCCCCCGGCGAAGGCCCCGGCGCCGTCTTCGGCGATGAGCAGGCCACCGCCATCAAGGCGACGCCGGTCGACGAGAGCGCCGTGGTCGCCTTCTGATCTCCATGATGCGGCGCGCCCCTCGCGCCGCAGCGACCGTCTACCCTTGCCGCAAACATTGCACGGGACAAAGCATAGCGCTGCGAGCTGAAAGGCTTGCATAGCCGGCCGAATGCCAGCTACATCTCGGGTTGTAACCTGGGGGCGAGTGATGGGGTCTTTTTCAATTTGGCACTGGGTCGTCCCGGTGATGATTTTCGGCGGTATTGCCTTTGCAATAGGTCGAGGGCTGCGCAGGGAAGCGGCGCGGCCGTGGGAATTGAAAGGCATTGGCGGCTGGCTTGCATGGCTCGCCGTAGGACAGGTATTCGCGCTTCTACTCGCGATTGGGTGCTTTGCCCTGACTTTCGAGGTTTTCGGATTCTTGTCTGCTCTTCAGCCGCCAGCAGTTCACATCGCGTTTTATGCACGAACAGCAATGGCTTTCTGCTACCTGATCCTGGTCGGTGCGACAACAATGGCTTTATTCAGAAAGAAGAAATATTTCACTGAGCTCTTTTTGTGCCAATGGATTACGTTTCCCGTTGTCCTCATAGTGGCTACAGTTATTCTCACTTTTGTAACGGGTGCTTCATCGAGCGCGATAATATCGCCGGAAGATATCACAGCGGCGGTTATTGCCTTTGGCCTAGAAGCGATATGGGTTTGGTATACGCAGGTATCCAAGCGCGTCGCGAATACCATGGTCAATTAGTTCATATTTCCAAAACACGGCTGTCAGTGGCTATCAAGACATCGTGGAGAAGCGCGTCAACAAATTCGGCAAGCCGATCGTTGATGAAGACAGCAAAGAGCACGCGAGCCCCATAGCCGGGGATGACCTGCTACGCGCGGCGTCACTTCGTGGCGATGAACATCGTTTCTCACCTCGAAAGAGAAGCGGTCGAAGTGGCTGGTCACGTCTTGAAAGAAGGATCGAACAAAACCGACCGGTACGAAATCTTCGATCCGGAAGATTTAGAAGAGCTGATGCGGCGATTGACGAGATCATGCAGAAACACGCCCGCCGGAGGCTGTTTGCTCCCACGGTGCGCTCACAAGGCAAATTTCGCTTGGTGAAATAGAAGTATGAAACCTTGATTTCTCAGGCTTTAGCCGGTGGTCGGAGTGGAGAGATTCGAACTCCCGACCCTCTGGTCCCAAACCAGATGCGCTACCAGACTGCGCTACACTCCGTCCGTTCCGGTGACGGGGAGATACACGCATCCGCCCCGGGCCGCAACAGCAAATGGTGGCTATCCGGTGGTTCTTTTTGGAATTCGCCTGTCTCTAAGAAAGGGCTCGGCGGAGCCCCTACTTCGTCTTGCGCAGGGACTGTATCAGCTCGTTCTCGATGCGGTTGCCGGGGCGCAGGCCGAGGCGTTTCGCAGCGCCGCCGTTGAGTTCCAGCACGTAGTCGATCGGCCCGCCGGAATCGATGATCGCTTCGGAAAGCGGCTCGGCGTTTTCCTTGATCGCGCGCACCTTGCCGTCCTTGGCGATGAACAGCATGTCGAGCGGGATATAGGTGTTCTTCATCCACATGAAGACCTGCCGCGTTTCGCCGAAGGCGAACAGCATGCCGCGATCCTCGGCCATTTCGGCGCGGTTCATCAGCCCCTGTTCGCGCTGGCGCGGCGTCACGGCAAGCTCCACCGTGAAGGCGTGGCTCTTGCCGTCCTTCGTGACGATGGTCAGCGGCTGCGTGTCGAATTTCTCTTCCGCGGCGGCCTGGAGGGCGAAGCAAAGAAAAAGCGCCAGAACGGCGCTTGCCAGACGTGCGACACCGAAGGCCCGCATGACGCGCAGCATCAATGCGCCCTGCCGCCTGGAACAGGCATGTCGGGATGGATTTCCGCGGCCATCAGGCCCTTGTCGCCATCGCCGAAGCGCACCAGCACGACCTGGCCGGGACGCAGTTCCGTCAGACCGAAGCGGCGCAGCGTCTCCATATGGATGAAAATGTCTTCCGTGCCCTCGCCGCGCGTCAGGAAGCCGAAGCCCTTGGTGCGGTTGAACCACTTGACCAGAACGCGCTCCAAGCCGCTGGAGGGCGTGACCTGCACATGGGTCTTGACCGGCGGCATCTGCGAGGGATGCACGGCCGTGGTCTGGTCCATGGAAAGAATGCGGAAGGCCTGGTAACCGCGGTCGCGCTTCTGGATGAGCGCTACGACGCGCGTGCCTTCGAGAACCGTCTGGTAGCCGTCGCGGCGCAGGCACGTGACGTGCAGCAGCACGTCCTGCATGCCATTGTCGGGCACGATGAAGCCGAAGCCCTTGGCAACGTCGAACCACTTGATGACGCCGGTGATCTCGATCAGATCGACGGCGTCATTGCTCTGGTCATCACGCGCCGTGATTTCCTTTGAAGACACCCTGTCCACCATGACCTGCCAGCCCCTCGTTTACGCGTCACATGAGTTACGGTTAACTGATTCTTGATAACCAGAATAACATTGTCCCGATGCGAATGCGCAAGCCCCTTTGAAAGTTTTGCCGATGCCATTGGTAGGCGGCAAGGCTTGCCTGAGGCTGACAAAAACCTAATCTTCCGGGCGATTCCCATTCAAAGGAGTTTTCATGCGTTATCTTCACACGATGGTCCGCGTCAAAGACGTCGACCAGTCCCTTCATTTCTACTGCACGCTTTTCGGTCTTCAGGAAGTTCGCCGCTACGAGAACGACAAGGGCCGCTTCACGCTGATCTTCCTCGCCGCCCCGGAAGATGTCGCAACGGCGCGCGAAAACGCGACGCCCTGCCTGGAACTGACCTATAACTGGGATACCGAAGACTATGCGGGCGGGCGCAATTTCGGCCACCTCGCCTACGAGGTCGACGATATCTATGCGCTCTGCCAGAAGCTGATGGACAACGGCGTCACCATCAACCGCCCGCCGCGCGACGGCCACATGGCCTTCGTGCGCTCGCCGGACGGCATCTCCATCGAGATCCTGCAGAAAGGCGAGAACCTCGCCCCGGCCGAACCCTGGGCCTCGATGGGCAATACCGGCGCCTGGTAAGCGCCCCGGACGCAAGCCCCGGGCAAAGCTTGCGTCCTATACATCCGTATTACGAACCATCGTTTCGCCGTATTTGACCGGAAGATTCTTGCCATTCCGGTCGGTCGCCAGCGTGAGGGGGCGTTTCGGCCGTTTCAGAGCCGGATGCTTCCGTTCCGCGTTCCACGGCTTCACACGCTTCGGCCTTTACAGCATCGGCCGAAACGGTAACATCGCGGCAACCGCAGCCTGGCCCCTAAGGCTTTCTCGATTGCGGTTGCGACTGTTTGAAGAACTGGCCTCATCGGCGGCAAGACCGAGGGCACGAACGTCGAAAGCGGGGGAAAGCCTTTGCAGGACATGCAGGGAAAGTGGCCGCGTCTGAAGACGCTGCGGTATGGATTGCTGCTGGCCGTCTCGGTCGCCACGCTCTCGGGCTGCGTTTCCGCAGTCTCCACGGATATGCGCGCGGACACCAAGGCCGCGCAGGAAAAGGAAGAAACGGTCGCCGAAGGCGCGGACGATACGACCACGCCGGTGGTCGCCTCGGGCGCGACGGCGCGGGATGCCTATGCCACGGCCGACGCCGGAACGGCCGGCCAGCCGATGGCCGGGGAAGCGGGCAGCGACACCGCCGGCCTCATCATGCAGCCGACGACGCTCAATGCCGGCCAGGCCAGCATCTATTCCAATGGCGGCCAGGTGACGCCGACCGGCACGGCCTATACCACGCAGACCGCCGGCACCAATGCCACCACCAACAGTCTCTATGCCGCCTCCGGCATGGCCCAGACGACCAACCAGACGGGGGATCAGACGGGACGCCTGCCCGTCGAGGACATGCCGCCGGTCGATTCGTCCGGGCAGCAGGTTCTGATGACGCCCGACGGCGAGCAGGCCGTCCTGCCGGAAAACGTTCCTATCCCCAAGACGGCGCGCACCGCGCTGGTCGCCGAAGCGACAACGGGCAATGCCGCCGATCAGGCGCTGGCCCTGCCGGCGGAAGACGGCGCGGCCCTCGTGCTGCCGGAAACGACGGCAAAGGACAAGAATCGCAAGACGGTGACGCTCGCCTCGCTCTTTGCCGAAAAGCGCGAAGCCAAGGGCGAATTCGACGGCGAGCGCTTCGTGGCGACGCCGCGCCGCGTGATCAACCGCGACAGCGCCAATGCCACGCAGATGGCCTCGCTCGGCTCCCTGCCCGGCGTGACGACCGGCAATGCCTATGCGACGACGGAGCATTCCGAATCGGAAGAGGTCGAGGACGACGCGCCGCAGTTCAAGGAAGTGGCCTCGCTTGCCGGGCTTGCCCGCCTTGCGCCGAACGGCCTCTGGCTGCAGACCGAAAAGGTGAAGACCGGCTGCTTCAAGCCGGAGCTGCTGCAGGTGCTGAAGACGATCGAGACGCATTATGACAAGCCGATCATCGTCACCTCGGGCCTGCGCGACATCAAGGTGAACCGCGCCAAGCAATCGCTGCACACGCGCTGCGAAGCGGCGGACATCCAGATCGCGGGCGTCAGCAAATGGGAGCTTGCGGACTATCTGCGCAGCATGCCCGGCCGCGGCGGCGTCGGCACCTATTGCCATACCGAATCCGTGCATATCGATATCGGCCCCGAGCGCGACTGGAACTGGCGCTGCCGCCGGCGCAAATAGCCGCACAGCGCTAAGCCTCTGGGAACCATGTGGTTTCCCCTGCCGAAAGCCGCCTTCCGGGCGGCTTTTCATTTTTTTGTCACAACGGCTTTTTCCCGCTTGCGGAATAAAAAACGCCCTTCTATAAGACGCCCACCGCACGCGCCCTTCGTCTATCGGTTAGGACGCCAGATTTTCATTCTGGAAAGAGGGGTTCGACTCCCCTAGGGCGTGCCACTCTCCCCCCTTCATCGTCATTGAAATCGCGCGCTCAGAACGCCTTTGCCGCGTCGATCACGCGGAACTGGATGCGCCGGCTGCCCTGCCAGCTATCGGCCGAAAGCGTGCCGGCAAGATGGACCGCCTGGCCGCGTTCCTTGGCGAGAAACAGGCCGAGATCCGTTTCGGCGGCGCGGAAGGCCATGGCGTCGAGACGCCCGCCGTCCGGGCCCTCGAGGCCCAGCCGCAGGTGGTTGACGCCGACGGGACGCACGTCACGAATCCGGTGGGCCGGCAACGCGAAGATCGGCTGCGCATGGCCGGAGCCATAGGGGCCGGCCTGTTCGAGCTGGTCGGCAAGGGCGAGCGTCGCCCCGGACGCGCTGAGCGCGCCGTCGATCTTCAGCGTCTCCACGGCCACCAGGTCGCGCACCGTGCGTTCGGCCCGTTCCTCGAAGAAGGACCGCAGGCGGCCGAGATTGGCGCGCTCCACCGTCAGGCCCGCCGCCATGGCATGGCCGCCGCCCTTGACGAGAATGCCCTCCTCCACGGCGGCGCGCACCATGCGGCCGAGGTCGAAGCCGCTGATCGAGCGGCCGGAGCCGGTGCCCTTGCCCGAGGGATCGAAGGCGATGGCGAAGGCCGGGCGGCGGAAGCGATCCTTCAGCCGCGAGGCGAGCAGGCCGACGACGCCGGGATGCCAGCCTTCGCGGGCCGTGAGGATGATGGAGGCGGTCTCGCCGGTGCCGTATTCCGCCTGGGCTTCCGCCTCGGCCTCGGCCAGCATGGCGACTTCCATGGCCTGGCGCTCGCGGTTGAGCTCGTCGAGCTGCTTGGCGATGCGCTCGGCTTCGCCCGGCTCGTCGATGGTCAGCAGCCGGCTGCCCAGCGCCGCATCGCCGATGCGCCCGCCGGCATTGATGCGCGGGCCGACGAGGAAGCCGAGATGATAGGGCGTCACCGGCCCGCCGATGCCCGCCTGCTTCAAAAGCGCGGTCAGGCCGGCATTGCCGAGGTGGCGCGCGGCGACGAGGCCCTTCACCACATAGGCGCGGTTGAGGCCCTTCAGCGGCACCACGTCGCAGACCGTCGACAGCGCCACGAGATCGAGCATGGCGAGGAGATCGAAGCCCGCGGCCCGCCCGTCGCCCCGCTGGCGCAGGAGCCGCTGCAGGGCCACCAGCACGAGGAAGACGACGCCGGCGGCGGACAGATGCCCCTGCCCCGAAAGATCATCCTCGCGGTTCGGATTGACCAGCGCAAGCGCCGGCGGCAGGTCCTCGCCGACCTGGTGATGGTCGATCACCACGACGTCGATGCCGCGCTCGCGCGCCACGGCAAGCGATTCATGGCTCGTCGAGCCGCAGTCGACGGTGACGATCAGTTGCGCGCCGCGCTCGATCAGTTGCGCGATGGCGTTCGGATTGGGGCCATAGCCCTCGAAAATGCGGTCGGGAATGTAGATCTCCGCCGGCACGCCGAAATGCACGAGGAACCGGTAGAGCAGCGCCGAGGAGGATGCGCCGTCGACGTCGTAGTCGCCGAAGATCGCCACGCGCTCGCCCCGCTCGATGGCCCGCGCCAGCCGCTCCGTGGCCGCTTCGCAATCCATGAGGCTGTAGGGTTCCGGCATCAGCCGGCGCAGGGTCGGGTCGAGAAATTCCAGCGCGGTCTCGAAGGGCACGCCCCGCCCCGCCAGCACGCGCGAGATGAGATCCGGCAGGCCATGGGTCTGGCTCATCGCCAGCGCGCGGTTTTCCCCCGCCTGATCGAGCCGCGCCACCCAGCGCTGGCCGGTTGCCGAGCGTTCGACATTGAGGAAGGCCCGGCTGACGGGGTCCGCGTTTTCCAGCATGCTCATGGACGCTCCTGCCTGTTCGCCTCCCTGCCACCGCGTGTGGCCGGCCCCGCATCCGGCCTGCCGCTCCCGCAAGCGGGAAGACAGACGCAGGATGCCCTCAAACGCCGCCGCTACGCGGGACACGGTCCCGCTCCCCGCCCCGCGAGGCGGAGATCAGGATCAGCCGTCGATCCGCGATAGCGCGCGGCCTCGAAAGATCAGGCCGCCTTCGGCCGCTCGATGCGGATCACCTGCGGTTCGCCGACAAGATAGCCTTCGCTCTTGATGGAGGCGACGGCCTTGCGGACGGAATCTTCCATCGTCGCATGGGTGACGAGGATGATGGTCTTGGGGTCGGTCGATTCGGTGGTCGACTGCGCGCGCTGCACGATGGATTCCAGCGAGATGCCGTTTTCCGCCATATGCTTGGCGATGCTGGCGAACACGCCCGTGCGATCCTCCACCGAGAGGCGGATGAAGTAGCCGCCGTGGTGCTTGCGTATCTGCGCGCGTTTATAGGGCGCAAGCGCCGCGGCCGGGCGGCCGAGGGCCGGCACGGTCTGCGCGCCGGGACGGCTCTTGGCGATATCGGCGATGTCGCCGAGCACGGCCGAGGCCGTGGCATTGCCGCCGGCGCCGGGGCCGACCATCAGGAGTTCGCCGAGAATGTCCGATTCGATCGCCACGGCATTCGTCACGCCGTCCACCTGCGCGATGACGCTGTCGAGCGGCACCATGGTCGGGTGCACGCGCTGTTCGACGCCCGTATCGGTCTTCTGCGCGACGCCGAGCAACTTGATGCGGTAACCGAGATCGGCGGCGGCGCGGATATCGTCGATGGAAATGTTGGTGATGCCTTCGAGATAAATGTCGTCGGCCGCGATCTTCGTGCCGAAGGCCAGCGTCGTCAGGATCGACAGCTTGTGCGCGGTGTCGTTGCCCTCGATGTCGAAGGCCGGATCGGCTTCGGCGTAACCGAGGCGCTGGGCTTCCTTGAGGCAATCCTCGAAGGACAGCCCTTCCTTCTCCATCTTGGTCAGGATGTAGTTGCAGGTGCCGTTCATGATGCCATAGACGCGCGAAATCGTGTTGCCCGTCAGGGATTCGCGCAGCGCCTTGATGACCGGGATGCCGCCGGCGACCGCCGCCTCGTAGTTGAGAAGCGAACCGTGCTTTTCTGCAAGGCCGGCAAGCTCGACGCCGTGCGCGGCGAGCAGCGCCTTGTTGGCCGTCACCACATGCACGCCGCGCGTCAGCGCCGCCTTGACCGCGGCATAGGCAGGATCGCCCGCGCCGCCCATCAGTTCGACGAAGACGTCGATCTCCGCGTCCCGCGCCAGCGCCACCGGGTCGTCGAACCATGCGACGGCGGAAAGGTCCACGCCGCGGTCTCGGCCCTTGCTGCGCGCCGTGACGGCTGTGATCTCGATCGGCCGGCCGCACGTCGTCGTGAGCATGTCCCTGCGTTCGACGAGAATCTTCGCGAGCGAGGCACCAACGGTCCCCAAGCCTGCAATGCCGATCTTCAGGGCATCAGCCATGGTCATGTCCTATAGGTTCTGGAAGGAAGCCCTCCGCGGGAAAGGCGGAGGGCGGATTTCATTAGCGATGGGCGTTCAGCGAGATGACGTTGTGCATCGTCTCGTCGGCCGTGGAAAGGAACTTCTTGATGTTGCGCGCTGCCTGGCGGATGCGGTGTTCGTTCTCCACCAGCGCGAGACGGACATAGTCGTCGCCGAGCTCGCCGAAGCCGACGCCCGGGGCGACCGCGACATCCGCCTTCTCGACGAGCAGCTTGGAGAATTCGAGCGAGCCGAGATGACGGAACTTTTCCGGGATCTTGGCCCAGGCGAACATGGTCGCGGCCGGCGGCGGCACCTCGAAACCGGCCTTGCCGAAGGTCTCGACCATCACGTCGCGGCGACGCTTGTAGACATTGCGCACTTCCGCGATGTCGGAGCCGTCGCCGTTGAGGGCGTGGGTGGCCGCCACCTGGATCGGCGTGAAGGCGCCGTAGTCGAGATAGGACTTCACGCGGGTCAGCGCGGCGATGAGGCGCTCGTTGCCGACGGCAAAGCCCATGCGCCAGCCGGGCATCGAAAAGGTCTTGGACATGGAGGTGAATTCCACCGTGATGTCCATGGCGCCCGGCACTTCCAGCACGGAGGGCGGCGGCGTGTCGTCGAAGTAGATTTCCGAATAGGCAAGGTCGGAAAGCACGATGATGTCGTGCTTCTTCGCGAAGGCGATGACGTCCTTGTAGAAATCGAGCGTGGCAACCTGCGCCGTCGGGTTCGACGGGTAGTTGAGGATCAGCGCCAGCGGCTTGGGGATCGAGTGGCGCACGGCGCGCTCGAGCGGCGGGAAGAAGCTCTCGTCCGGCTCGACCGAAATGGAGCGGATGACGCCGCCGGTCATCAGGAAGCCGAAGGCGTGGATCGGATAGGTCGGGTTCGGGCACAGGATGACGTCGCCCGGCGCGGTGATCGCCTGCGCCATGTTGGCGAAGCCTTCCTTGGAACCGAGGGTCGCGACGACCTGGGTCTCCGGGTTCAGCTTCACGCCGAAGCGGCGGGCGTAATAGGCGGCCTGGGCGCGGCGCAGGCCCGGAATGCCCTTGGACGAGGAATAGCGGTGGGTGCGCGGGTCCTGGACCACCTCGCACAGCTTGTCGACGATCGCCTTGGGCGTCGGCAGGTCGGGGTTGCCCATGCCAAGGTCGATGATGTCGGCGCCGCCCGCTCGCGCGCTTGCTTTCAAACGGTTGACCTGTTCGAAAACATATGGCGGCAGACGCCGGACCTTGTGAAACTCTTCCATCTCTAACCCCGTTGGGCGCGAAGCCCCTCCGGCGGCCCTGCCGGACGGCGCAAAACTTCGCGCGAATCAAGTAACCGGGTAAGGGCGAAAGCGTTCAAAATGAAGGCGCCCGCCCGCGCCGGCGGCCCGAAGGCCGTCTTCCGCTTTGCTGCCAAACGACAAGAAACGCAAGCGCTATTTCGTGCCTTCGATTTCCGCGAGCGCCGCCTTGCCATGGTTGTCGCGCAGGGCCTGCAGTTCGGCAAGCTGGCGGCGGTATTCCGCCTCGGAAATGGCACCGGACTTGCGGCGATGGGACAGCGCCGTCAGGCGCGCGCCGTAGTCGGCGGCTTCCTCGTCGCTCATCTGCTGCGTCTCGGCGGTGACGACGGCGGTAATGTCGGGGTAGACGGCCGCCCGGTTGGCGCCGGCATTCACCGTGGCGGGCGCTTCGGAGGACGAGGCGCAGGCAGCCAGCATGAGCGGCGCTCCGGCCACGAGAAGGACGGCGCTCAAGCGCCTGAATTTGAACGCCATGTGGCTGTATGCTCCTGTCGAAACGGCCGTTCCCGATATTGCCGCGAAAGGCTTTGAGGCCCTTGTAATCTGTTTCGGACCGAATGTAAAAATACAAAAGTGACAATAAAATCGGGAGGGAGCTATGGCCGAGAAAAGCAAAGCGGGGGAACGCGATGCGGCCGGTGACAAGCCCGGTTTCCAGGCATTCGATCCTGCCGCGATCGAGCCCTATATCGTCAAGGATCCGGAGGCGCTGACGGTCAATATCGCTCGCACGGTCGAGCAACTGGGCAAGGCGGCATCCGCCTGGCTCGCTCCCCGCGAAAGCGGCGAGAAGGTCGATACCGTCGCCGAGCCGATGGTCGATATGGTCAAGACCCTTTCCAAGGTCTCGGAATACTGGCTGACCGACCCGCGCCGCACGCTCGAGGCGCAGACCATGCTGCTCGGCAGCTATTTCAACATCTGGTCGCGCACGCTCACCAAGCTCGGCGGCCAGGAGGTCGACGCGGCACCCGATCCGCATGCCAAGGACAAGCGCTTCACCGACGAGGACTGGGTGAAGAACCCCTTCTTCGACTTCCTGCGGCAGGCCTATTTCGTCACCTCCGACTGGGCGGAGAAACTGGTCGCCGACGCCGAAGGCCTCGACGAGCACACGCGCCACAAGGCCGGCTTTTATGTGAAGCAGATCGCCAGCGCCGTCTCGCCGACCAACTTCATCACCACCAACCCGCAGCTCTATCGCGAGACGGTCGCCGCGAACGGCGCCAACCTCGTGCGCGGCATGAAGATGCTGGCCGAGGACATCGCCGCCGGCAAGGGCGACCTCAAGCTGCGCCAGACCGACACCAGCAAGTTCGCCGTCGGCGAGAACATGGCGCTGACGCCGGGCAAGGTGCTGGCGCAGAGCGACGTCTGCCAGGTCATCCAGTACGATGCGACGACGGACAAGGTGCTGAAGCGCCCGCTGCTCATCTGCCCGCCGTGGATCAACAAGTTCTATATCCTCGACCTCAACCCGGCGAAATCCTTCATCAAGTGGGCGGTCGACCAGGGCCACACGGTCTTCGTCATCTCCTGGGTCAATCCGGACGAGCGCCATGCCGGCAAGGATTGGGAATCCTATGCCCGCGAGGGCGTCGGCTTCGCGCTCGACACGATCAAGCAGGCGACCGGCGAGGACGAGGTGAACGCCATCGGCTATTGCGTCGGCGGCACGCTGCTGGCGGCGACGCTCGCCCTGCACGGCCAGGAGGGCGACAAGCGCATCCGCACCGCGACGCTCTTCACGACGCAGGTCGATTTCACCCATGCCGGCGACCTCAAGGTCTTCGCCGACGAGGACCAGATCGACGTCATCGAACGGGGCATGAAGGCGACCGGCTATCTCGACGGCTCGAAGATGGCGACCGCCTTCAACATGCTGCGCGCCTCGGAACTGATCTGGCCCTATTTCGTCAACAACTATCTGAAGGGCCAGGAGCCGATGCCCTTCGATCTGCTCTACTGGAATTCAGATTCCACGCGAATGCCCGCCGCCAACCACTCGTTCTACCTCAGGAATTGTTATCTGAACAACACGCTTGCCAAGGGTGAGATGACGCTGGCCGGCAAGAAACTCTCCCTGACGGACGTCAAGATTCCGATCTACAATCTGGCCGCCAAGGAAGACCATATTGCCCCGGCGAAGTCGGTCTTCGTCGGCAGCAAGTTCTTCGGCGGCAAGGTCACCTATGTCATGGCCGGCTCCGGCCACATCGCCGGCGTCGTCAACCCGCCGGACAAGATGAAGTACCAGTTCTGGACCGGCGGCCCGGTGAAGGGCGAGTTCGAGGACTGGGTGAAGAAGGCGGAGGAAACGCCCGGTTCCTGGTGGCCGCACTGGCACGAATGGATCAGGGCCGAGGACGACCGCATGGTGCCCGCCCGCAAGACGGGCGGCACGATGAACTCCATCGAGGAGGCCCCCGGCTCCTATGTGCGCGTGCGTGTCTGACGCCCTATGAAATTCGATCCGCCGCTGGTCTCCGGCACCCTCGTGCAGCGCTACAAGCGCTTCCTCTTCGATGCCGTGCTGGACGACGGCGCGGCGATCACCGGTTCGTGCCCGAACACCGGCTCGATGCGCGGCCTCACCGCGCCGGGCTCGCGCGTCTGGATGTCGACAAGCGACAGCCCGACGCGAAAGCACCGCCACCGGCTGGAGCTGGTGGAGGCGGACGACACCGTCGTCGGCATCAATACGGGCCTGCCGAACCGTCTCGCCGAGGAGGCGATCCACGCCGGCCTCGTCGCCGATCTCGGCACCTATCCGGTGCTGGAACGGGAGAAGAAATACGGCCGCAATTCGCGCATCGACATCCTGCTGTCGGGCGACGACCGGCCGGCGGCCTATGTCGAGGTGAAGAACGTGCATTTCCGCCGCACGCCCGGCCTTGCCGAATTCCCCGACACGGTCACGGCGCGCGGCGCAAAGCATCTGGAGGAGCTCGGCGACATGGCGGAGGCCGGCTTTCGCGCGGTCATGCTCTACCTGATCCAGCGCGAGGACTGCGAACGTTTCCGCATCTGCGCCGATCTCGATCCCTTCTATGCCGAGGGCTTCCGTCGGGCGCGCGCCCGCGGCGTCGAGGCCTATGCCGTCAAATGTGCCGTTACATCCCAGCAAATCCGGCCCGTGGCGTCGATCGCCATGGACGAAGCCGGGGTGGCTGCATTATGACGGTCTTACAAAGACGAGTGAAAGTTCGACCATGGTGACCTATATCGACGCGACCGCCGCGCCGCTGAAGAACACGGGCGTGATCCGCCTCTACGACGCCGACGCCTTTGCCGGCATGCGCAAGGCCTGTCAGCTCACGGCGCGCTGCCTCGACGAGCTCTATCCGCTGGTCAAGCCGGGCGTCGCCACCGACGTCATCGACCGCTTCGTCTTCGAATTCGGCATGGACCATGGCGCCCTGCCCGCGACGCTCAACTACCGCGGCTACACGAAGTCGAGCTGTACCTCGATCAACCACGTCGTCTGCCACGGCATTCCCAACGACAAGCCGCTGCGCGAGGGCGATGTCGTCAATATCGACGTCACCTTCATCCTCGACGGCTGGCATGGCGATTCGAGCCGCATGTATCCGGTCGGCGAGATCAAACGCGCCGCCGAGCGCCTGCTCGAAGTGACCCACAAATGCCTGATGCGCGGCATCGCGGCCGTGAAGCCCGGCGCGCGCACCGGCGCCATCGGCGAGGCTATCCAGACCTATGCGGAGGCCGAGCGCTGCTCCGTCGTGCGCGACTTCTGCGGCCACGGCGTCGGCCGCCTCTTCCACGACGCGCCGAACATCCTGCATTACGGCCGCGCCAATGAGGGCCCGGAAATGAAGGAAGGCATGATCTTCACCATCGAGCCGATGATCAATCTCGGCCGCCCGCATGTGAAGGTGCTGTCCGACGGCTGGACGGCCGTCACGCGCGACCGCTCGCTTTCGGCCCAGTACGAGCACACCGTCGGCGTCACGGCCGAAGGCTGCGAGATCTTCACGCTGTCGCCCGGCGGCCTCGACCGCCCCGGCCTTCCCGCCTAGGGCCATCCATGACGGGATCGCGCGGACGCACCGGCATTCCTTCCTCATCGGCGATGGAGGATGCCGCAGCGCCCGCCGACGATCTCTTCGGCGTTGCCGGCGACGATGTCCCGGGGCGCCCCGCGCGCGCATCGGCCAGGTCCGCCGCCACGACGGAAGACAAACACTATCACGGCCATCGCGAGCGCCTGCGCAACCGCTTCCGCGACCATGGCGACACGGCGCTCGCCGACTACGAAATCCTCGAACTGCTGCTCTTCCGCCTCATCCCCCGGCGCGACACGAAGCCGGTGGCCAAGGGCCTGCTCGAGCGCTTCGGCACGCTCTCCGGCGTCTTCGGCGCAACGCCCGCGCTGCTGCAGGAGGTCAACGGCATCGGCGAGACCGTGGCGCTCGATCTCAAGCTGATCTCCGCCGTCGCCCAGCGCATGCTGAAGAGCGAGATCCGCAACAAGACCCTGCTCGGCTCCTGGTCCTCGGTCATCCAGTATTGCCACGCGGCCATGGCGCATGAGCCGCGCGAACAGTTCCGCATCCTCTTCCTCGACAAGCGCAATGTGCTGATCGCCGACGAGGTGCAGGGCCACGGCACGGTCGACCATACGCCGGTCTATCCACGCGAGGTGGTGCGCCGCGCACTGGAACTGTCCGCGACCGCCATCATCCTCGTCCACAATCACCCCTCGGGCGATCCCACCCCGTCGCGGGCGGACATCGATATGACGAAGACAATCGTGGAAACCGCCCGCCCCCTTGGTATTACCGTTCATGACCACATCATCATCGGCAAGGACGGGCATGCCAGCCTCAAGGGGCTACGACTTCTCTAGACTCCCCCGCATCCGGAGCCGATGCCGCCGGCGGCCCCGCCTCCGGAATCGCGTTTAAAACCAATGAAATCGGAGGGGCATTCCTTCATCCGATTGAAACGGTTCTCTGCCATATCCGGTTGACGAAAATCGCTCGGCGAAGAAAATTGTTGCAACGCAATATGATTCTTCCCGCGGAAGACTGAGGCAATCTCACATGCAGGAATACGATCTCGTTGTCGTGGGCAGCGGCCCCGCAGGCCGCCGCGGCGCCATCCAGGCGGCCAAGCTCGGCCGCAAGGTTCTCGTCGTCGAACAGGGCAAGCGCGTCGGCGGCGTCTCGGTGCATACCGGCACCATCCCCTCCAAGACGTTGCGCGAGACGGCGCTGAACCTTTCCGGCTGGCGCGAGCGCGGCTTTTACGGCCGCGCCTACCGCGTGAAGCAGGAAATCAGCGCCGACGACCTGCGCCGCCGCCTGCTGATCACGCTCGACCACGAGGTGGAGGTGCTGGAACACCAGTTCGCCCGCAACCGCGTGCAGCATATCCGCGGCAAGGCGAAATTCCTGACGTCCGAGACGATGGAGATCGTCAAGGACGACGGCGAGACGATCCATGTCAACGGCAAGAGCATCATGCTCGCCGTCGGCACCAAGCCCTATCGCCCGAGCAGCATTCCCTTCGACGGCGTCAGCATCCTCGACAGCGACGAACTGCTCGACATCAAGGAACTGCCGCGCTCCATCGCCGTCATCGGCGCGGGCGTCATCGGTATCGAATATGCCACCATCTTCTCCGCGCTCGATACGCAGGTCACCGTCATCGATCCGAAGCCGACAATTCTCGACTTCATCGACCGGGAGATCGTCGAGGACTTCATCTACGAGCTGCGCGACCGCAACATGAAGCTCATCCTCGGCCAGACGGCCGACAAGGTGGAAAAGCTCGACAACGGCAAGTGCGAGATCACGCTGGACAATGGCCGCCGCGTCACCTGCGACATGGTGCTCTACGCCGCCGGCCGCGTCGGCGCGACGGACAGCCTGAACCTTGCCGCCGCCGGCCTCAGCGCCGATTCGCGTGGCCGCCTCAGCGTGAACCCGGAAACCTTCCAGACCGAGGTGCCGCATATCTACGCCGCCGGTGACGTCGTCGGCTTCCCGAGCCTTGCCTCCACATCGATGGAACAGGGGCGCATCGCGGCTCGCGTCGCCGTCGGCGCCATCGCCAAGGAGCCGCCGAAATACTTCCCCTACGGCATCTATGCCGTGCCGGAGATTTCCACCTGCGGCCTGACGGAAGAAGAGGTCAAGGAGCGCGGCATTCCCTACGAATGCGGCATGGCGCGGTTCCGCGAGACCTCGCGCGGTCACATCATGGGCCTCAATTCCGGCCTGCTGAAGATGATCTTCTCGCTGAAGACCCGCCGCCTGCTCGGCGTGCATATCGTCGGCGAAGGTGCGACCGAGCTCGTCCATATCGGTCAGGCCGTCTTGAACCTGAAGGGCACCGTCGAGTATTTCGTCGAGAACACCTTCAACTACCCGACGCTCGCCGAAGCCTACAAGATCGCCGGGCTCGACGCCTGGAACCGCATGGGCGACCTGTCGCAGAAGGCGTAAGCGCCCGTTTCACATTCCGGCGAACGCCTTTCTTTCGAGGCGTTCCACCCGGCATGGCAACGCGGCATCGGCATAGCAGAGAGGAGCAGCGCCATGAAAATCCTGTCGCTGAATGTCTGGGGCGGCATGCGCCATGCGTCGCTTCTCGACTATCTCAAGCAGGTCGATGCGGATGTCTATTGCCTGCAGGAGGTGCCGCGCGCCGTCGCCGCCCGCTCCGAATGGCTGACCTACCGCGATGGCGCGGTGGAACTCCAGCAGCGCGCCAATCTCTACCGCGAGATCGCGAACGCCCTGCCCGGCCATGACGGCTTCTTCGCCCCGACCGCCCGCGGCGAACTTCTGGACGGTGAGTATCCCTGCCATCAGGAATTCGGCCTCGCCACCTTTATCCGTCAGGAGATCGCGGTCATCGGCCAGGCCCTCGACTTCGTCCATGGCGCCTTTTCCCCGCATGGTTTCGGCGAGCATCCCCGCGCCCGCAACGCCCACGCCTTCCGCCTCTACGACTACAGCGCGGACCGCGCGCTCTGCCTCGTGCAGTTCCATGGCCTGCGCGAAACCGGCGGCAAGAGCGACACGCCGGCCCGCGACGCGCAGGCCGCATCCCTCATCGCCCTCATCGACCGCCTGCACCGGCAGGACGAGGCCCTCATCCTGTGCGGCGACTTCAACCTCCTGCCCGAGAGCCGCACCTTCCAGTCCCTCGCCGATCTCGGCCTGACGGATCTCATCACCACCAACGGCTTCACCGACACCCGCACATCGCTCTACACCAAGCCCGGCCGCTACGCCGATTACATGCTGGTGAACGCCCGCGCGCCGGTCGCCGATTTCACCGTTGTGGAAACGCCTGAAGTCTCGGACCATCGGGCGCTGCTGCTGACATTGGGGTGACGGACGAGAGGTTTTCGGGCTGCTGGATGGTGGACCGGCAGGCAACAAGCTCGCCCATCATGTCTCGCCGCCTACCTTTCCTCCGTCATGCCGGGCCTGATCCGGTATCCGGTCACAGCGCATCCGCGCGGTGAACGACAGCTCCCATCCCCAAACGCAAAAAGGCCGCCCGAGGGCGGCCTTTCCGGAATGTTCTGGCAGGAACCGATTATTCGGCGTCGCCTTCAGCGGCCTTCTTCTTGGCCGGGGCCTTCTTCTTCGGAGCGGCTTCTTCGCCTTCCGCAGCTTCAGCCTTGGCGGCCTTCTTCTTCGGCGCCTTCTTGGCGTCCTTGTCGGCGCCGTCTTCGTCGTCGGCGAGCAGTTCGTCCTTGGAAACGGTCTTGTCCGTTACCTTGATTTCGCCGAGCAGGTGATCGACGACCTTCTCTTCAAAGATCGGTGCGCGGAGCGAAGCTGCGGCGCCCGGGGTCTTCTGGAAGTAGTCGATGATCTGCTTTTCCTGGCCCGGGAACTGGCGGAGCTGCTGGAAGAGCGACTGCTGCATTTCTTCGTCCGTTACCTGGACGCCGGCCTTTTCGCCGATTTCCGAGAGAACGAGGCCGAGGCGGACGCGGCGTTCGGCGAGCTTGCGATATTCTTCGCGCGCGGCTTCTTCCGTCGTGTCTTCGTCAGCGAAGGTCTTGCCCGACTGGGCGAGGTCCGTGTTGATCTGGCGCCAGATGTTCTCGAACTCGGCGTCGACCAGGCGCTCCGGCGTGTCGAACTTGTACATCTCGTCGAGCTGGTCGAGGATCTGACGCTTGACCTTCTGGCGGGTGACCGAGCCGTACTGGCTTTCGATCTGGCCACGGACGATTTCGCGCAGCTTGTCGGCCGATTCGAGGCCGAGCTTGGTGGCGAGGTCGTCGTTGATCTCGATGTCGGCGGCGCCGGCGACGTCCTTGACGTTGATGTCGAAGGTGGCTTCCTTGCCGGCGAGGTTCGCAGCCGGGTAATCGGCCGGGAAGGTGACGGTGATGACCTTCTCGTCGCCAGCCTTCAGGCCGACGAGCTGCTCTTCAAAGCCCGGGATGAAGCGGTTGGAACCGAGAACCAGTTCTGCGTCCTCGTCCTTGCCGCCGTCGAAGGCAACGCCGTCGACCTTGCCGAGGTAGTCGATGGTGACGCGGTCGCCGTTGGCGGCCTTGCCCTTCTTGGTTTCGTAGGTGCGGGCGCTTTCGGCGATCTTCAGGATCTGCTCGTCAACTTCCTTGGCGTCGATCTCGACGACTTCGCGGGTGACGGCGATGCCGGAATTGTCCTTCAGCGCGATGGCCGGAATGACTTCGTAGGACAGGGTGAACTCGAAATCGGCTTCGCCGTTGAGGATCTTTTCCGCTTCGGCCTGGTCTTCGGTCATCGCGACTTCCGGCTGCGTAGCGGACTTTTCGCCGCGCTCGGAGAGAATCGCCGACGGGCGTTCGCGGACGATCTCGTTGACGAGTTCGGCCATGACGGACTTGCCGTACATCTTCTTCAGATGGGCGAAGGGCACCTTGCCCGGACGGAAGCCGTTGATGCGGACACGGCCCTTCACGTCCTCAAGACGCTCGTTCATCTGAGCTTCCATGTCCTTGGCCGAGATAACGACCTTGATTTCGCGCTTCAGCCCTTCAGCGAGCGTTTCGATAACCTGCATGTTCAAACCTTCATTTCGAGTTGGCGGTGCTCAAACCGGCCTGCCGGTTATGGCGAGCACCCCGCCGGTCCATTTGCCGGCAGTGGCTTTACTGAATTCGGTGGCCTTTTGGCAAGCAAAATGGCGCGCTGAAATGCTCCACGCCACGCGGAACGCTCAGTTTCCGCGTTTGGTGGCTCTGGTGCGGGTAGAGAGACTTGAACTCCCACGCCTTGCGGCACCAGAACCTAAATCTGGCGTGTCTACCAATTTCACCATACCCGCGTCTCAGAAACCCTTTTGCCACGGGCGGCCGGGCCGCTCCCATGGCGCCTTCCGAGCGCGGCGTCTCTATATCACCCGTTTTCGGCGGATCAAAGGAAAAATGCGCGGCAAACCCGCCCTTTCCCGGCCTTTTGGGCTCAATAGAGCGGTTCGTCGTAAACGGGCTCGCCCCTGAGGACGAGGCGGGCGATCTGCGGCGTGCCATCCTTCGAGACGCGCGCCTCCACTTCCAGCTCTTCCTGGTTGCGGCCGTCCTCCAGCACTTTGCCCTCGCCTTCCGGCACGTAATAGCGCTCGATGCCGTATTCGACGAAGAATGTATCGGGCAGGCCGCCGGCGACGGAGGTGTAGAAATCGAGCGGCAGGGTGCGCAGCACGACGCTGCCCTCCTGAGGGGCGAGCGCGCCGAAGCTCGCCTCCGTCGCGGTCCACAGCCCGTCGGCGCCGGGCTTCAGGCGCACGTTGAGGCGCGCGCGCGTTCCGCCCTGCGGCATCTCGCCTGTCACGATGGATTTCGAAATGGTGGAGATCGGGTAGGACAGGATCACATAGTCGCCACGCAGCAAGTCGCGCGGATCGACCGGCAGGGTCTTCAGCTTGATATCGGCGCCATTGCGCAGGATCGAGGCGCGGCTTTCGACCATATAGCCGATGACGGCGGTCTGCAGCGCCGCGGCGATGATGGCGGCGGCGACCGGCGGGAGACGGAACAAGCGGGATGCGGTCATGGTCAGGCCTCCGCCCTGGTTTCAGACTTGGCGAGGCGCCGCTCCAGCACGATCACTGCCCAGGCGATCAGCGCCACGACGAGACCGGAGATGAGGAAGAAGCCGGATGTGCCGATGATCGAGCCGATCGTCTCCGAAGCGAGATAGAGCGTTTCGGCGGCGAAGATGGCATAGCCGAGATAGCGCACCGCGCCGTTCTCCTTGCCGGAGAGAACGATGCCGACGATGGCCGCGCCGAGCGTGACGATGCCGATGAACAGCCGGTCCGCAACGCCGCCGAATTCGGCATGCAGCGCCATGAGGCCGAGCATCAGCACGAGATAGGCATAGAAGGCGGGCGCAGCGCCTGCGCTGCGGGCCAAGGCATGAAGCGGCGATTGCGGCACGGCGGCCAGGAGATAGGCGATGGCGCCGAAGGACGCGATGGCGATGGCCGTCGTGCGCGTCTCGTTCTCTCCATAGATATAGGCAAGCCAGGCGACGAGCAGCAGATAGGCAAGATGCCGGACGCGGTCGGCGCCGGTGTAGCGCACCAGGAGGATGATGATGACGGCCATCAGCGGCATCAGCCAGAAGAGAACCGTCTCGTCGGCATTGGAAGACTGCGTCCAGTCGAAGCCCGCGACGGCGAAGGCGAGAAAACCGGCAATCGCCGTGACCGCGCCGGAGCGGAAGAGCGCGGCGGCCGCGACGGCGCCGGCGAACCAGACGAGCATCGCCTGGAACGTATCGCCCGACAGGTGATACATCTGCCCGACCAGCGCGATGGCGCCGCCGAAGGCGAGCGTGCCGAGCACAAGGAAGGCGGCCGCCAGTCGCTCGGCGCCGCGCTGAATGAGCACGCCGCCCGCAAGATAGGCGCCCCAGATCAGCCCGACGATGCCGACGAGCCGCACGAGGCGCGGGATCGCGTCCCAATTGGCAGCGACGAGCAGCAGCACGGCGGCCGA
Organism: Shinella sp. G-2; assembly: GCF_050172695.1. Lineage (NCBI taxonomy): Bacteria > Pseudomonadati > Pseudomonadota > Alphaproteobacteria > Hyphomicrobiales > Rhizobiaceae > Shinella > Shinella sp. G-2. The sequence continues at coordinate 41,721 of NZ_JBBEYH010000029.1, read as the reverse complement.
CAGGAGCAGCGCCGCGATGATCATCAGCACGCGGCCAAGGCTGAAGGAGCTTTCGCGGGAATCGTATTCCTTCAGCAGACGCCCGGCCGTTCCGGCATCGATCAGGCCCTGCGTCGTCCAGAGTTTGAGGTCGCGCTCCAGCCTGCCCCTGTACATTCGTTTCGCTCCGCTTGGCTTTGCAAGTCCGCCGGATCGAATCCGGTCTCGTCAGCAGGAACGATAGAGGACGGCGAGAAATTCGCAATTGCCGTGAAATTCCTCGGAAATCCGCGAGGCAAGGATATGTACAGGAAGTTTACTAATACGTACCTTACACAACCTGGATAGGGAGACATGCACAAGGCGCATGCCATCCATGCTCATATTGCACTGCACAAAACCGCGAATCCCGCTATTCTGCGGTCATCGGATCAAAAGCGATCCAGCCCCGAAGCAAGGCGCCTTACCGGACGCGGCCGACGGGCAAGGGAATTGGTCGAACGCCCGGCATGATGCCGAAAGACCCGATGTTCCGGCAACGGAGATCGACAGAATTCGGAGCGACGCACTCCTCCTCCCAGCGTCCCTCCGATAGGATTGGCAACACTCCTCCTCCCAGTTGCCAATCGCCATTATGACGCCCGCTGGATCTCCTCCCCCAGCGGGCGTTATTTTTTGCGCTGCACGCCGCCTTTCGCCCATCGATCGCGCAATCGGCCCCTTCCTCCTCCCCGACGCATGCCGCCTGCGCATGGGTGCCATTCGCATCCCGCGCTACAGATGCAGGCCGAGGCGAGCTATGTTGGCTTCATCGATCGGGCGACGATCTTCTCCTCCCTCGTCCCCGACAGGATTGGCGGCCCCTCCTCCTCCCAAGCCGCCGATCGAAATTGAAAAGCCCGCCGGATCTCCTCCCCCGGCGGGTTTTTCTTTTGCGCCGCACCAATCCCTCAGCGCATAACAATCTTAACCTTTGTGGCCAAAAGCTGGAAATTTGACCAGAATTTCGCCCAAATTTATGCTTGACATGCGCCAATTGCATAGGTGCCCTGCTATAGCAGCGCTGTTCTTTTTTGCGGCGCAGCGTATATTCCCCATCAACAGATCAGGGCGGCGCCAAGGATGAGCGGCCGCTCAGTACGAAGCCCAAGAAAGGGGTATAGACATGAACCTGGCACGCTCTTTCAACAACTGGCGCAAGTATCGTCAGACGGTCAGCGAACTCGGCCGCATGACGGACCGTGAACTGCGCGACCTCGGCATCGGCCGCAGCGATATCCCTTACATCGCTCGCAAGGCTGCCAAGTAAGCCGATCGATCCTTTCGGATGATTTTCAAACGCCCTTCGGTTTTGCCGGAGGGCGTTTTCGTTTCTGCTCGTCTTTTTGCGGCGCACAATGTCGCAATTTCTTATTCGCGACAAAACAGCTCATTTGGAAGGCATCGGAAAGCCGCGCCTATCCACCTGAAATAAAGGCGCTTTTGATGTTTTTGGCGCCATTGTGGCGGCCTTATTGCACAAATGCATAGCAGCTGCATCTTCTTTGCACTGCACACTAATAGACAGTTCGCGTATACAGGCGTCACGAACCGGTGAGACAGACCTCCCGGCCAAACACTTCGAGGAAGACGACCATGAACCCGATCCGCATTGCAAAGAACTGGATTTCCTACCGCCGCACCCTGAACGAACTCGGCAACCTGTCGAACCACACGCTCTCGGACATCGGCCTGACCCGTTACGACATCCGTGACATCGCTTCGCGTTCGTTCCGCTAAGACATAGCCGGTTTCCGCCGCTGCGGCCGGAAACGGCGACGCGCGAGGAACGCTTCAAACGGCACCATGAGGGTGCCGTTTTTGATTCTGGGCATAGCAAGTCCCGCCGCGCTTTTCCTTGGAATGCGCCGGCCGCCATGGTAACGAACCGCCCATGACCCAGACCTCTTCCCAAAGCCCCATCCATGTCATCGGCGGCGGCCTTGCCGGCTCAGAAGCCGCCTGGCAGATCGCCGAGAGCGGCATCCCCGTCATCCTGCACGAAATGCGCGGCGTGCGCGGCACGGATGCCCACAAGACGGACGGCCTTGCCGAACTCGTCTGCTCCAACTCCTTCCGCTCGGACGACGCCACCAGCAATGCCGTCGGCGTGCTGCACGCCGAAATGCGCCTTGCCGGTTCGCTGATCATGCGCTCGGCCGATGCCAACCAGGTGCCGGCCGGCGGCGCGCTCGCCGTCGACCGCGACGGCTTTTCCGTCGCCGTGACCGCCGCGCTGGAAAACCATCCGCTGATCACCATCACCCGCGAGGAAGTGACGGGCCTGCCGCCGGAGGACTGGGACCAGGCGATCATCGCCACCGGCCCCCTCACCGCGCCTTCGCTCGCCGAAGCCATCCAGGCGCGCACCGGCGCCGATTCGCTCGCCTTCTTCGACGCCATCGCGCCCATCGTGCACACGGCCAGCATCGACATGGACACCTGCTGGTTCCAGTCACGCTACGACAAGGTCGGCCCCGGCGGCACGGGCAAGGACTATATCAACTGCCCGATGGACGAAGCGCAGTACAATGCCTTCATCGACGCGCTCATCGCCGGCGACACGACGGGCTTCAAGGAATGGGAAGGCACGCCCTATTTCGACGGCTGCCTGCCGATCGAGGTGATGGCCGAGCGCGGCCGCGAGACACTGCGCCACGGGCCGATGAAGCCCATGGGCCTCACCAATGCGCATAACCCGACGGTCAAGCCCTACGCGGTCGTGCAGCTGCGCCAGGACAATGCCCTCGGCACGCTCTACAACATGGTCGGTTTCCAGACGAAGCTGAAATACGGCGCGCAGGCGGAGATCTTCCGCCTCATTCCCGGCCTTGAAAACGCGGAATTCGCCCGCCTCGGCGGCCTGCACCGCAACACCTATATCAATTCCCCGACGCTGCTCGATCCGTCGCTGGCGCTGAAGGACCGGCCGGGCCTGCGCTTTGCCGGGCAGATCACGGGCTGTGAAGGCTATGTGGAAAGCGCCAGCATCGGCCTTCTCGCCGGCCGCTTCGCCGCCGCCGAGCGCCGCGGCGAGACGCCGTCGCTGCCGCCGGAAACCACGGCCTTCGGCGCGCTGCTGACCCATATCACCGGCGGCCACATCGTTTCCGACGACGAGCCGGGCAAACGCTCCTTCCAGCCGATGAACGTCAATTTCGGCCTGTTCCCGCCGCTGGAACCGGGCACGCTGACCAAGCCCGAGGGCATGAAGCGCTTCCGCGGCAAGGACAAGGCGCTCGCCAAGAAGCAGGCGACCGCCGCCCGCGCGCTGGAAGACTGCGCCCGCTGGCTGGGCCGCTGATTGCCGGAAAATCCGCCGGTCAGCTCGGCTGACCGGCGACCTCGGCCCTGCCGGAGAGATTCGGCCTGAAGCTGCCGAGCAGCCAGAGCGAAACCTCTGCCGCCTTCTTCTCATTTGCGAATTCGAACGTGCCGCCCTCGAAGGAGGCATCGGTGAACTGTACGGTCAGCCGCTTCGGGCCGGCGCTGGACACGCGCACCGTGCCCGGCTCGATGAGGTGGCAGGTATAGTGATGGCCATGGGCATGCATGCAGCCGGCCTTGCCGTCATGCAGGCGCAGGAACACGGTGCGGCCGTTCGTGGTGGCGATCATCTCGCGGATCGCCTCCTCGGGAAATGCCCGGCCGAATTCGAGGATGGCAAGGCCAGCGTCCTCGCCGGCCAGTTCAGGCGCCTCGCTCCGCGTGCGGAAACTCTGGCGGAAGATCAGGCCGGCCACCAGCAGGCAGGCGATGGTGATGGTCCAGAGCATCGGCTCCACTCCTCCACGAAAAACGTCCCGTCGCTGTAGCCGACAAGGCTTGCGCCAGTTTTGCGTCCCGTCAAGCACCGGCCGCAAACATGCATAACGCTTTGCCGCCGGCCGGCCTCAGAACGGCCCGCGGCGCGCGGCGCGCCACATCCACCATTGCCGCCGCCACTGCGCCGGCACGAGGGAGCGTTCGAGGCAATCGGCCCCCGCCTTTTCCGCCGCATCGAGGATATGCGGCACGAGCGCGACCGGCAGGAAGGCCGGGCGATTCGCCGGCGCAACGCCGCCGACGCGCTTCGCCTTGGCGAAATGCTCGCGGCCGAGGCCGACAAAGGCCTCGATGGCGCGCGCCGCGGCGGCCCTGTCGTCGCCGGCAAGCAGCGCTTCGGGCGTAAGACCGGTCGCGGCGAGAAGATCGGCCGGCAGATAGACCTGGCCGCGCCGGCGGTGGATCGGCAGCATCAGGAGCAGGCCGGCGACCGTCTGCGCCACGCCGGCATGGCCGGCAGCCTCGGCGGATTTCGGCGCGCCCTGCGGGTCCAGAATGAGGCTTGCGAGCTGGATGAGCGCCGAGGCGGTTTCGCCGGCATAGCCTTCCAGCGCCGCCCGGCTTTCCATCGGGTCGTTGTAGACGTCGAAGATGCGCGCCTCGGTCATGTCGGTCAGCACGGCAACGGGCAGCCGGTGCTCCCTGACGCAGGCCATGAGGCCGACGGCGAGCGGATTGGCGGATGCATCGCCCTCCGCCGTGCCTTCCAGCACGTCGCGCCACCATTGCAGGCGGATTTCGCCGGGCAGCGCCTCGCGCACCACGTCGCGCACGCGGGCGATCTCGGCATGGAAGGCATAGAGCGCGGCAAGCGCGCCGCGCTTTTCCGGCGGAGCGAGAAGGCAGGCGAGATAGCGGTCGCGATCGGTATCGCGGAGCACCGTCAGGCCATGCGCATAGGGATCGGTTTTCGGATCGGTCACGAGAAAAACCGGCTTCAAACGGCGATGAGCGCGGCGGCGACCGCCCGGCTCTCGGCCAGCATGACATTGAACGTGCGCACGGCGGCGCCCGTGCTCATCGGATCCGAACGGATGCGACGCTCCGTCAGCGCCGCCTTTATTTCGGGCGGCAGGGGGCGGATTTCCTTGCCGGTGCCGACGAGCAGCACCTCGATCTCGCCCGCCTCGTCCAGCACGCGCTGGAGATCGGCGACGGTCAGCGGCGCGCCCTCTTCCTTGTCCCAGCCGTGAATGCCCGAGGGCAGGCAGAGGATGGAGCCGCGGTGCGACATGTCGGCGAAACGGAAGCCGCCATTGCCATATGCGTCGATCGGCGCACGTCCGGGGAAATGCGCCTCCCGGATTTCGATGCCCTTAGCCATTGTTTCCTGTTGCCTCCGGCGCCGTCCCCGCGCCGCCCTTGCCCGGGCGGTAGCGCTCCGGCCTGAGGCGGAACAGGATGAGGATCGGTCCGGCAATGTAGATAGAGGAGATGGTGCCGATCGCCACCCCGAAGAGCAGCGTCAGCGCGAAGGTGCGGATCGCCTCGCCGCCGAAGACGGCAAGCGCCGCGAGCGCGATCAGCGTCGTCGCCGAGGTGAGGACGGTGCGCGAAAGGGTGCGGTTGATGGCGTCGTCAATGAGGATGGGCAACGGCATCTGCTTGAAATGCCGGAGATTCTCGCGGATGCGATCGTAGACCACCATCGTGTCGTTCAGCGAATAGCCGGCGACCGTCAACAGGGCCGCGACGGCGCTGACGTTGAACTCGATGTCGGCGATGGCGAGGAAGCCGAGCGTGAAGAAGACGTCATGGGCGAGCGCGATCACCGCGCCGATGGCGAAATGCCACTCGAAGCGGATCCAGATGTAGGCGACGAGCGCCAGGAGACCGGCGACGAAGCCGAGCGTGGCGGTGTCGATCAACTCCCCCGAAATGGCCGGGCCGACCACTTCGACGCGGCGGAAGTCGTAGGCGTCCTCAAGCTCGCCGCGCGCCACGAGCACGGAGGTCTGTTCGGCATTCTCGCCCTCGCCCTGCGAGGTGAGCCGCACCAGCGCCCGGCGCGGATCGCCATGGGTGTCGACGTCGAGAACCTCGATGCCGGCATCGGCCAGCCGCGCGGCAATGTCGAAGAGATCGACCTCGCCGGATTTCGCCTGGATCTCGACGGCAGCGCCGCCGGTGAAGTCGATGCCGAGCCGCAGTTCGCCGAGCGTCAGCAGGCCGGCAATCACCAGCGACAGCACGGCCGTCGCCAGGAACACCACGTTGCGCACCGCCATGAAGCGCAGGTTGAGCCGGTCGAACAGGCCCGTGCGCACGCCCTTCGGCAGATGCGTCGCGTGGCTGCGGCCGAGCCAGGCGCGCACGAGGCCCTGCGTCAGCGTGAAGGTGGTGAAGAGCGTGGCCAGAAGACCGATGCCGACGGCAAGCGCGAAGGCCCGCACCGGCGCGGCCGACAGCACGAAAAGCACCGCCACGGCGATCAGCATGGTGGCGGAGGCATCGAGCACGGTGGCGCGCGCCCGGCCGAAGCCGATGGCGATGGCGTCACGCAGCGAGCGGCCCTTGGTGGTTTCCTCGCGGATGCGCTCGAAGATCAGCACGCTGGCATCGACCGCAAGACCGACCGTCAGCACGACACCCGCGATCATCGACAGCGAGATCGGCACGCCGATCAGCGCCAGCGCCGCGAAGGTGATCAGCACGTTGAAGAACAGCGAGAAGGAGGCGATGACGCCGAGCACGCCGTAGAACAGCGTCATGAAGGCGACGACGGCGGCGACGGCAACGACGAGGGCGAGCAGCACGGTGCCGACCGAGGTCGTGCCGAGGGCCGGCTCGATGGAGCGCTCCTCGATGATGGTGAGCGGGGCCGGCAGCGGGCCGCTCGCGACGATGCGCGCGATGTTCGCCGCCCCCTCCGCGTCGAAATCACCGGAAAGGCGGCCGACGCCATCGGTGATGGCGCCCTTGATATCGGAGGTGGAGATGACCTGGCCGTCGAGCAGGATGGCGATGGTGCGGCCGCTGTTTTCCCGCGTGAAGGCGGCGAGCCGCTCGGCGGCATCCCCCTTCAGCACGAATTCGATGAAGGGTTCGCCATTGGCGGCGGGCTGGGCGGAGGCGACATCCACGGCGGTGAAGAGGTCGTCCTTCTTCACGAGATAGCCGACGGGCGGCTCGCCGGTGGAATAGAGCACTTCGGACCCGGCCGGCGCGCCGTCCTCGATGGCCTGGTTGACCGGCATGCTGTTGTCGACCAGCCGGGCGGAGAGCCGGCCGACCTGCGCCAGCATGTCCTTGACGCGCTGCGGATCGGTCAGGCCCGGCATGGAGACGACGATGCGGTCGCGCTCGCCGCGCGCCACCAGCAGCGCGGGAATATCGAGGCTTTCGACGCGGCGGCGCACGGCATCCACGGCGCCGAGCGAAGCGGCGCTGGCCGCCTCTTCGACGGCGGATGCCGGCAGGACGATGCGGAACTGGCCGCCCGCGGGTTCGCTGAGCGTACCGAGGCCAAGACCCGTCAGGGTCTGGCGCGCCGCGTCGATGCGGTCGGCGGCCGTGACGGTCACGTCGATCGTGTCTTCCGCGCCATTGAGATCGCCATAGGGAACGGCGGCGGCGCGCAGCGCGTTGCCGATCGTCTCGACGCCGGCGCGCAGCCGCTCGTCGGCGATATCGGTGCGGGAGACCTGAAGGACGAGGCGCGAGCCGCCGGTAAGGTCGAGGCCCGGAACGAGGCGGTGCGAGGCCAGCCAGTCCGGCAGGCCATTTGCCATGCGCGCCGGCACGAGGCTCGGCAGGATGACAAGAAGGCTCGCCACCAGGGCGAGCCAGACGAGGAGGGTTTTCCAGCGGGCGGAGTGCTGCATCGCGGTCTCGACTTCGGTCCGGCGTGGCGCCGGCTGAAAACCAGTCGGGCCGCCAGGCCGAGCGTATCCTCGGCCGAGCGGCAGGCCAAGCTTATTCCTTGACGGGTTCGCCCTTGACGCGGACTTCGCTGATGCCGCTGCGCGCGACGCGTACCTTTACGCCTTCGGCGATTTCGACTTCCAGTTCGCTGTCGTCGACGACCTTGGTGACCTTGCCGACGATGCCGCCGCCCGTGACGACCTGGTCGCCGCGACGGATGTTCTTCAGAAGCTCTTCGCGACGCTTCATGGCAGCACGCTGCGGACGGATGATGAGGAAGTACATCACCACGAAGATCAGCAGGAACGGCATGACAGTCATGAAAATGTCTGCGCCTGGCCCGCCGGGTGTCGCGGTCTGGGCGAAGGCCTCGGTAATGAACATCAGCTACTCCTTGAAATCTTGAATTTGCGCGGCCTGAGGGGCCATTTCGGTTGCCGGAATATAGGCAAGCAGGCCTCGAATGCAACACACGAGACCGCGAACCGCTCGTTTTTCAAGCGCTTTCCCCCTTTTCGCCACCGGCCGGCGCATGCTACCCGGCAGGAAGGCATGAGGAGACAGACATTGCAGGAAGATCACGTCACGCTTCTGCTGGCCGAAATCGGCCGCATCACCGCCGCGCTGGAACGCCTCGCCGGTCCTGCGCCCGCCGTCAACGACTGGGCCGCCGCCGACGTTTTCGTCTGGTCGCCCGCGCGGCTGCACGCCCAGCCCGTCAAGCGCCCGAATCGCATCGACATCGGCCTCATCCGCGGCGTCGACCATGTGCGCGACATCCTCGTCGACAACACCGTGCGCTTCGCACGCGGCCTGCCGGCCAACAACGTGCTGCTGTGGGGTGCGCGCGGCATGGGCAAGTCGTCGCTGGTCAAGTCCGTGCATGCGCTGGCCGCGCAGGAGACCGGGAGCGGCCTCAAGCTCATCGAGGTCCACCGCGAGGACATCGCGACGCTGCCGCTGCTGCTGGACGTGCTGAAGGACGTGCCCTTCCCCGTCATCATCTTCTGCGACGACCTGTCCTTCGACCATGACGACACGTCCTACAAGTCGCTGAAGGCGGCGCTGGACGGCGGCGTCGAAGGGCGGCCGGACAATGTGCTGCTCTACGCCACCTCGAACCGCCGGCACCTTCTGCCGCGCAACATGATCGAGAACGAGCAGTCGACGGCGATCAATCCGTCCGAAGCCGTGGAAGAGAAGGTTTCGCTTTCCGACCGTTTCGGCCTCTGGCTCGGCTTCTACAGGTGCAGCCAGGTCGAATATCTCGAGATGATCGACGGCTACGCCGCCCATTTCGGTCTCGACCTGCCACAGGAGCAGTTGCATGCGGAAGCCCTGGAATGGGCCACGACGCGCGGCTCGCGCTCCGGACGCGTCGCCTGGCAATATGTCCAGGACGTCGCCGGCCGCCTCGGCAAGGCGCTCAGGTAATCGAAAGCCGGCCCGAGGGCCGGCTTTCTTGTTTCAGGAAAATACTGGTTTTCAGGAAAAAACGGGGCGCAGGAAGCTGCGCTCGAAGCTGATGATGCTGCGGTTGCGCTTGTCCATGTCGTAAGCGGCGATGCATTCGGGATCGCTCGCCATGCGGGTGCGATAATCCTCGTAGGCAGCAAGGCTCGGGAAGCTGAACAGCGCGAATGCGATGTTGTTCGCCCCCTCGCTCGGCAGGAAATAGCCGTGATGCGTGCCGCCCATGCGATTGACGATGGGAATCCACGCCCGGGCATAGAGCTCGAATTCCTCCAGCTTGTGCGGATCGATGACGTAGCGAAGATAACAGGTGATCATTGGGGGCTCCCGTGTTGGTTTGCGCGACTGTTTCAGATTCGCCCGCAGGACGGCAGGGTCGCAATCGCCGGCAGAGGCCACCGCGTGAAGCCCTCCTTGCTCATTCGGCGGCGACCGCAAGCAGGCTTCCCGGCGCGGCGCCCGCCGCAAAGGGCAATCCTTCGTCGGCCCAACCGGTGACGCCGCCGATCATGATCTTCACCGGACGACCGAGACGGGCAAGCTTCAGCGCCGCCTGGTCCGCGCCGTTGCAATGCGGGCCGGCGCAGTAGACGACGAACAGCGTTTCTTCGGGCCACTCGGCCATGCGCTCCGCGCTGATCTGGCGGTGCGGGAGGTGCAGCGCGCCCGGCACGTGCTGCCGGGCGTAGGCCTCCGGCGAACCGATGACATGCAGCAGAACGAAATCCGCGTCGCCCGCCCGGAGCGCGGCGGCGACATCCGAGCAATCGGTCTCGACGGAAAGGCGCCTGAGAAAATGTTCGGCGGCGACGGCGGGGGATGCGGGGGCGTAATCGGTGACGAAGCTCATGGCTCTCTCCTGTTGCGATGAGAGAGATGTAGCCGCTTCGCGCGCCGGCTTGCAGATGGCATGATTGACATATAAGCTCAAGATCATGCCAAATCCGCTCGCGCTCCTGCCGCTCGCCAATTCCCTGGTCGTCGCCATCGCCTATGACCGGCTCTGCACCTTCGAGTTCGGCATCGCGACCGAGATCTTCGCCCTTCCTCGGCCGGAAATGGGCGAGAATTGGTATCGCTTCGCCGTCGCCGGCGTCGATGCGGGCGAAATGCGCGCGGCCGGTGGCCTGCGCTTTGCGGTCGACGGCGGGCTGGAGCTCCTGGCCGAGGCCGGCACCATCGTCATTCCCGGCTGGCGCGGCGTCGATGCGCCGGTGCCGGATGCGCTCGTCACTGCGCTCAAGGCCGCCCATGCCCGCGGCGCGCGCATTCTCTCCTTCTGCTCCGGCGCCTTCGTGCTCGCCGCCGCCGGCCTGCTCGACGGGCGGCGGGCCACCACCCATTGGCGCTATACCGAGGCGCTGACGACGCGGCATCCGGATATCGACGTCAGCCCAGACGTGCTCTATGTCGATGCCGGCACGGTGCTGACATCGGCGGGTACGGCGGCCGGGCTCGACCTGTGCCTGCATCTCATCCGCCGGGATTTCGGCACGGAGGCCGCCAATCGTGTCGCACGCCGCCTCGTCATGCCGGCGCATCGCGATGGCGGACAGGCGCAGTTCATCACGCAGGTCGTGCCGCGCGCCCATGAAAGCGGCCGGCTCGGACCGCTGCTCGATCATATGCGGGAAAATCTCGGCGCCGACCACACCGTCGCGGCGCTCGCCCGCCGGGCCGGCATGAGCGGGCGCACCTTCCTGCGCCGCTTCGAATCAGCGACCGGCATGACGCCTGCCCGCTGGCTGCTGGCCCAGCGGCTCGGCAAGGCGCGCGACCTCCTGGAGGAGACTAGCGCCTCCGTCGAGGAGATCGCCGCGCTTTCGGGCTTCGGCACGACGGGCACGCTCCGCCACCACTTCCGCCTTCACCTCGCGACGACGCCCGCCGCCTATCGCGACGCCTTCGGCAAGCGGGCGGCAAACAACGAGGCAAGTCACCAATGACAAACGGGCGGCTCCGAAGGGAACCGCCCGCGCAGGATTTCAGAGTGGGCCTCTCGAGGCCTATTCGAGGAAGGTCATCGGGTTAACCGGCGTCGCGTTCTTGCGCACCTCGAAGTGCACCTTCGGACGGGTGGCGTTGCCGCTCATGCCCGAGGTCGCGACCGTCTGGCCACGCTGGATCTTCTGGCCGCGCTGCACGCTGAGGTCGCCGGCATGGCCGTAGACCGTGACGGTGCCGTCGTCATGGCGCACCAGAACCGCGTTGCCGAGTTCCTTCAGGCTGCTGCCGGCATAGATGACCACGCCGTTCTCAGCGGCCTTGATCGGCGTGCCCTCGGGAACGGAAATGTCGATGCCGTCGTTGCGGTTGCCTTCGACATTGGCGCCGTAGCCGGCGATGACCGCGCCGCGCACCGGCCAGCGATACTTGCCGATTCCGGTGGATTCGGGCGCTTCGTCGGTCACGTCGGATTTCTCCGCGACTTCCGTCACCGTCTTCACCGGCGCCTTGTAGGATTCCGGCTTCTTCTCGGCCGTCTCGACCTTGGTTTCCTTCTTGACCGGAACGGAGGCCGTTACGGTCTTGTCGGTCGTCGTCTCGCCCGCCGTGCCGCCGGCCGGGATGACGAGCTTCTGGCCGATGCGGATCGAGGCCGTCTCAAGGCCGTTCGCCTTCTTCAGCGCATCGACGGAAACGCCGTTGCTGCGCGCGATCTTGGCGAGCGAATCGCCCGTCTTGACTTCGTAGCTGCCCTTGCCCTTGCCTTCGCCGATCTCGGCGAGGTTGGTGTTCGCCTGACCGCTCTCCGACTTGACCTTGTCCCGCGTCGCGGTGCCCGGAAGGATGGCGACGTTCTGCTCGCCCTTGCGTTCCGGCGTCGGCAGCTTGTTGTCGGCCTTCAGCGTGTTGTCGGCCGAAGCCTTGGCGCTGCTCGCCGTGGTGCTGAAGGTCGGGATGATGATCTTCTGGCCCGGCTCGGCGTCCGAAGCGCGCTTCAGGCCGTTGGCGGCGAGGATTTCCTTTTCCGGCACGCCGTAGCGGTTGGCGAGCGTCTTCACGCTTTCGCCCTGGCGCAGCATGACGACGGGCGCATTGCGGGTCGACCAGCCGGCCTTGCCCTTGACCGTCGCGGTGGTGAGGCTGTCCGTCTCCTCGACGATGGCCTTCGCCTTGCGCTGCGGCAGTTCCTGGCCGAGCGAAGCCTGGCGGTCGGTTACCTGGCCGACCGTCGGATCGGAAAGCTCGCCGCGCTGGACGCCCATGGACCGCGTGCCGGAGCCCGTGGTGGACGTGTTGATCGGATCGTAGGAGACCGCGCCCTGATCGGGGAATGGCTGGTTCAGCGCCTCGTTGCGCGAGCCCATCTGGTTTGCCGATGCAAACTGCTGGCCGTTGCCGATATCGCCGCGCGGCACGGGATTGGTGCCGCCGAACAGCGTGCGGCGCGGAACCGAGCTGGTCGTGATATTATCCTGGTCGGAACTGGAGAAAAGACCGCCAAACCGCGAAGCGTCCGAGCTGCACCCGGTCGCGACACTGGCCAGCAGGGCAGCCGCCATAAGGCGGGTCGCGGTCCTACCAAAACTCGGCGATACACTCTTACGCATGAGACAACCCAATCGGTACGCTACTTGATATGGGATGATTAAAGCGCGTTAGAGTTACCGCCCGGTTAAAGTCGGGCGGTCCGCCGTGTCTTTTTGATGAATTGATAACCATGGTGCGCGCGCACCGTGGCGAAACGAGGACTGAAGTGCCTCAGAAACCGATGGAATACATGCTGTCGGCGCGCGAGATGCGGCCGCTGACACGGGCGACGTTTTCGAGATCGCCGGCGCTCGGCTGGAAGATTGCCGAAATGGGCGTCGCGCGGCGCGCATTGCGCTCGCCGGTCTCGCTACCGTTTTCAAGGGCAGCGTCCGGTGCAGACATGTCGAGCGCGCTTTCATTATACGCGATGGCGCGCAGCGCCGCGATGGCGGGCTCGCGCGTGCCGGCATAGCGGGAGCTGCGCTGGTCCTGCGCCGGCATGCTGTCGAAATATTCGATATAGGCGCGGTAGTAGGCCTTGCGGTCGCCCTCGTCGAGGAAATGGCCGTAGGCGGCGTGCTCGCGCTGTTCGAGCGCCGACGTGTCGAGATTGTTGCGTTCCGCCTCGGTAAGCGCAGGCTGACTGTAAGCCGTCTCTTCCTTGGCGACGCTGAGAACCAGCAGCGCGTCGACCGAAAGGCCGACATGCAGGGACGGGTCGGAACTGCCGCCCGCAAGATGCGCGGTCGAGACAGCCTCGGCATTCTCCTCGGCGCCCTTGCCGGCAGCCTTCGTCGCGAGATACGCGAGGCTGTCGCTGGTGGAACCGCTGGCGATCCTGTTCGAGACGTTCATTTTCCTCTCCATCGGAACGGCCGAACCGTCTGGAAAACCGGCGTTCTGCGTGGAACCTTCTGCTTCGTCTCCGGCCTACGCTGCGAAGCTTGCGCGAAGCTTGCGTAAGTTAACAAAAGGTTAACGCGCTGTATTTGCGAGCGAAATTCACCCACCGCGTGCAGAGCAGATGCGGGAAGCCTCTGGATTTGCGGACAAAAACAGCAGGGACTCAGCGGGCGCGCGGCCTGCCGGGTTGAAAAAACGGTGCGTGAAGGGTGCTCGGAGGGCCTAGAGAGCCTCGGCCATCTGCGGGACGATGGGCAGATAGGGCACGGCGAAGAGGTCTTCGCGGTCGAAGCGGCTGCCGGTCTTGACCAGCTTCAGCATGCGACACTCGGTTTCGCTGACCATGACGGGGGCGATCAGCATGCCGCCGGAGACGAGCTGTTCGGCGAAGAAGCGCGGCAGGGCCGGAAAGGCCGTCGTGACGAGGATGCGGTCGAAGGTCCCCTCGCCCGGCATGCCGTTGCTGCCATCGGCCTGACGCACGATGACGTTGCGGATGGCGGCCTTCTCGATGGACTGCTGCGCATTGGTGACCAGCGTGCGGTAGCGATCGATGGTCAGCACGCGCTCCGTCATGCGGCCCATGACGGCGGCGGTGAAGCCGCTGCCGGTGCCGACCTCGAGGATGCGCTGCCCGGCCTTGAGATTGAGAAGGTGCAGCAGCCGCACCGCAAGGTCGACGCCCTCGATGAAGGAGCCGCAATCGAGCGGCAGCAGGCGGCTGGAATAGGCCTCACCGGCAAATTGCGGCGGCACGAAGAGCGTGCGCGGCGTCTGCTCGACGGCCGTGAGCAGGTCGAGATTGTTGATGCCCTCGCCGCGCAGGCGCAGCGCCAGCGCGGCAAAACCTTCCTTCTCGATCACCCGCCCCGTGTTCAATCGTCACCCTTTGCGCCAAGCGCGCGCTGCACGCGGTCCAGCACGGTGTAATCCGTCAGGTCGAGCTTCAGCGGCGTCACGGAAATCTTGTGGTTCTTCACGGCATGGATATCCGTGCCGGCGCGGAAGTCGCCCTTCCGCTCGCCGAAGCGCAGCCAGTAATAGGGGAAGCCGCGGCCATCCTGACGCTCGTCGATCGTCAGGCCGAAATCCAGTTTGCCCTGGCTCGTCACCTCGACGCCCTGAAGGTCGGAGGGCGCGCAATTGGGGAAGTTCAGGTTGAAGAACGTCCAGTCCGGCAGCTCCACATCCATCAGCTGGCGGATGAGCTTCGGCGCGAAGGTCTCGGCGACCTCCCACGGCACGACGCGGCCGCCGGCATGATTGTAGGCCTGGCTCAGCGCCATGGACTTGATGCCCTGCAACGTGCCTTCGATGGCGCCGGCAATGGTGCCGGAATAGGTGACGTCGTCGGCCATGTTGGCGCCGGCATTGACACCCGACAGCACGAGGTCCGGCTTCCTGTCGAGCACTTCGCGCACGCCCATGATCACGCAGTCGGTGGGCGTGCCGCGCAGCGCATAGCGCTTGTCGTCGATCTTGCGCAGGCGCAGCGGCTCGGAAAGGGTCAGCGAATGCGCAAGGCCGCTCTGGTCGGTCTCCGGCGCGACGACCCATACGTCGTCGGTCAGTTCGCGGGCGATCCGCTCGAGGGCCGCGAGGCCCTCGGCATGGATGCCGTCGTCATTGGTCAGGAGAATGCGCATGTCGTTTCCCGCCTCAGGCAGCTTTCTCGATCTTCTTCAGGCCGCCCATATAGGGCAGCAGCACGTCCGGCACGGTGATCGAGCCATCGGCATTGAGGTAATTTTCCATGACCGCGATCAGCGCGCGGCCGACGGCCGTGCCCGAACCGTTGAGGGTGTGCACGAACTTCGTCGCCTTGTCGTCCTTGCCGCGGTAGCGGGCATTCATGCGGCGGCCCTGGAAATCGCCGCAGACCGAGCAGGACGAGATTTCGCGGAACGTATCCTGGCCGGGCAGCCAGACTTCGAGATCGTAGGTCTTGCGGGCGCCGAAGCCCATGTCGCCCGTGCACAGCGTCATGACGCGGTAGTGCAGGCCGAGGCGCTTGAGGATTTCCTCGGCGCAAGCCGTCATGCGCTCGTGCTCGTCGACCGCGCTTTCGGCGTCGGTGATCGAGACCAGCTCGCATTTCATGAACTGGTGCTGGCGCAGCATGCCGCGCGTGTCTCGGCCGGACGAACCGGCTTCCGAGCGGAAGCACGGCGTCAGCGCGGTGAAGCGCAGCGGCAGCTTCTCCTGTTCCAGGATTTCCTCGCGAACGAGATTGGTGAGCGAGACTTCCGCGGTCGGGATCAGCCAGCGGCCGTCCGTGGTGCGGAAGAGGTCTTCGGAAAATTTCGGAAGCTGGCCGGTGCCGTACATGGCGTCGTCGCGCACCAGGAGCGGGGCATGGACTTCCGTATAACCATGATCCTGCGTGTGCGTGTCGATCATGAACTGGCCGAGGGCGCGTTCCAGGCGGGCGAGCTGGCCCTTGAGCACGGTGAAGCGCGAGCCGGCGATCTTCGCGGCGGCCTCGAAGTCCATGTAGCCGAGCGCTTCGCCGATCTCGTAGTGCTCCAGCGGCTTGTGGTTCCAGCCGGGCTTCTTGCCCCAGGTCAGCTTCTCGACATTGCCCGTCTCGTCTGCGCCGACCGGCACGTCGTCGAAGGGAATGTTCGGGATGCGCGACAGGGCATCGTTGAGCTCGGCGGTGACCTGACGCTCTTCTTCCTCGGCGGCGGGGAGCTGGTCCTTGATGGCCGAGACTTCCGCCTTCAGCTTTTCGGCAAGCTCCGTGTTCTTGCTCGCCATCGCCGCGCCGATCTCCTTGGAGGCGGCGTTGCGGCGCGACTGCATGTCCTGCGCCGTCTGGATGACGGCGCGGCGCTTCTCGTCGAGGTCGATCAGCGTCCTGGCAAGGGGACTGGCGCCGCGCTTTGCAAGGGCGGCGTCAAGGGCGTCGGCGTTGTCGCGGATCCATTTGATATCAAGCATAGTCGTTCCAGGCGTTCCGTGGATGAAGACCCGTCGACGCCCGGCAGCGACCCGCCGGCAGGCCTCATTCGGCCTCGCCCGGTGTTGCAGCGACCTCGTTTTCCGCATCCTGCGCGTTCGAGGCGCTCGCCCGCTGCCGTTCGATGAGTCGGGCCGTATAGATGGAAATCTCGTAGAGAAGGATGGCCGGCAGTGCAAGGCCGATCTGGGACACCGGATCGGGCGGCGTCAACACGGCAGCCACCACGAAGGCGATGACGATCGCATATTTGCGCTTGTTGGCGAGCGCCTTCGAATCGATGAAGCCCGCACGCACGAGCAGCGAGGAGACGACCGGAAGCTGGAAGACGAGGCCGAAGGCGAAGATCAGCGACATGATCAGGCCGAGATATTCGGAGACCTTCGGCAGAAGCTGGATCGAGACCTGCCCCTCGCCGCCGCCCTGTTCCATGGCGAGGAAGAACCACATGACCATGGGCGTGAAGAAGAAATAGACCAGCGCCGCGCCGATGAGGAAGAGGATGGGCGAAGCGATCAGGAACGGCAGGAAGGCGGATCGTTCGTTCTTGTAGAGGCCCGGCGCCACGAACTTGTAGACCTGCTGGGCGATGACCGGGAACGCGATGACCAGCGCGCCGAACATGGCGACCTTGATCTGGGTGAAGAAGAATTCCTGCGGCGCCGTATAGATCAGCTCGACATTGCGATGGGTCAGCCCGGCCCAGCTCACGGCCCATTTGAAGGGCAGGACGAGCAGATTGAAAAGCTGCTTGGCGAAATAGAAGCAGACGAGGAAGGCGACGAAGAAGGCGCCGACCGCCCAGAGCAGGCGCTGGCGCAGCTCGATCAGGTGCTCGATGAGCGGCTGGGGCTTGTCTTCGAGATCGCCGCTCATGCGTCGCCCTTCTTGGTCTTGGCCGTCTTTGGCTTGATAGCGGCCTTCTCGGCCGCATTGGGCTTGATTGCGGCCTTCTCGGCTGCATTGGGCTTGGTCGCGGCCTTCTCGGCCGCGGGGGACTTGGCTACGGCCTTCTCTGCCGTTTTGGGCCTGACCGCAGCCTTGGCGGTCGCGGCCGTCGTAGTGGCGGCCTTCTCGACCGCAGGCGTCTGGACGGCGGTCTTTGCAGCTGCCTTCGTCGCCGTGGCCTTCGCCGCGGTCTCGGCCTTGCGGGGCTTTGTCACCTTCGCGCTATCGCCTTCGGCCTTCTTCTTCGCGGTCTTGGCGACCGGACCGGCCTTGAGCGGCACGGCGGCCACGGGCTCGGTGGAAGCGGGCGTCTGCGCCTTGGAGGGCACGGCGGCCGGCGTTGCGGAGACGCTGTCCGTCGGGGTGACGGCGGGCGTCTGCGTCGATGAGGCGTTCGTCGCCTTCTGGAGATCGGATTTGATCTCGTCGCCGATCTGCCGCAGCGGATTGACCGCATCGCGGATCGTGTTCAGCGGATTGAGCTTCTGCGCCTCGCCGATCGTCTTGCGCACGTCGTCGAGGTCGGCCTCGCGCAGCGCCTCGTCGAACTGCTGGCGGAAATCGCTCGCCATGCCGCGCATCTTGGACACCATGCGCCCGAACGTGCGCAACATCTGCGGCAGGTCCTTCGGACCCACCACGATGATCAGAACGATGGCGATGACGAGTATTTCGGTCCAGCCGACATCAAGCATAGGGTAATGTCCTCATGGGCCGCGAACCGCCGCGCGCGGCCAGACGCCGGTCACTTGACCTCGTCAGCCTTGTGCTCGACCGTCTTGCCGTTTTCGGCCGAAGCGGCTTCCTCGTCGGACATGCCCTTCTTGAAGTTCTTGATGCCCTTGGCGACATCACCCATCAGTTCCGGGATCTTGCCGCGCCCGAACAGCAGCAGCACAACCACCAGAACGATCAGCCAATGCCAGATGCTGAAAGAACCCATTCCCGTAACTCCCTTTGAAACCTGAACCCCGATTTAAGACGTTCGGCCGTCTTTTTCAAATACCAGTATGTCGCGGTGGTTAGCCGAAAGCGTGACGTCGCGCAATCCGGCAGCCAATTGATCCGCCCGCACACGCGCCCGAACCGGCCGGTCCGCGCCCGGTACGGCCAATTCCAGAAGCTCGACCACGCCAAGGAAACGCCGCGACAATATGCGCGCGGGAATGTCGCCGCCGGTTTCGAGCACCCTGAGGCCGGCAAGGCGGACGGCCACGCACACCTTCTGCCCATTGGTAAAGCCCGCGCCGTCGACATTGCCGAGCGGGGTTTCCACCACGCCGCCGCGCACATGGCCGGAAAATTCGTTGATCTCGGAGAAGAAGGCGGCGGCGAAGATGCTCTGCGGCTTGAGATACAGCTCTTCCGCCGTGCCCACCTGCACGAGGCAGCCATCCTTCAGCAGTGCGATCCTGTCGCCCATGCGCATCGCCTCTTCGGCGTCATGGGTGACGACGATGGCGCTGGCGCGCGACTGGCGCAGGATCGCCAGCGTGTCGGCGCGGATCGAATCCTTGAGGCGCGAATCGAGACCGGAGAACGGCTCGTCCATCAGCAGCACCGACGGGCGCGGCGCGAGCGCGCGGGCAAGCGCCACGCGCTGCTGCTCGCCGCCCGACAGCATGTGCGGAAACTTCTGGGCATAATGCGCAAGACCGACACGCTCGAGCGCCGCCTGCGCCTCCGCCTCGGCCTCCGCGCGCGGCAGGGCCGTCAGGCCGAAACGCACATTGTCGAGCACGGACATGTGCGGGAAGAGCGCGAAATCCTGGAACATCAGCCCGACGCCGCGCCGCTCTGGCGGCAGGAAAACGTCGGGGCCGGCGATCTCGCGGTCGTTGAGCAGGACGCGGCCGCTGGTCTGCGCCTCGATGCCGGCGGCGATGCGCAGCAGCGTCGTCTTGCCGGAACCGGACGGGCCGAGCAGGCACAGCACTTCGCCGGGCTCGGCCGTCAGCGAGATGCCGCGGATCGTTTCCTTGTTGTGGTAGCTGTGATGGATGTTCTCGAAGGCAAGCCGTGCCGCGAAGGTCACCGCCGATGCCCGTCTCGTCTCGATACCGTTGGAGCCTGACGGGTCCGAAGCCATTGTGCCGAAGTCTTTCCCTGCCGCCGGTCTCGTGCCGACGGTCCTGCCATAAGCTTCGTCTATTCGTCTTCTTTTCCGCCCGGTGTCAAGAGACCGAGTTCTTCGAGGTCGAGCTGGGTGATGGGATCCTCGTCCTCCGCCAGTTCGTCCTCGCCGAGCGGCAGCGGCACCTGGAAGTTGGAGGGAATGCGGCCGGACAGGAGCCCTGCCCCCTTCAGCTCCTCGAGGCCCGGCAGGTCGCGCAGCTCCTCGAGGCCGAAATGATCAAGGAAATCCCTTGTCGTGCCGAAGGTTACGGGCCGGCCCGGCGAGCGGCGGCGGCCACGAAAACGCACCCAGCCGGCTTCCATCAGCACGTCGAGCGTGCCCTTCGAGGTCTGGACGCCGCGGATATCCTCGATCTCGGCGCGGGTGACCGGCTGGTGGTAGGCGATGATGGACAGCACCTCCAGCGCCGCGCGCGACAATTTGCGCACCTCGGTCTCGTCGGTGCGAATGACGAAGGACAAATCCGGCGCGGTGCGGAAGGCCCAGCTGTCGCCCGCCTGCACCAGCGTCACGCCGCGCCCGGCATAGAGCGCCTTCAAGTCGTGCATGACGTGCACCACGTCGACGCCGCGTGGCAGGCGGTCGGCGATATAGGCCTCGGAGACCGGACCGGCGGAGGCGAAGACCAGCGCCTCGGCAATGCGCGCAGCCTCGTGCAGGCGGCGCGGATCGACCACCGTTGCCTCTTCCATGACGCGCGCTCCCTCGCCCTCACTCACGCGCAGCGCTCCCGTCCTCGTCGTCGGCCCTCTGGCCGCGGCGCAGATAGATCGGCTGGAAGGCGCCGTCCTGGCGCAGTTCGAGCCGGCCTTCGCGCACGAGCTCCAGCGTCGCGGCGAAGGCGCTGGCGATCGCCGTCGTGCGCTCCGTCGGATCGCTCAGGTAGCGCAGCATGAAATGGTCGAGCGCCGTCCAGTCGTCGTCGAAGCCACCGATGAGCAGCTGCAGGATCTCGCGCGCATCGGCGAGCGACCAGACGCTGCGCTTCTCGATGGTGACCTGCGTGATGGCATGGCGCTGGCGCAGCGAGGCATAGGCGCTCAGAAGATCGTAGAGCGAGGCCTCGAAGACGGAGCGCCGTTCGGTGGGGATATGCTCCGGCATGCCGCGGGCGAAGACGTCGCGGCCGAGGCGGTTGCGGTTGACGAGCTTGGTCGCCGCGTCGCGCATCGCCTCCAGCCGCTTCAGGCGGAAGGCGAGGCTCGCCGCCATCTCCTCGCCCGAGGGGCCATCGTCCTTGGCCTGTTTGGGAATCAGCAGGCGGGATTTCAGGTAGGCGAGCCAGGCCGCCATGACGAGATAATCGGCGGCAAGCTCGATGCGGATCTTTCGCGCCTTGTCGATGAAGGCGAGATACTGTTCGGCAAGCGCCAGCACGGAGATGCGGGTCAGATCCACCTTCTGCGTGCGGGCAAGATGCAGCAGAAGGTCGAGCGGGCCTTCGAAGCCGGCAAGGTCGACGACGAGGCTTTCCTCGGAAAGCCCCCGCCCCTCGCCGTCCTGCCACAGATCGTCCATCGGCGCCTGCGCGCCGCGTCCCTTCTTCTGTGGCTTGGCTCCCGGTTCCTGCACGGCGCTCCCTTGGATCCTTGCGCGGGGCCGTCAGGCCACCGCGATCATGGCGTTGAATTCTTCGCGCAGCGCCTGTTCGTCCGCCCCATCGGCGGCCGGGAAGCCCGCGCGCACGGCGTTCGCCCGCCTGAGGCTCTCGCCGGCCAGCGGAGGAACGTTTTCCGTCACGGCAATCATTTCCTCCATGATGCCATGGCAATGCAACACCATGTCGAGGCCGGCGGCGATGATTCCCCGGCTTCTTGTGGCAATATCGCCGGCAAGCGCGTTCATGGAGACATCGTCGGACATCAGGAGGCCGTCGAAGCCGATATGGCCGCGGATGATCTCCTCCACGACCTTCGCCGAGGTCGTCGCCGGATTGTCGCCATCGACGGCGGTGAAGACGATATGCGCGGACATCGCCATCAGTTCGTTCCGCATGCGCCGGAAGGGCACGAAATCGCAGGCCTCGAGCTGCTTGCGGCTGGCATGCACGACCGGCAGGTCATGGTGGGAATCGACCATGGTGCGGCCATGACCCGGCATGTGCTTCATGATCGGCAGCAGGCCGCCGGCCTTGAGGCCTTCGGCGGCCGCCTGACCCATGGCCGAGACGATATCCGGCTCCTGCCCGTAGGCGCGGTTGCCGATGACGTCATGCACGCCGGGAACGGCGACATCGAGCACCGGCAGGCAATCGACATTGATGCCGAGACGCAGGAGATCGAAGGCATGCAGGCGCGACAGCAGCCAGGCGGCGCGCAGGCCCTTTTCCGCATCGGCGCGGTAGATCGCACCGAGCGCGGCGGCATTCGGATATTGCTGGACATGCGGCGGCTTGATGCGCTGGACGCGGCCGCCCTCCTGGTCGATCAGAACCGGGATGTCCGCGCCACCGCCGATGCAGTCGCGCATTTCCGCCGTGAGATCGGCGACCTGCGCCGGCTCGCCGATATTGCGGCCGAACAGGATGAAGCCCCAGGGCCGCTCGCTGCGGAAGAAGGCCTTTTCGTCGGCGGTCAGTGTCAGGCCCTTGCAGCCCGAAATGAAGGATTTCGATTCGCTCATGTCAGCAACTTTAGAGGTTCGGTGGGGAAAGACGAAGGGCGCAGTCCGCGCGGGAATCGAAGAGGCGCGGAACGGGTCCCGCGCCTCTTCATGAAATCGATCCGGCTTCAGCGGGTGACGAGGCAGCTGCCGCCGGCGCCCTTGTAGCGATTGCAGAGCGCATTGGCCTCTTCGCGCGAGCCGGCCGGGATGCGGACGCGGAAGAAGGTGCCCTTGTTCGGGATTTCCGCCTTCTTGATATCCACGCCACGGCCGCCGATGACGCTCGCGAACTTCGAGGACAGCGAGTTGTAGCTCTTCTGCGCTTCGGCTTCGGAGGGCAGCGAGGCGATCTGGATCACGTAGCTGCCCGGGGCGACGGCGGCGACCTGGGTCTGCTCGCCCGTCTGCGTGCCATTTGCAGCCGCGGTCTGCGTGCCCGACACATTGCCGTTCTCGGTGACGGTGCCGACGACGGTGACGGGCTGGTCGATCGGGCGGGTGCCCGGCAGCGGCGTCTTGTCGCCGGTCGAGGCGGTTTCGGTCGCGCCGATCGCCGTCGTCTTGACCGTGCGCACCGGCGCTATGTCGTCGACCTCGGCATTGGCCGCTTCGGCGAGCGCCGAGCGCGGCTTGGCGTCCGTGCCGGCCTGCTGTTCGGCGCGCAGCGATGCGTCGGCGTCCAGCGTCGCATTGGCGGTTGCCTCGCCGGACGCACGGCCCGTGGTGGCGGTCGCCTTGGCGTCGAGACCGGCGGTTTCAAGGCCGGCGGTTTCGGCAGCGGGTTCCCCGACCGTTTCTTCGCGGGCGACGAGCGTGCCGTCCGGCTTGACGATCATGGTCTTGACCTTGCGCGGCGAGACGAGCTGCTTTTCGCCGTCGGCGGTGGCCTTTTCCGGCTCGTCGACGCCCGGCAGCAGGCGGTTTTCGTCATCGGCGGCATTCGCCGTCTCGGTGCCGTCCTCGGGGCCGTCGAACGGCAGGGTTTCCGGCGTCAGCGTGCGCTGCACGACGTCGACGGGCTCTTCCGTCGAGGTGACGAGCTGTTCCTGCTGCGGCGTGCTGGCGGTGTCGCCGGCGACGCGGTCGTAGACGGCCTTGTCCTGGTTCGGCACGGTCTTGCCGCCCTTTTCCTCGGGCACGACCTTGACCGGGGTCTTGTCGGCCAGGATGACGCGCGGCTCGCCGGAGCTTGCCGTGCCGCCCGTGAAGGCGGACCAGGCATAGACGCCGCCGCCACCGATGAGGAGCAGGCCTGCAAGCGATGCCGCGATCAGCATGCCGCGACGCGGACGGGCCGCCTCGTCGTCATAGCCGTCACCGGCATAGAGCGTGTTCGCCTGGCCCGGATCGACCGGGATGGCCATGCGCTCGGGCTGTTTCAGCGACCGGCGGAAATCCTCTTCCAGCGCGCGCTCGAAATCGTCGACGTCGGAAATCTGCGTTACCGGCTGCGGGATGGCGGCGGCAACGGCGGGGCTTGCGGCGACAACGCGCGGCTCCTCGACCCGCGGCTTGGCGGCCGGCTCGAAGAGCTGCGCCATTTCCGCGTCGATGTCGAAGTCGTAGTCGGGCTGGTAGGCCGGCGGCTTTTCCTTCTCGATGACGGGAAGCTGCGGCACGTCGAGTTCCGTTACGGGGGCGACGCCCTCGTCGGTATCGGCGATCATCGTCGGGTCGAAGGGCAGCGCGCCATCATTGGTCTCGGTGACGATGGGCTGCGGCGTCGTATAGGTGGAAACCGGAACGGCGACGGCCGGCTCGCGGCGCACCGGCGTTTCGACGGCGGCGACCGGCTGGACGACCGTCATCGGCTCGGCCTTCGCAAGCTCAACCTTCATGGGCTCGACCTTGACCGGTTCCGGCTTGATTTCGGCCTTCACCGGCTCTTCGTCGAGCTGGAAATCGTTGAGGTCGAGCTCGATGTCCGACAGGTCGAATTCCATGTTGTCGAAATCGACCTCGGGCTCGGCGGCCACGGGCGTTGCGACCGGCTCGCGGCGCGCCTCGACGACGGGCGTCTCAAGAACAGGTGTCTCGACGACCTGAGTCTGGGCAACCGGGGTCTCGATGACGGGCGTCTGCATCACCGGTTCCCGCGCGGTTTCCCGCGCAGCGTCCATGACGGGTTCGCGGTGGATCGTGGGGGTCGCGCGGCTGGTGGGCGTCGCACGGCCGAAGATGGAGGCGATGTTGGCGGGCGTGTTGCTGCGCGAAACGGCGGCAGCCGTCGCGGCGGAAAGCGGCGAACGGGCCTCCGGTACCGGGAAGCGCTCGACCTCGGCCAGCAACGCGTCCCGGTCGTAACCGGCGCCCTTTTCCACGGCCTCGACCTGATAGGCCGGTTCCGCGTCGAACACGGGCTCATCCGCTTCGGCCTGCCACTGGCGCTCGGCTTCCGCCGTCGCCCGGGCACGCTCTTCGCGCGTGTCGAACGTCATGTCGGCCACGAAATGCGGCTCGTCGCCGGCATAGGCCTGCTCGGCCTGGAACGGCTCGGCACGCTCCACCCGGGCATCGGCGGGCATCAGCGTGTCGAAATCCGGCTCGACATGGCGTTCGGCGGCAACCGGCATCGGCTCGACGAAGGCGGCCTCGACCGGTGCGGCATCGTCGGAAAAGCCGTCGCCGATGGAAAGCTCCAGCTCACGCTCGAGATCCAGCGCCATGTCGTCGGCCGGCTCGTCTGCAAGCGGCTGCAGGCCGAGGAAGGCGGGCTCGCGGGACTGGCTGCGGACAGGCTCGTCGAAGCGGGTTTCGGCAACAGGTTCGCGATAGGCGGGCTCCTGACGAACCGGCTCCTCGAAACGCGGCTCGAAGCGGTCGGCGAACTGGCGGCCGGTATGGACGACCGGCTCGATCTCGACGGAGGGCACCTCTTCGACGGAGGTCTCCAGCTCGTCGGCCAGAAGCAGGGCCGCATCGGCCTTCTGCTGCGGCTCGTCGGCGAAGGCGACCTCTTCGAAGACCGGCTCGCGCGGCTGGGCGCGCTCCTCATGGCGGACCTCATGGCGGGCTTCGCCGCGCACCGGGATCTCGTCCAGGACGGACGCACGATCCTCGACGACGGGCTCAGCCTCCTCGAAGACCGGCTCGATATGGCGCGGGGCGGCTTTTTCGGCCGCGCGGCTCGCCGGCGTGTCATACTGCTCGAAGGCGCGCATGAGTTCGTCCTCGAGGGCGAGAACGGGATTCTCGCGCCGCGAGGCCGGCTGGACCGTGTCGGAATGGGACTTGCCCACGCCCTGGACCGGGCGCGGCTCGAAGTTGACGAGGCGGGTAAGCTCGCTCAACGGATCATCGTCCGCCAAGAGGCCCGTTTCACCGGTTCCGCTTCGCGCGAAGTTCTTGTCTGCCATACTGCTTCCCACTCACAAGCTACAAAGACGCGTTTGCCAGCTTATTGTGGGCAAATGGTGACGTTATCGCATTTCGTCCGGTGCTGCGGTGCCTGTAATGGACAGGCCCGACTTAAGAACAGACGCGACAGCGTGCACCAGCCCAAGTCTGGCGATGGTCAATTCTCTATTTTTATCGTTAACAAACCGTAATTCCGGCTGCTCTTTACCTTTATTCCAGTGTCCATGGAATGCGCTGGCAAGATCATAGAGGTAAAACGCGATGCGATGCGGCTCCTGCGCCAGTGCAGCGCCCTCGACGACACGGGGATATTCGGCAAGCTTGGCCAGAAGCTGCAACTCGCTCGGATCCTCGATATTGCCGGCAATCGCGCCGGCCAGATCGAGCGCGGCGATGTCGAGACCCGGGAAGGCCTCGGCGGCCTGACGGAAGACGGACATGCAGCGCGCATGGGCATACTGCACGTAGAACACCGGATTGTCCTTGGACTGTTCCGTGACCTTGGCGAAGTCGAAGTCGAGCGGCTCGCTATTCTTGCGGTAGAGCATCATGAAGCGCACCGAGTCGCGGCCGACCTCCTCGACCACGTCGCGCAGCGTGACGAAGTCGCCGGAGCGCTTCGACATCTTCACCGGCTCGCCGTTGCGATAGAGCTTGACGAGCTGGCACAGCAGGACCGTCAGCTTCGCCTTGCCTTCGGAGACGGCGCGCGCGACGGCCTCCAGGCGCTTGACGTAGCCGCCATGGTCGGCGCCAAGCACATAGATCATCTCGTCGAAGCCGCGGTCGAACTTGTCCTTGAAGTAGGCGACGTCGGCCGCGAAATAGGTATAGGAGCCGTCCGACTTGATCAGCGGGCGGTCGATATCGTCCCCCACTTCCGTCGAGCGGAACAGCGTCTGCTCGCGGTCTTCCCAGTCTTCCGGAAGCTGGCCCTTCGGCGGCGGCAGCACGCCCTTGTAGACATGGCCCTTGAAGGTCAGGTCGTTGATGGCGGTGCGGATCGGCGCGCCGTTGCCGGCATGCAGCGAGCGCTCGGAGAAGAAGACGTCATGGTTGACGTTGAGGGCGGCGAGATCGTCGCGGATCATCGCCATCATCATGGCGATGGTCTTTTCCTTGACGATGGGCATCCACTGCTGCTCGGTCATGGCGCGCAGCGACGTGCCATGTTCGGCGGCCAGCGCCTCGCCGACCGGAACGAGATAGTCGCCCGGATAGAGGCCCGACGGGATGTCGCCGATCGCCTCGCCCAGCGCCTCGCGGTAGCGCAGGAAGGCCGAGCGCGCGAGCACGTCGATCTGCGAGCCCGCGTCGTTGATGTAATATTCCTTGGTCACGGCATAGCCGGCGAAGGCGAGCAGGTTGGCGAGCGCGTCGCCGACGACGGCGCCGCGGCAATGGCCGACATGCATCGGGCCGGTCGGGTTGGCCGAGACATATTCCACATTGACCTTGCGGCCGGCGCCGAGCGAACCGCGGCCGTAATCCGTGCCGGCCTCGACCATGGCGGCAAGCAGCTTCTGCCAATAGGGCACGGCGAGGCGCACATTGATGAAGCCGGGGCCGGCGACGCTGACCTCGGCGACCTCGGGATCGTTCTTCAGCTCGGCGACGATGAGGTCGGCGAGCGCGCGGGGATTGAGGCCAAGCGGCTTGGCGAGAACCATCGCCGCGTTGGTCGCGACGTCGCCATGGCTCGCATCGCGCGGCGGTTCGACGCTGATGCGGCCGAAATCGAGCTCGGCGCGCTTTTCACGCACGACCTCAAGTCCTTCGAGTACGTTTTTGATTCTGTTGTCGAAGTCTGTAAAAAGGTTCATCTCATCCATCCGCACGCAGCCGCCCGTTGCGGGCATTTTCTGCGAAGAAGTTCAGGTGCGCGGCTGACTATCGCAATTCCGGAGTATGGTCAAACAGCCGCCGGTGGGTGTTGATCGCGTAGTTGTCGGTCATTCCGGCGAGATAGTCGCCGACATGACGGGCGCGCGCCGATTCCGGCATGGTGGCGATGCGGTCCACCCAATAGTGCCCCTGCATCAGCTGCGGGTCGTCCATATAGGCGTGGTAGAGGTCCGTCAGGATGGAGGCAGCATTGGCCCTCACCCGCATGACCTCGGGATGGCGGTAGATGCGCGAGAACAGCAGCTTCTTGATCTGCTTGTCCGTCACCGACATCGCCTCGGAGAAGGTCGCCAGGCAGCGATGCGCCTTGCGCACGTCGTCGGCGCTTTCCGGCCGCTCGTCGCGGATCGCCTGCTGGGCATAGCCGATGACGTCCTCCACCATGGCGGTGATCTGCCGGCGCATGATCTCATGGGTGAAGCGCGAGGCTTCGAGGCCCGGATAGCGCTCGTGCACGCCGCGCATCAGCTTTGCCAGGAACGGCACCTCCTCCAGCATCTCGAAGGTCAGGTAGCCGGAGCGCAGGCCGTCGTCGATGTCATGGGTGTTGTAGGCGATGTCGTCGGCGATGGCCGCGACCTGCGCCTCCATGCTGGCGAAGCTGCCGAGTTCCAGGTCGTGAAGGGCGCAATATTCGAGGATCGGCCGGGGCACGTCGTCGCCCTCGGTGCATTCGCCCGTCGGGCCGATCAGCGGGCCGTTGTGCTTGACGAGGCCTTCCAGGCTCTCCCAGGTGAGGTTCAGCCCGTCGAATTCGGCGTAGCGCCGTTCCAGCTTGGTGACGATGCGCAGCGACTGGGCATTGTGGTCGAAGCCGCCGAAGGGCTCCAGCACCTCGTGCAGCGCGTCCTCGCCGGTATGGCCGAAGGGCGTGTGGCCGAAATCGTGCACCAGCGCGACGCCTTCGGCGAGGTCCTCGTCGAGTTTCAGGGCGCGGGCGAGCGCCCGGGCGATCTGCGCCACCTCGATCGTATGGGTCAGGCGCGTGCGGTAATGGTCGCCATCGGCGGCGATGAAGACCTGCGTCTTGTGCTTCAGGCGGCGGAAGGCGGTGGTGTGCACGATGCGGTCGCGGTCGCGCTGGAAATCGGAACGCGTGAGGCTTTCCGGCTCCGGGAAGAGCCGCCCGCGGGTCGCCCAGGGGTCGGAAGCATAGATGGCGCGCTGCCCCGCGCCGAAACCCAGCGCATGTCTGTCAAACGTCATTCGTCACCTGCATTCGCGCCGCCCATTGACGCGGCCTCAATGCCTTCATACCTATAGTGTGCACAGCGGCAAGTCCGGCCGCAAGCTGCGCCTGAAAGACAAGTGTTTTCAATATTTTGTTTTCAGTGTCGCCGCTGAGGCCGGAAGATGGGCGATCCATTCGCCACCCGCGTTCGACAAGCGATTCTCTCCGGATCTTGACCCCGGCAGGAGGCAGACATGACCGACAAGTCCGTAACCATCTCCGACGCCGCCGCCCGACGCATCGCGGCGATCCTCGGCTCCGCCCCGGAAAAGCAGGCCCTTCGCGTCTCCGTCGAAGGCGGCGGCTGTTCCGGCTTTTCCTATAAGTTCGACCTCGTCGAAGACCAGCAGGACGACGACCTGGTGCTTCAGAAGGACGACGCCACGGTGCTGATCGACCAGCTCTCCCTCGTCTACATGGACGGGTCGGAGATCGATTTCGTCGACAACCTGCTTGGCCAGTCCTTCCAGATCAAGAACCCGAACGCCGTCGCAAGCTGCGGCTGCGGCACCAGCTTCTCGATCTGACCCCAACCCGACAGGACCCCCGCATGCCGATCAAGATTGCCACCTGGAACATCAACGGCGTGCGGGCGCGCATCGACAATCTCGTCGCCTGGCTGAAGGAATCCAATCCCGATATCGTCGGACTGCAGGAAATCAAGACCGTCGACGAGAGCTTTCCGCGCGCCGAGATCGAGGCGCTCGGCTATCACGTCGAGACGCATGGCCAGAAGGGCTTCAACGGCGTCGCCCTGCTCTCCAAGATCCGTCCGGACGAGGTGAACCGCGGCCTACCCGGCGACGAAGGCGACGAGCAGTCGCGTTTCATCGAGGGCGTCTTTTCCGTCGAGGGCGGCGTCGTCCGCTTCTGCTCGCTGTACCTGCCGAACGGCAACCCCGCCGACGACCCGGTGAAATATCCCTACAAGCTGTCCTGGATGGACCGGCTCATCGCCTTTGCCGAGGATCGCCTCGCGCTGGAGGAGCCGCTGATCCTTGCCGGCGACTACAATGTCATTCCCGAGCCGCACGACTGCTGGGACGTCAAGGTCTGGGAACGGGACGCGCTCTACCTGCCCGCCACGCGCCAGACCTTCCGCCGCCTCGAAAACCTCGGCCTGACCGATGCCGTGCGCGCCTCGAGCGACGCGACGCCGCTCTATACGTTCTGGGATTACCAGGGGGGGTGCTGGCCGAAGAATTTCGGCATCCGCATCGACCATCTCATGCTGTCGGCCGAAGCCTCGGACCGCCTCGTCTCGACGGCGGTGGAAAAGCACGTGCGCAACTGGGAAAAGCCCTCGGACCACGTGCCGGTCGTCGCGGTGCTGGATTACGCCGCAGCGTAGCCAGAGCGGCGCAACAAACCTCACCCACGCGCCATCACCCTCTCCCCATCAGCGGGGCGAGGAAGGAAAAATGCACGGATTCTCAAAAGGAATGTCCGGATGGCCGCCGCGCCAGCGGCCGGCCGTCCCGCCTCAATCGCCGGGGCTGAAGCGGATGTTTTGCGCCAGCGCGACGCCGCGACGGCGTTCTTCCTCGCTGGCGACCGAGAAAGCCTCTTCCTGCGTGGCCTGAAGCCAGGCACAGTCCTTGGGCAGGCAATGGTCGAGCGCGGCGGTCATGAAGGCAAGGCCGCGGGCGACGTCGCCTTCCTGGAAGATGATGTTGCCGAAGAGACCCATGGCGCCGGCATGGCCGTTGTTGCGCGCGCGGTTCAGCCACTTCTTGGCCTGGTGCACGCTGACGGAACCGCCCTCGCCGGTCAGCATCATGCGGCCGAGCTGGAACTGGGCTTCCGGAATGCCGAAGGCGGACGCGGCCTGGAAATAGAGCTGGCGGGCCTGCGTGAGGTCGATCTTGACGGGGCTGTTGGGGATGCCGCGACGGTAGTAGCTGGCAAGCGAGATCAGCGCATTGGCGAAGTAGCTGGTGTCCTGGGATTCCGGCTCGACGCCGGCCTGGGCGATCTCGCTGTAGATCTTGAAGGCTTCGAGGTCGTCTTCCTGTACGCCGTCGCCATCGGCATACATATTGGCGAGCTTCCAGCGCGAGGCCGTGTGGCCCTTTTCCGCCGCGTAGCGATAGGCCTCGACGGCATCGCTCTTGCGGCCCTCCTTGTAGGAGGAAAAGCCGAATTTGAAGAGGTCGAACGGACCGCTTTCCTTGCTGACGCCGGACTGAGGATCGAATGCGAGGGCCTGGGGCGCCATCCAGGAGGACAGCGACAGGCAAAGGCCCATTACCAGTACTTTCATCGGCATCAACTCGGGCTTCGGCATCACTTTTACAATTCCGCGCCGCGCCTTCTTCGCTGTTCCGGACCGGACATACACGGCTCTCGTGCAGGCTTCCGGCAATTCCGGCGACAATGACATCGGCTGGCTCATCGTTTCCCTAGGGCGCGGTTCCACGCGTCTACATGCCCCTATCGCTGCGCCCCGTTTGTGGCGGGAAATGGACATTTGGACGCTTGCCTAGGGGTGTAGCAAACTCTGGAAAAAAATGTGTTGCGATTCCGTCACATTTTTTCACAGCCCGCTGTGATTTCCCCAGGAGGCACGGCCCGGCGCAAGAAAGCGTTAACCAACAAAAAGGGCCCGGCGATGACGCCGGGCCCGATTCTGACCGTTAAGAGGTCCGCCGATCAGAATTTAACCTTCAGGGACGTCGTGACCGCGGAGACGAGATCGGTGTCGAAATCGTAGGTCGCGCGGTTGCCGTAGGTGCGGCCGTCGATCGTGACCGGACGGGACTCGCCGCTCGTCAGGATGCCGAGCGCGCCGCCGAGGCGGAACTCGACGTTCTGGGTCGGTGCGTAGGAAACGCCCGCGCCGACCGTCCAGGTGTCGGTGTGCGTGCCCATGCCGGTGCTGACGCCACGGTCCCAGGTCAGGCTGACCGCGCCGCTCCACTGGTCGTTGAACTTGTGGCCGACGCCGCCGGTGATGGCCCAGCCATCACGATAGAGCAGGTCGAGGGACGTTGCTTCCGTCGGGCTGTTCGTGCGGCAGGCAGCCAGGGCACGCGTCGCTTCCGGGCAGAATGCGATGCTCTGGAGCTGGCTCCAGTCGGTCCACTTGACGCCACCGAAGACCAGCCAGCCCGGCGCGACGCCGGTCTGGAACTTGAATTCCAGCGAGTCCGGCATGCTGGCCGAACCGAAGACCGGGATGACCGCGCCCGTGACCTGGCTCAGGTTGAGCGTGCCGGTGATGTTGTCGAGATCGACCGCGCTGTTATAGACGAGGCTCGTGCGGAGCGCATATTCCTCGATCTCGTAGGCAACGCCGGCGCGCCAGCCCCAGCCGTCGCCTTCGAGGCCCAGATGGCCGATGCCGGTACGGCCGAGCGGAATGACCGCCGTGCTGACCAGACGATCCTGGAAGCCGGAAATTTCCTGGTAGAAGCCGCCGGCGATCAGACGCAGCTGGCCCTGTCCCATGTCGAAGGAATAGGAGCAGGTCGTCGCGTAGTTGCGGCTCTTCAGGTTGGTTTCGATGTTTTCGTTCGCACCGGCCCAGTCGGCACCCTGATTGAGGTGTGCGCCCCACGGCTCGGAGTAATCAGCGATACAGTCGACGGCATCGCCGAACGAGGCCTTGAAGCCGACGCGCGGAACGAGATAGCTGTCCGTCGCGCGGATGCCCTGGCTCGGACGACCGCTGATATTGCCGCCGTCAGCCGGGTTGTCGACGACGTTGTTCAGCTTGCGCTGCGGGTTGACATAGGTCAGGCCCGTTTCGATCGCGTAGCCCGAGGGCTCGAACAGCAGATCGATGTTGTAACCGGCACGCTCAAGGCCGCCAGCATGAGCAGACGTCGCCGTCAGCAGCGCAACAGCCGCCAAAGCACCTACGCCGACATTCTTCTTACGCATAAAGTCCTCCCCTGCGTGGCTCGCGCGGCCGACAGCTGCCTCCGTCCCGCGCATCTCCGAACATGACTATCGAAGACACGCGCCGGCTTGGCAAATCCAAGTTTTAGCCCCTCATTTCCCGAAGGAGGCGAATAAATTACGTAAGATTTTTCTGAAGACCCTCAACAATCCGCCGAAGAGAAATGAAATTCTCAACATAGAGAGAAATCCGCAGCCCCGCAGGAATGATATTCCAACGCGCCGCAATCGTGTCACATTTTGACCACAACCGATTTTTTGCGAACCACCCCTTGAATAGAAAACCGCGCCGGGGCGTCCGGCGCGGTTCTCAGGGCTTTGCGGTGTATATCGAGAGAATCAGCCGGCTTCGCTGACCCGGGTCAAGGCCACGGCAAGGCTGGCGAGCTGCTGTTCGAGTTCGCTCATGCGCTCGCGCTCGGCCTCGACGACCTCCGGCTTGGCATTGGCGACGAACTTTTCGTTCGACAGCTTGCCCTCGATGCGGGCCGCCTCCGTCTTCGCCTTGTCGATCGCCTTTTCGAGGCGCGCCTTTTCGGCGGAAAGATCGATCAGGCTGCCGAGCGGCAGGCAGGCGGTCGCTTCGCCAACGACGATCTGCGCCGCGCCCTTGGGCGCCGCATCCTCGAGCCGGATCGTCTCGACGCGGGCAAGACGGCGGATCGCCGAGTCATGCGTCGCCAGCCGCTTCTGCGTCAGGGCATTGGCGCCCACGACGACGAGCGGCGCCATGGCGCTCGGCGGCACGTTCATTTCCGCGCGGACCGAGCGGATGCCCGAGACGAGATCGACCAGCCAGTTGATCTCGTCGGCGGCCGCATCGTCGGCATAGGCCGGCGACGGCCAGGCGGCGTGGCAGATCAGGCTGTCGCGGTCGACGCCCTCGCCGGCCGTGTGCGCCCAGAGCTCTTCCGTCATGAACGGCATGAACGGATGCAGGAGCTTGTAGGTCTCCTCCAGCACATAGGCGGCGCAGGCCTGCGATTCCGCCTTGGCGGCTTCGTCCTCACCGCTGAAGACCGGCTTAAGCAGTTCGAGATACCAGTCGCAGAACTGATTCCAGATGAAGCGGTAGAGCGTGCTGGCAGCATCGTTGAAGCGGTAGGTCTCGACCGCCTCGGTGACGTCGCGGGCGGTGCGCGCGAGCTCCGTCAGGATCCAGCGGTTGATCGTCAGCGAGGCCGTTTCCGGCACGAAATGCGGATCGCTCTTCACGCCGTTCATCTCGGCGAAGCGCGTGGCGTTCCACAGCTTGGTGCCGAAGTTGCGGTAGCCGGCGATGCGCGCCGGGTCGAGCTTCACGTCGCGGCCCTGCGCGGCCATGATGGCCAGCGTGAAACGCAGCGCGTCCGCGCCGTATTCGTCGATCAGTTCGAGCGGGTCGATGACGTTGCCCTTCGACTTCGACATCTTCTGCCCGTTCTTGTCGCGCACCAGCGCGTGGACATAGACGGTGTGGAACGGCTCGACCGGGTTGCCGGCCTCATCCTTCATGAAGTGCAGGCCCATCATCATCATGCGGGCGACCCAGAAGAAGATGATGTCGAAGCCGGTGACGAGCACGTCGGTCTGGTAATATTTCTCCAGTTCCTTCGTCTGCTCCGGCCAGCCGAGCGTCGAGAACGGCCAGAGGGCAGAGGAGAACCAGGTGTCCAGCACGTCCTCGTCGCGCGTCAGGATTTCGCCCGGCGCGAAGTTCTCCAGCTTTTCCTCCACCCAGGCCTTCCACGGGCCTTCATGGGCGATGTAGTGCTGGATGGCGGCGTGCAGCGCCTCTTCCTCGGTCTTTTCGACGAAGACCTGCCCGTCCGGGCCGTACCAGGCCGGAATCTGGTGGCCCCACCAGAGCTGGCGCGAGATGCACCACGGCTCGATGTTTTCCATCCATTCGAAATAGGTCTTTTCCCAGTTCTTCGGAACGAAGTTGGTGCGGCCTTCGCGGACGGAGGCGATGGCGGGCTTGGCCAGCGTCGCGGCGTCGGCGAACCACTGGTCGGTCAGCATCGGCTCGATGACGACGCCGGAGCGGTCGCCGAAGGGCTGCATGACCTTCTTGTTCTCGACATAGGGAACGTCGTTGCCCTCGGCATCCTTGACGGTGACGGCAAGACCTTCGGCGTTGATCGCCTCGACGATGAGCTTGCGCGCCTCGTAGCGGTCGAGACCGCGATACTCGTCGGGCACGAGGTTGATGTCGTCGACTTCCGCTTCGTTCGGAACGTGGCCGGACTTGGCGATGGCGAGCGCCTGCGCCGCGTAGACGGCATAGGGTTCGCCGTCGGCGCGCATGGAGGCGCGCGTGTCCATCAGGCGGTAGAGCGGAATGTTGTTGCGACGGGCGACCTGGTAGTCGTTGAAGTCATGCGCGCCGGTGATCTTGACCGCACCGGAGCCGAAATCCTTTTCCGGATATTCGTCGGTGATGATCGGGATCAGGCGGCGGTGCTCCTTCGGGCCGACCGGGATCTCGCAGAGCTTGCCGACGATCGGCGCATAGCGCTCGTCCGTCGGGTGGACGGCGACCGCGCCGTCGCCCAGCATCGTCTCGGGACGCGTGGTGGCGATCGAGATATAGTCGCGCTCTTCCTGAAGCACGACGTTTCCGTCGGCATCCTTCTCGACATAGGTATAGGTGGCCCCGTCGGCGAGCGGATACTTGAAGTGCCACATGTGGCCGTCGACTTCCTTGTTCTCGACCTCGAGGTCGGAAATCGCCGTTTCAAATTTCGGGTCCCAGTTGACGAGACGCTTGCCGCGATAGATCAGGCCTTCCTTGTAGAGCGAGACGAAGACTTCGAGCACGGCCTCGGACAGGCCCTCGTCCATGGTGAAGCGTTCGCGCGACCAGTCGCAGGACGCGCCGAGGCGCTTCAGCTGGTTGAAGATCAGACCGCCGGATTCGGCCTTCCATTCCCAGACCTTCTCGACGAAGGCCTCGCGGCCCATCTCGCGGCGGCTCGGCTGCTTTTCGGCGGCAAGCTTGCGCTCGACGACCATCTGGGTCGCGATGCCGGCATGGTCCATGCCCGGCTGCCACAGCACGTCCTTGCCGCGCATGCGCTCGAAGCGGACCATGATGTCCTGCAGCGTGTTGTTGAGCGCATGGCCCATATGCAGCGAACCCGTCACGTTCGGCGGCGGGATCACGATGGTGAAGGTCTCGGCGCCGGGCTTTGCGCCCTCGCCTGCGCGGAAGGCGTCCGCGTCTTCCCACGTCTTGGCAATGCGCGGCTCGACCGCTGCGGAATCATAGTTCTTTTCAAGCATTTTCGTGCGTGGCCTGCTGTTTGTCGGTTGGGTTTTCTAAACCGGATGGCCGGCATGGAGTCAACAATATCAGAAGAAAAGCCGCGCCGGGGGCCCCCGGCGCGGCTCAAACCATCTTTTCGTCAATGGCGGCGTCGGTCAGCGGCGCGGGCCGCGCGCCACGCGTTCGATTTCTTCGCGCACCAGCCGCTCGACGAGCGTCGGCAGGTTGTCGTCGAGCCATTCCTGCAGCATCGGGCGCAGCATGTCCTCGGCGATCTCGTCGAAGGAGCGACGCGGGCCGGCATCGATGGCCTCGGCCAGCGCGCCGAAGGACTGCGCGACGCGTTCGCCGACGGCGGGCGAAACCAGCGCGGCGATATCGCGGCTCACGGGCGCGATGGCCTCGGCCGTCTGCGGCGCGGCCTCGATCTTCAGAGGCGCCGGCTCGATCTTCTCGACCGGCTCGACACGGCCGGCATTGGCCGCCATGCGCGCCGTCACCAGCGGGCTTTCCTCGCGCTGAACCGGCTCCACGGCAATGGACTCGCGCTCCATGGCGACGGGCTCGCGCTCGATGGCAACAGGCTCGCGCTCTATGGCGTCACGGCTGGCGGTGTCGCGGTTGGCGGCGACGTGGCGTTCGGAGGCGGCGCGCACGCGCGCGGCGACATCCGCCAGCGACAGGGCCGGCTGGGGTTCGCTGCGCGGCAAGGGCTGCACGACGGCGGCGCGCTGTTCCTCGGCATGGAACTGCTCGACCACGGCGGGGTGATCCAGAAGCGTGGCCTGGCTGTCGGTGGTGATGTCGAAGCCTTCGTCGTCCTCGCCCCCATCGGCGGCAAGATCCGGCAGCGCCTCGTTGTTCTCGATGATCTTGCGGATGGACGCCAGGATTTCATCCATGGACGGTTCACGCGCTACATTTGGCTGAGCCATTTCTATCCCCGTTCTCTGCGGCGTCCGCGACTTGCCGCAGGAGGCGCGCCGGACATCCCGAAAACCCTAGGCGAGTTCGACGGCGAACTAAATCGCTGCGAATCATGTGTCACCAGTGATGCACAGATTTGTTTACCCTGCCAAGGGCGAGGTCTGGGGGCGAGGTCTGGGGGGCCGAGATCTGGGAGGCGAAGGCTGGGGGCAAGCTCCGAGGGCTTGCGAAAACGAAAAGGCCCGCCGCAAGCGACGGGCCTCGCGAAATCCCGCGCGGCGGGCCGTCTCAGAAGACGAATTCCTTGGCCTTGCGGAAGCCCGGCAGCGGCTTGACCGCCGTGTTGAAGGCGTTGCGCTCGGCGACGCGGCCGCTTTCCTTGATGTAGAGGCGGGCCTGCGAGGCATTGCCGTAGCCTTCGACGACGACGAGACGGCCGCCGTCGCGCAGCTGCGCGAACAGCGCGTCCGGCACGAATTCGACGGCGCCATGCACGAAGACCACGTCATAGGGCGCTTCCGGTGCATAGCCTGTCTCGAGACCGCCGGTGACGACGGCGACATTGTCGTAGCCGAGGCGGGCGAGCGTTTCCGTCGCGCTTGCGGCAAGGTCCGCATCGCTTTCCAGCGCCACGACCGAGCTGCCGAGCAGCGAGAGGACCGCCGAGGCGTAACCGGTGGCGCAGCCGACTTCCAGCACCACGTCGCTCGGCGCGATCTCGGCGAGCTGGATGAGCTTGGCGAGCGGCGACGGCTCCATGAGGTAGCGGCCGGGCGAAACCTGGATGTCGTTGTCGATATAGGCGAGCGGCTTGACGGCCGCAGGCACGAATTCCTCGCGCGCGACGGTCAGGAAGGCGTCGAGCACCTCAAGCGCCGTCACATCCGTCGTACGGATCTGGTTGTCCACCATCTTCGTGCGCGCTGCTTTGTAGTCAATCATCTCTAGCCCTTGGAGTAAGACGGCGAAGACCGGCGCAAAGGCCCGGCCATGCCGGATGCGTCGCTTCCTCTTAGTGCGGTTTCGGGGCGGGTGTCCATAGGCGGCGACCGCTTGCGCGCAAAAACCGCGTGCGATGCCGCCGCCGCCGCGCGGCACGCCATGGCCGGGCGTTATCATGAATAAAATACTCAACATATTATTGCCTGCCGCGCGCAAAATGTCGTATGGAACAGTCAGGTTTTAGGGTCGCCACGCGCCCGCACCATGCCCGCCGTCCGAAACGGGCACCGTTTGAACTGACACATGCAAGAGGACTACGCCGTGCCGAAACGGTTTCGACTGCACTCCGCGATCATCCTGATGGCGCTCGCCGCCCCGCACGCCGTTCTGGCCCAGGCCGAGACGCCCTCGACCCAGACGGAAGCCGGCCAATCGACCGGCACCGCCACGGGCTCCGGCACGGACAGCGGTGCGGCCGCGACGACCGGCACGACGACGGAAACGACCGCGCGTCCCACGGCGGGCGATAGCACGGCCAACACCACAGCCACCTCGTCCGCAGAAACCGAGGCGACGCCGGACGGTGAAGCGGCAACCGAGCTCGATGCGCTGGACGACGGCGTACCCGCCGGCGACGAGCGTCAGGCCGGCCTGCCACACGACCTGTCCCCCTGGGGCATGTTCATGGCGGCCGACATCGTCGTGAAGGGCGTGATGATGGGCCTTGCCTTCGCCTCCGTGGTCACCTGGACGGTGCTGCTCGTCAAGATCGCCGAACTCGGGGCCGCCCAGCGTTCGGTCGGCCAGGCCGTGCGCCGGCTTTCGGCCGCACGCGGCCTTGAGGACGGCGAACAGGCGCTCGGCCGCAACCGCGGCGTCGCCGCGCGCATGACGGCCGCCGCCCGCGAGGAAATGGCCGTCTCCGAACCCGTGCTCGACCATGTGTCGGACGGCGGCGTGAAGGAGCGCATCGCCTCCCGCCTCACCCGCATGGAGGTGCATGCCGGCCGCCGCATCGCCAAGGGCACCGGGCTTCTCGCCACCATCGGCTCCACCGCGCCCTTCGTCGGCCTGTTCGGAACGGTCTGGGGCATCATGAACTCGTTCATCGGCATCTCGAAGGCGCAGACGACGAACCTCGCCATCGTCGCGCCCGGCATTGCCGAGGCGCTGCTCGCCACCGCCATCGGCCTCGTCGCCGCCATCCCGGCCGTGGTGATCTACAACTTCCTCGCCCGCGCCATCACCGGCTACCGCCAGAAGCTCGCCGACGCCTCGGCGGCCATCGAGCGCCTCGCCAGCCGCGACCTCGACATGCGCCGCGCCCAGCGCCAGCCTGCCTACCGGCACGAGCGCGCCGCCAGCTCCGTCGTAAAGATCGGGTGACGCATGGCAGGCAAGATCAAGGAAGGCGGCGGCGACGACCTGGAGGAGAACAGCGAGATCAACGTGACGCCGTTCATCGACGTCATGCTGGTCCTGCTCATCATCTTCATGGTGGCGGCGCCGCTTGCGACCGTCGACATCAATGTCGACCTGCCCTCCTCCGTCGCCCAGCCGACGAAGCGCGAGGACAAGCCGGTCTTCATGACGCTGAAGAAGGACCTGACGGTCTCCATCGGCAACGGCGCCATCGCCCGCGACAATTTCGGCCCCGAGCTCGATGCCGTGACGGAAGGCAACAAGGACACCCGCATCCTGCTGCGCGCCGACAAGGCGGTGGACTATGGCAACGTCATGGACGTGATGAACCTCCTGCGCGGCGCCGGCTACGCCAAGATCGCCCTCGTCGGTCTGGAAGGCGCCCCGGCGCAGTGACGGCACAAAGCTGCGCCAACCAGCCCTCGCTGCGCCCAGGCCATCACTGAATGATGCAGGTGCCCGGCCATTCATTGCATGGCCGGCCGGCGCAATTCGCCAGTGACAGGCCGGCTGCCAGAATGCAGGTGATGGCAATGATCTTGCTCAAGAGGTGACCTCTCCTTTGTCGTGCGCTCGCGTGGGCGGCCCCTACGGCCTTCCGGCCCCGTCGAATGTGGCGGGAAATCATTGGGAATCAAGGGACGGCCCGACAAGGTTGAACGGGCGCTTGCCGAGGCTGTAACAAAGCTCCCGCCGGCGCAAGCCGGAGAGATAGCGCCTTTCTCCGCATTGCTGGGGAAAAGATCGCGGGGCAATCCCCGCAACGGCAGTTCAGAACAAAAAAAGCAGCAAGTTCAGAATCTAGGGTCTTGCACCCTGCCGGAATTCGTTCTAAACGCCCGGCACCACACGCTTTATAGCAAACCGGATGGCCTCGTGGCGGAGTGGTGACGCAGAGGACTGCAAATCCTTGCACCCGAGTTCGATTCTCGGCGAGGCCTCCACCCCCTTCCAGCATGCGCTGCAAGCATCTGATATCCCTATGGGAAATATTAGGTGTGGCAGTATGGGCTTGAACCGTTCCGCCACACCAAAATCAGGTGTGGCAATCTGTTCACCAAAAGCCCCATTTGCATAGCTTGACTCTCGCCTCTAGCCGGATCATTTAGCCCAAGAGGCAACGTGAACACATAGAGAACGAAGGAATGCAGCCCTTTGATGGGAGACGCCGCGTCCGCCTCAGTGAAAGTTGCGGCTTTTGATCTTCAACCCTTCGCTATGCAGATCGGGGATGAAGATATCCCGAGCAGGCACGCAGCGTTTGACCGTTCCCGCGGATCAAGGGGTACCTTTCCCTCGAGCAAACTCATCTCCAAGCGCATGCGTCAGGGGGTAACTCCCCCCAACGGCGCTCTCTTGTCCTTCGTCCGGCACGATCTGCGAGAAGGCGCGCGAGGCGTCGTCGATCGAGACATGGACGAACTCCCAGCCGATGCCACGGCTTTTGGACTGGCCGGTGCGGTTGCCGGTGATGCGATGACCGATACGCTCGAAGCGCCCGAGTTTCTTGATGTCGATGTGGATCATCTCGCCGGGCGTGTCTCGCTCGTAACGACGCACCGGTTCGGCCGGCTCGATATCCTTCCATCGCGATAGACCGGCACGCTTGAGCACCCGGCTGACAGTGGCCGCCGACACCCCGGTCTGCCTGGCAACGTGTTTGCCCGTCAGTCGCTGGCGGCGCAGCATGACGATCTCGTCGGCAATCATCGACGCGATCTGTTTCGGGCTCCTATTCGGTCGGGACGAGTGATCCGCCATGCCGGCGAGGCCGTCGCACCGGAACCGTTCGACCCAGCGCCCCACAACCTTGAGCGTCACGGCGTAGGTGCGCGCGGCATGGGCCTTGGAAAGACGGCCCTAACAAACCGCGCGAGCCATCTCCCCTCGACGCAGCGGCGTCAAACGGGCATTCATGCGGATGTTCATTCGGTCCTCCAACAATCACTGAAGCTTCGACAACCTCAGCTTGCTCGGCCAGGACCGAATGGACAACCTGCTGAAAGCTCACACTCAGGCTCTCCCAATCTTCGGAAAGGTCGAACAATCGTTGAGCCACGATGTGAACAACATCTCCCTCTCGCTGGATTTTGCCACTAATGGCCACCCTCGAAGCAGTGAGCACGGGCCGGCACTGTCGTTCAGACACCTTCGGCCATGCGACAGCATTGAGGATTCCTGTTTCGCCCTCCAACGTCATAAACATCCCCTCTTGCCGGGAAGCGCTAGCTCGCCGTGGGTGGAGCGCCGAAATCGAATTTCTTAGGAAACCCCTTCGGGGCAGCGTCCATCGCGTGAAGGAAGTCGAGATAGAGCTGCTGAAGCTCGTTGTACTTGTCATAAATCATGTCAGCGCTGATGCTCTCCTGTCGGAAGTTCTTTTTCCTCGCGAACATGTTGGATACAATCGTTGGCAGCCCTGACTGTCCATCCACCAATACCCCGTGAGCTAGGCTCAGGACCTATTAATTTGGAATAAGTTGTGATTCATGGCCTCTGGCAGGAGGCTATTATGAGTGATTTGTTTTTGCTGAGCGAACAGCAGATGGCGCGGATCGCGCCGTATTTTCCTT
>NZ_JBBEYH010000028.1:0-73189 GCF_050172695.1 Shinella sp. G-2 | reverse complement strand
AACACGGTAACCTATGAATCAGCAATCAGCCGATTTGGGAATCTTGAATGTCGATCCGACCTAGCGCGGGACTCCTAAATGCAGGTTGCAAGACACAACCAACAGAGCGTTAAGAGGGTGGGCGCAAACGTTGCAACGCCTGCGGCGAAGGAATATTCGGAAGGGCGCAGCCGTCTTTCTATCGCAAAGGCGGTGCGTCGTCCCTGACGCGGAACGGGGGACGATGCAGGCCGTCGATCCATCGCAACCGGAGATGCAGCCATTCTTCCCATTCGCATAGCAGGAACCGGTCACGCCCTGCCGCAGACCGTCCTGACCTCAGCGGCGCTGGATCGCCGGTTCGGCTTCGATCCGGGACACCTGCAACGGCTCACCGGTGTCGAGAGCCGCCATGTCTGCACCGACGAGGACCAGATCGACCTCGCCGTTCGCGCCGCCGAGCGCGCCATCGCACAGGCGGGCGTCCCCCTCGAAGACATCGACCTCGTGCTCGGCGCCTGCGGCGTGCCCTACCAGCCGCTGCCCGCGACGGCGCCGCTCGTCATGCGCCGGCTCGGCATGGCCGATGGGGCGGCGGCGGCCTACGACGTCAACGCCACCTGTCTCAGCTTCCTGACCGCGCTGGAACTTGCCGCCGGCCGGATCGCGCTCGGCCAGAGCCGCGCCGCGCTTGTCTTCTCCGCCGAAGTCGCCTCGCGCGCCCTGCCCTGGCAGGACCAGCCCGACGTCGCGGCGCTTTTCGGCGACGGCGCGGCGGCGGCCGTGCTCCTGCCGGCGCCCGATGGCCGTTCCGGCATCCGCGCCAGCCTCCTGCGCAGCTACCCGTCCGCCTACGAGGCCTGCGAGATCGGCGCCGGCGGCACGCGGTTCGATTTCCACCGCGAGCCCGTGCGATTCGCCGCCCATGCCCTCTTCCACATGGACGGCAAGGCGCTGTTTCGTGTCACGCATCGCCATTTCCCGCCCTTCGTCGAACAGTTGCTCGCAGCGGCCGGCTGGTCGCGCGGCGATGTCGACCTCGTCGTGCCGCACCAGGCAAGTCCGCTGGCGCTGGAGCATATGGTCCAGCACACCGGCATGGCGCGCAGTCGCGTCGTCGACATCGCCGCGCGGCTCGGCAACCAGATCGCCGCCTCCATCCCGACCGCGCTCGATATCGCCTGGCAAGACGGCCGCATCGGGCCCGGCGCCAAGCTGCTGCTCCTGGGTACGTCCGCCGGTGTTTCGTTCGGCGGCATGGCCATCGAGGTGTGAGCGGGATGCGCGTGCTCGTCACCGGCGCAACGGGCTTTCTCGGCGGCGCGCTTCTTCGCCATCTGCGCAGCAGAGGGTGCGATCCCGTGGCGCTTGGCCGGGACGCCGCGCGCTGCGATCGCCTGACGGCAGCCGGCTTCACAACGCTCCGTACCGATCTTTCGCAACCCGACCCGCAGCTTGCCGACCGTATCGGCAGGCTGGATGCCGTCGTTCACTGCGCGGCGCTTTCCTCTCCCTGGGGACGGCTTTCCGCCTTCCGCGCCGCCAATGTCGAGGGCACGCGCAATGCGCTCGAGCTGGCCGCAAGGCTCGGCGCCCGCCGCTTCGTCAACATTTCCTCGCCGACCGTCTATTTCGAGCTGAAGGACAAGGAAAATGTCGGCGAAACCGCGCCGTTGCCGCCCCCGATCAATGCCTATGCACGAACCAAGGCGGAGGCGGAGCGGCTGGTGCTGGCGCGCACCGATCTCGGCCCCGTCAATCTGCGGCCGCGCGGCATCTACGGCGCAGGCGAGGAAACCCTGCTGCCGCGCCTCATCGCCGCCGCCCGGCGAGGGCCCCTGCCGCTGCTGCGGGGCGGTGTGGCGTCCATCGACCTGACGCATGTCGACGACGTGGTCACGGCCATCGCAGCGGCTCTCTCGCCCGATCCGGCCCTTTCGGGGGAAACCTTCAACATCTCCGGCGGCGAACCGCTGGCGGTGCGTGACATCGTCGAGCGGACCTGC
The DNA here is from genome assembly GCF_050172695.1 of Shinella sp. G-2. NCBI lineage: Bacteria > Pseudomonadati > Pseudomonadota > Alphaproteobacteria > Hyphomicrobiales > Rhizobiaceae > Shinella > Shinella sp. G-2. The sequence goes on along the minus strand of NZ_JBBEYH010000028.1, from coordinate 71,204 downwards.
GCAGCGCTCGGCGAGCCCGTACGCTGGCGCCGCGTGCCCTTCGGGCCGGCGATGCTCGCCGCGCGGCTTGCCTATGCCGCCAGCCTCGCCCGTCCCATGCCGAAGGAGCCGCTGGTAACGCCCTATACGCTCGGCCTCTTCGCCTTTCGCCAGAGCCTCGACATCGCCAAGGCGAAACGGGTGCTCGGCTGGCAGCCGAAAATTTCCTTCGCGCAAGGCCTCGCCATGACACTTGGAGGCGGGCAATGAAGCCGATCTTCGCCAACAGCGCCTTCGTCACAGCGCCCGAGCGGCTGGTCCTGCGCAAAGGGCGCTGGCGGAGCCTGCCGCTCAAGGTACGCTATGGTCTCTTCCGCCACCCCGAGGCCGGTCTGGTGCTGGTCGACGCCGGCTATGGGCCGCGGGTCGTCAGGGGTGCGCGCAGTCTCGCCCTCCGGCTCTACAATGCCCTCTTCGGCCCGAAGCTCGTGGAGGACGGCCAGCCGGAGGCCGTGCTCCGGCAGCTCGGCGCAACGCCGGCCGATGTCGCCGTGGTCGTCCTGACCCATGTTCACGCCGACCACGTCTCGACGCTCGACCTCTTTCCGCAGGCGCGGATCATCGCCAAGACAGGACTGCTGGCGCAGGTCGAAAACCGCGGTCTCTGGCAGAACCTCAACCACGGCGTCTTCGCCGAACTGCTGCCCAAAGGGCTTGCCGCACGCGCCGCCGACGTCGACGGCTTTGCGCTCCGGGACGCCCCGCTCGGTCTTGGCCGAGGGCGAGACCTGTTCGGCGACGGAAGCGTCCTCGCCATCGATCTTCCCGGCCATGCGGAAGGCCATTACGGCCTCTGCTTTGCGGCATTGCCCGTGCCGCTTCTCTATGCCGTCGACACGCAATGGCTTCTCGCCGCCCTGCCTGAGGAACGGCAGCCCGGCTTCCCGGCCAGCCTGATCGCCAACGACCGGCAGGCGCTCGCCGAAAGCGCCCGCCGCGTCCTCGCCTTCAGGCAGGCGGGCGGCGACGTGCTGCTCTGCCACGACCCGGGGCAGAGCCCCTACGACCTGTCGGAGGTCCGGCCATGACCGGCCTCGGCCAGATCGCGGCGGCCTTCGCGCAGACCCTGTGGACGACGCGCACCGGCCGGGCGCGCGCGGATTTCGAACGCTGGCAGGCGCGGACGCTGCAGCGCTGGCTCGCCCGCGATCTTCCGGGCGTGGATTTCTATCGCGATGCTCCGCCGCGACTGGAAACCCTGCCGATCATCGACAAGGCGACCGTCATGGCCGATTTCGCGGCCTTCAACCGGGGGCGCATCACGGCCGAGGCAGGCTGGCGGGCCTATGAGACGACCGGTAGCCATGCCGGCGTCAGCATCGGCGCCAGCACCGGCACGAGCGGCAACCGCACCCTCTATGCCATCACCCCGGCCGAACAGCATCGCTGGCTCGGCACCATCCTCGCCAAGGCCCTGCCGCGCTTTCTCGTGCAGCACGAGCGGGTCGCGGTCATCCTGCCGCAGAATTCCGCGCTTTACGACGGCGCCAACCGGTCCCGCCTGCTGCGGCTCCAGTTCTTCGACCTGCGGCGCGGCCTTGAAAGCCTGCTGCCGACGCTGGGGGCCTTCGCGCCCACCACCATCGTCGCGCCGCCACGCGTGCTGCGCCATCTGGCGGAGCACGCCAACGAGCTTGCCCCGCGGCGGCTGTTTGTCGGCGCCGAGACGCTCGATCCGATCGACCGTATGGCCATCGAGGCGCGTTTCGGGCTCAGGCTCGGTGAGATCTACATGGCGACCGAGGGGCTTTTCGCGGTTTCCTGCCGCCACGGCCGCCTGCATCTGGCGGAGGATGCGAATGTCTTCGAGTTCGAGCCGATGGCGGGCGGGCTGGTCTCGCCGCTGGTGACGGGGTTCCGCCGCCGCTTCCAGATCATGGCCCGCTATCGCATGAACGATCTCCTGCGCCTGTCGGACCGGCCCTGCCCCTGTGGCTCGCCGCTGCAGGCGGTGGATGAGATCGTCGGCCGCCTGGACGATGTCTTCGTCTTCGACCGGGCGGATGGCGCCCGCGTCCTCGTGACGCCGGATGTCATGCGCAACGCGGTGCTCGATGCCGCGCGCGACATTGCCGATTTCCGCATCCGGCGCGAGGACCGCGAGGAGATCGTGCTGCTTCTTCAGCCGGACCTGCCGGAGGCCAGCGCACGGGCGGCATCCGCTGCGCTTGTCCAACTCTTCGCCGCGCGTGCGCTCGCCCCGCAGGTCACCGTTCGGCGAGAGGCGATGGTCTTCGAGCCGCACCGCAAGCTCCGGCGTGTGGAATGCCGCTATCGTCCCGGGGCCAGGTCATGAGCGAGGGAAACGTTCGCAACGCGCCGGAGATGGTCCGCCGCTTTGCCGGCCTCTTCGCCGATCATCCGGTGGAGACGCTGATCGCCAACCTGACGACGACGGTCTCTTCCATCGAGATCGAGGGGCGCGCCTTTCCGCTTACCCTCAATGACCGGCAGGACGCGCCGACCTGTTACATCTGCTGTCCGAGCAGCACCTATATCGACTATGCCATCGACGAGACGCGCAATTTCGCCCGCTCGCCCATGGTGCGGCGGGTCGTGCAGGCACTGATCCGCGCCGCAGCGCCCCTGCTTGCCGCGAGCGGCCTCGACCATCAGGTCCAGGTGAACAACTGGCTTCTCTCCACCAATCCCGTGCCCGCCATCGGCCCCTCCGCCGCCCGCGCGCTGGTGGAGCGATTGACCGGCCAGTTCCCGGACCGGGCCATCGTCATCCGCTCGCTCAATGCGCGCGCCGACGCCGACACCATGGAAAGTCTTAAGGCCTCGGGCTTCCGGATGCTGGCGGCACGGCGGATCTATCTCTTTTCCGGCGACGCCCGCAAAACGCAGAACATGGGTTACGACCGGACGCTTCTTCGGCGCACGGCCTATCGCTTCGCTTCGGGCGAGACCTTCACGCCGGAGGATTACGAGCGGGCGGCCGATCTCTACAAGCTGCTCTATCTCGACAAATACACGCCGTTGAACCCGCAATACACCGCCCGCTATATCCGCGAGATGCACCAGCGCGGCCTCTTCAATCTCATCGGCTTTCGCGACGGCGAGGGGCGGCTTGCCGCCGTTTCCGGCTTCTTCGCCAATGGCCGGACGCTGACGCAGCCGATCGTCGGCTACGATACCGGCCTGCCGGCAAAGGATGGGCTGTACCGGCTGGTCATGGCGACGGGGCAGGCTATCGCCACGGAGCGGAACCTCTTCTTCAACATGAGCGCCGGCGCCGGCAAGTTCAAACGCCTGCGCGGAGCCGAGCCCATCATCGAATACAGCGCGGTCTACGTGGCGCACCTTCCCTTCAAGCAGCGCCTCGCGGTCCGCGTGATGGAAGCGCTTCTCCGCCACATCGGCATCCCTCTCCTGAAGGCCTTCGACCTATGACCTCTTTCCCCGATTGCTGGCATGCCGTCGCGCTCGCGGCCGATATCCGCACGAAGCCGCTCCGCATCCTGTTTTCCGGCCAGCCCGTGGTGCTGTTCCGTTCGAGCGGGGAGATCGCGGCCTTGCAGGACCGTTGCCCGCATCGGCTGGTCGAGCTTTCGACCGGCAAGGTGGTGGGCGGCGAGATCGAATGCCCCTATCACGGCTGGCGCTTCAACGCCGCCGGCGCCTGCACCGCCATTCCCGGCCATGCGGGTGATATTCCCGGCTACCGCGTGCCCCGCTACCGGACCGTTGAAAAGGATGGCGTGGTCTTTCTCGCCAAGGGCGATCCGAACGGTGCACCCTATCTCCACTGTGCGGAGGGCCAGAACATCATCCTGCGGCTGGTGCGCAGCAGCACGCGCTCGACGCTGATCGACACGGCCGAAAACATCCTCGACGCCACCCATACGCATTTCACCCACAAGGGTCTGCTGCGCGGCCTCAGCACCAGACGGCAGCGGGTGCGCGTCGACATCAGCGGCGGCCCCGGCTGGGTGGAAGCGTGCTACACGGGCGAGGAGCATCAGGACGGCCTCATCAGCCGGCTGCTGGAGGGCGCGCGGGTCAAGACCATCGGCCGCTTCCGTTCCCCCGGCATTGCCGAGCTGGAATATTGGGGGCCGAAGGGGCTGGTGCTGGCCACGACCTTTCATCTTCGCCAGGCGGCCGAGGACCAGGTGGACGGCATCGGCTGCCTGATCGGACCGCGCAACGGCATTCTCGACCACCTCAAATCCTATGCCTTCCGCCCAATGTTCCGCATCGCGCTGGAACAGGATCGCCGTGTGCTGACCTCGGCAAGCCGCAACGCGACCTACTGGCCCGGCGCGACGCCCGTGGTTGGGCCGCTCGATTTCCTGCGCCGGAGCATCGAGGCGATCCTTGCCGGCACCCTGCCGCCCGTCGCCGAGAAACCCGAGACGACCTATATCGATCTTTGATCCGGCCCGTCCCACTCGATATCGCGGGTGGAGGCCCGTTGCAGGGAAATGCGATGACGTAGCGCCAGCGCCGCGATCTCGCCGAGCGCCCGCCATTGCGCGCGCCTCGGGGCGGTATCGCCCGACCAGTCGAGAAGCTCCTCGGCCACGCCGAGAGCGTGGCGGAAGCGGCCGAGATCGCCGGCCCTGAGAGCCTCCGGCAGACCATAAAGCCAGAGGGCAAGGCGCACCGTCTGCGGCCGGGTCACGTCGGGCGCAACGGCCTCCGTTTCACCGGTGACAGCCGAGACGAAACCGTGCGGGTCCCGGAAGAAATGCAGCCCGCTCGTCGCCCGCGGATTGCATTCCAGCGGCAGGACCCGGCCGTCGGCCATACGCATCAGGTCGAAGGAAATCTGCCCGGTCCAGCCTGTTCCCGCGACGAACCGGGTAACGAAGTCCCGCGCGGCGGCGTCCTCGACCGGCTCGAAGCAGATGCCGGCTCCCTTGCCCGCCCGATAGAGCGAGCGATAGAGCGAAAACGCCACCAGCCGCCCTTCCCGTGCCACGGCATAGACGCTCAATTCCTCGCCGGGCAGGAATTGCTGCGCAACCCAGGGCGCTTCCCGGTTCGGCGCCAGTCGGTCGAGCGCTTCCGGAGACGGGCGGACGAGGACATGGCTGGCGAAACGCGACCAGACCGGTTTGAAGACGAGGCTCGACGCCTCCGCCCGGACGGCCGCCACATCCTCCTTCGTTGCCAGGAGGCGGGTGTGCGGAACGGAAAGACCAAGCGTCTCGCAAAGGCCGATGAAGGCGAACTTGTCGTGCACGCGCTGGAGGAGGCGGGTATTGGGCGTGAGGAGCCGCGCAGCCGGGCGGCGTTCCTGCCAGACGCGCGCGAGATAGAACACCTCCTCGCAGGTCGGCAGCACCAGCGAAATGTTTTCCCGCACGACAAGGACGTCGAGGGCATCGCCATAGGCCTCGAACGCGAAGCGCGGCGGCGGCAGGCGGACATAGGCGGCGCAGGCGCGGCTTGCGGCCGAAAGCGGAGCGGCCGGCGTATCGGCCAGCACCACCCGCCAGCCGGCGCCGTGGAACAGCCGGGCAAGATGCAGCGCGACGGGCGCCCGGGCGCCGGTGATCAGGACGGACGGGACGGGCGCTGTCATGGCGACCGTTCAGACTTCAAAGGATTTCAGGATGGGGCACGGGCCGGTCTTGCCGGCCGCGCATTCCGAAACCAGCTTCTGCAGGGATATCTTCGCCCGCTGCAACTCCTCCATGCGCGCATCGAGTTCGGCAAGGCGCCTGGCCGCCATCTGCCGCGCCGCCGCGCGATCCTCGCCGGAATCGAGCGCCAGAAGCTGGCGGATTTCCTCCAGCGTGAAGCCCGCCGCCTGCGCCTGGCGGATGAAACGCAGGCGCGACACGTCCGCCTCGCCATAGCGGCGGATACCCTCGATCCGTTTCGGCGTCGAAAGCAGGCCGCGACGCTGGTAGAAACGCACGGTCTCGACGCCGACATTCGCCGCCGCCGCAAATTTTCCGATCGTCAGCTCTTCAGGGTGTTGACTCCGTACCATGGTACGGAACCTATAGTCCTGCCAACGGTTTCACAAGACAGGAGACGTGAGATGTTGGACAAAGTGCACAATGCCGGCCCCAAGGCCATTCTCTACCGCATGGTGATGGCGAACCACACCTGCCCCTATGGCCTCAAGGCGAAGGACCTCCTGCGCCGCGCGGGCTACGCGGTCGATGACCGCCACCTGACGACCCGCGAGGAGACGGACGCCTTCAAGGCCGAGCATGACGTTGCCACCACGCCGCAGGTCTTCATCGACGGCGCGCGCGTCGGCGGTTACGACGACCTGCGCCGTTACCTCGGCAAGCCGGTCGCCGACCCGAAGGCCACCACCTATCGCCCCGTTATCGTGCTCTTCGCCCTGACGGCGCTGACCGCGATGGCGGCAAGCTATGCCGTCAGCGGCTCGCCCTTCACGCTGCGGGCGGCGGAGTGGTTCATCGCCTTCTCGATGGTCGTGCTCGCCCTGCTCAAGCTGCAGAATGTCGAGAGCTTCGCGACCATGTTCCTCAACTACGACCTGCTCGCCAAGCGCTGGGTGCCCTACAGCTACATCTACCCTTATGCCGAGGGCCTTGCCGGCGTGCTGATGGTAGCGGGCGCTCTCACCTGGCTGTCGGTCCCGATCGCCCTCTTCATCGGCACGATCGGCGCGGCTTCGGTGTTCAAGGCGGTCTATATCGACAAGCGTGAATTGAAATGCGCCTGCGTCGGCGGTGCGAGCAACGTCCCGCTCGGCTTCATCTCGCTGACGGAGAACCTGATGATGATCGCCATGGCCGTGTGGATGGCCGCCGCCGCGCTCGGCTATACCGGCCTCCACGCCATGTAGGCAGACGCAATCAGGAAAGCGCCGGTTTCCATTCCGGCGCTTTCATGCGCCAGGTGGAGAGGCCGCGCACGATGGTCCGCTGAAGCGACCAGGCAAGCATACCTGCCGCAAGACCGCCGACGATGGCCGTGACATGGAAGAGCATCGGCGCAATGCCGGTTCCGTGCAGCGGCACCATCAGCACATCCGGCACCAGCCGGTGGAACAGATAGATGTGGTAGCTCGCCGCCGCCAGCGGCATCAACAGCGAAAACAGCCAGCGCGGCACCGGCATGGCCGGGCCGTAGAGAAGAGCGAGAAACCCGCCGAAAACGACGAGATACTTGATCGTCGTGCCGATCCAAACGCCATCGACGAAGCCGAGCACGAAGAACAGGCCGCCCGCCAGCCCCGCCAGCAAGGCCTTGCCGCGCCGCCCCGGCGCAAGGCAGGCGCACCAGCCGAAGGCGACGAGATGCAGGTTCCAGTAGAGCGTGAAGATCTGCCGATTGCCGATGTCGATGAGAGACGGCGCCAGGAAACGCAGGGCGACCGCAAAGCCAAGCATGCAAAGCCCCGCCGCAAAGGCATTTTGCGCCACCGCCGCCCGCGCCCGCGGCACGAAGGAAAGCGCTGCGAAGAGCAGCAGGATCTGCGTGAAAAGTTCCACGAACCAGTAGAGATAGGGCAGCATCGTGTGCCGGTCCGGATCGGCAAAGCCGAAATTGCCGGTCAGGAACACCGAGGCCCAGGGAATATCGCCCCAGGCCAGCGCATAGCCGGCAAGCAGCACCCCATAGGGCACGAGCACCGTCGCGAGCGGCCGCAGCAGCGCCCGCCAGTCGCCAGCAATGAAATTGGCCTGCTGGAAGCGCGCCAGCGAGAAGCCGACAAGGACCAGCATCAGCGCCGAGCCGCCGGGGATCGGCCAGAGCATTTCGTGATGCAGCACCACGAGCAATATGGCGAAAACGCGCATCGGAATGTCGATGCCGACCCGCGGCAGCCTTGCCGCGCGCGGTTCGCAGGCGGCCAGCGCGCCGATGCTCATACGCTCCCAACCGTCCGGCAGCGCGCCCAGCGCCCGTTCCAGCCCGAGGGAGAGTTCGACGAAGCGCAGGGAATCGCCGCCCAGCGAAACGAAACTGTCCTTCGCGGCAACCGCGTTGGGGAAGAAGGCGCGCCGGAAGGCCTCGTGCACGCCGGCCGAAGCCGGCTCCGCGCCGGTCGCCATGGCGGCGAGGGCGGCGTGGTCGATCTTGCCGCTTTCCGTGCGCGGGATCTCGGAGAGCCGCCGGGCATCGACATGCAGAAGCGTCAGCCCGCTTGCCGCCGCCAGCCGCGCCCGAACCCGCTCCTCTCCGGCCGGGCCGGTGAAAAAGGCGGTGAGCCGGCTGTCCGTGCCGGTGACCGCCACGTCCAGCCCCTCGCGTGCCAGCGCCTGCTCCACCGCGTCATGGGCGATGCGCAGCCCGGCGATCTTGGAAAAACGCTTCAGCCGTCCCACGATGCGGAAGAAGCCGTCTTCCGTTCTTTCGGCGAGATCACCGGTCCTGAGGCGGTCGATGTCGTGGCCGCGGGCAAGATCCCCCCGGCCGCCCGCATAACCCATCATGACATTCGGCCCGCGATAGACGAGTTCGCCGGAAACGCCCGGCCGGGTGATCTCCGCCTCATCGGGGCCGAGGATGGAGAGCGCGCCGCCGGGGATTGCCCGGCCGATGCAATCCTCATGGCCGGCCAGTCGCTCCGGCGGCACATAGGCGATGCGCGCCGCAGCCTCGGTCTGGCCGTACATGACGAAGAACCGGCCGCCGCGCGCCTCCATGTAACGGCGATAGCGCGTGACGAGGTCGGGCGACAGCCGGCCCCCCGCGACGGTCATGAGACGCAGTGCCGGCAGATCGCGATCGCGCAGCCCGATGCGTTCGTAGAGGTCGAAGCTGAAGGGAACGCCGGCCATCGTGGTGACGCCATGCGCCGCAAGGTCTTCGGCAAAGCCCGCATCGAGCACCTGACGGCGCGGCACGAACAGGCTGGCGCCGACCGCCAGATGCGCGTTGAGCACCGAAAGGCCGTAGGAATAGTGGAGCGGCAGCGCCAGCAGACCGCGATCGTCTGCCGTAAGGTCGAGATAGGAGGCAATCGCGTGTGCATTGGCCTCGACCGCCGCGGCGGAAAGCCGGACGCTCTTGCTGACCCCGGTCGAACCTGACGTCGAGAGCAGGAGGGCAAGATCGGGATGGAGCCGCTCGGCGTCGAAGTGGATATCGGCGTCCATGCGCCAGCGTTCGCCGACGAAGCGACAGACGGTTTCCGGCCGGAAATCCGCGCAGAAACCGTCGAGAACCGCCGCCTGGCCCGGCGGTAGCAGCGCCACGGCATGGCCGGCGGAAAGCGCCGCGAGATAGGTCACGATAGCGTGTTCGCAGGTGCCGGCCTCGATGGCGACAAGACGCCGGCCCTTGCCGAGAAAGGCGGCGCGGCTTTCGATGCGCTTTGCCAATGCGCCATAGCTGATGGTGCGGCCATCGGCAAAGACGAGCGCCGGGCGCTCGCCCCGTTCCTCGAACGCCGCAATGAAAGACAGGGACATCGACCGCACGCCTCAGGCACAGCGCGGCCGAACCGGGCCGCATCGCCCCTGCGCTTAATTTAACATGAGGTAATATGTCAAGAAATCTTCCGGGCTTTACACACGATGCGCACATTCGTGGGCGGCTTGAAATCCCGGCGGCGCCGTCTATCCTGTCCACATGCAGGCGAACCTTACCTTCGAGCAGCTCCAGCGCTGGAGCAGCGGCATCACCGCTGCGGTGAGCGCCACCTTGCCCGAGGAAATCTCGGCCCATTTCACGGCCGGCGCGCGCGGCCTCATCGCCTCCGACCAGGTCTATATCGGCCTTTACCTGCGCGACGGCAGCTCGATGACCATCTACGAGCGCGACCCGGACCGCTGGAACCACAATTACGATACCCGCAAGTATCACGAGGATCCGTTCTTCCGGCGCTTCGCCGGCTCGCGGCAGGATTTCCTGTTGCCGCTGTCGGCCCTCGACAAGGGAGATTTCCACACCAGCGCCTATTACCGGGACTTCTACCAGCCCTCCGGCAGCTTCGACGAGATCACCGGCGTGTTCAATTTCGACCGCAACGCGGCCGGCTTCGTCACCTATCTGCGCCAGCGCGGCGCTCGCCCCTTCGGCCCGGATGACATCGCCATGGCCGAGGCGACGGCGGAGGCGACCCGCCGCGTGCTGGAACGGCTCTGGCGGCAGTGGCGGCCGGGGGAGACCACGCTGTCGTTTGCCGATCTCAGCGCCCGCGAGCGGCAGATCGCCCTTCTCCTCATCGACGGCGGCTGCGCGAAGAGCATTTCACGCGACCTTGCCATTTCCCCCGGCACCGTGCGTAACCACATCAAGACGGTCTACCGCAAGCTCGGCATCCACTCTCAGGTCGAGCTGATGGCCGCCGCGCGGAGCGGCGACCTTTCCGCCGCCTTACTGCCCTGAGACGATCCGCGTCCACATGCGGTTCTGCAGGCGCAGGAGCTTTGCATCGCTCGATTCCACGACGAAGAGCTTGGCCTTCACGTCCTCCGGCGGGAAGACGCCGGGATCCTTCGCCACGGCCTGATCCATCAGCGGCAGCGATTCCGGGATGGGATTGGCATAGGAGACATAGCTGGAATTGGCCGCCGCGATCTCCGGGCGCATGTTGAAGTCGATCCAGGCGAGCGCGTTTTCCGGATGCGGCGCATCCTTCGGCACCGCCATGGTGTCGAAATTGATCAGCGTGCCTTCCTTCGGAATGGCGTAGGCGATCTCCAGCTTCTTTTCGCTTTCCGCCGCGCGGGCCTTGGCCTGCAGGATATCGCCCGACCAGCCGAGCACAACGCAGATGTCGCCATTGGCGAGGTCGTTGATGTAGCGCGAGGAATGGAAGTAGCGGATGTGCGGACGCACCTTCAGCAGCAGCTCTTCCACCTTGGCGATGTCGTCCGGATTGGTGGAATGCGGGTCGATGCCGAGATAGTTCATCGCCATGGGAATGATCTCGGCCGGCGCGTCGATCATCGCCACGCCGCAATCAGCGAATTTCTCGACGACGGCGGGATCGAAGATCATGGCGAAGCTGTCGACCGGCGCGTCGGCCATGCGCTGCTTCACGGCCGCGATATTGTAACCGATACCGTCGGTAACGGCCATATAGGGCACGGCGTTGGCATTGTCCGGATCCGCGCCTGATATCAGCGACAGCGCCTGCGGATCGAGCTTGCCGATGTTGGAGAGCTCCGCCTTGTCGAGCGGCTGGAAGGCGCCGGCCTTCACCTGGTTCTTGAGGAACGGATAGGCGGAGGGATAGACGACGTCATAGCCGGAACCGCCGGTCAGCATCTTGGTTTCCAGCACCTCGTTGCCGTCGTAGACGTCGTAGACGACGCGGATGCCGGTCTCCTTCTCGAACTTCTCCGCCGTATCCGGCGCGATATAGTCCGACCAGTTGTAGACGTTGACGACCTTTTCCTCCTGCGCGGCCGCGCCGCCGACGGCGGCAACGAGGGCAAGGGCCGAGACGAGCATTCTGCGCATGGCGTTCTCCTCAGGCTTTCGTCTGGCCGGCATAGACCGGCAGGGTGATGCAGGCGACGTTGCCGCCGCCGAGCAGGATTTCACGGGAATTCTCGATGCCGACGATGCGGTGCTCCGGAAAGAGCTCGGCCAGCTTGGCCTTGGCGGCGCGGTCCAGCGTCTCGTCGTCGAATTGCGGCACGACGACGGAGCTGTTGCCGGGATAATAGTTGATATAGGTGGCGGCGATGCGGTTGCCGGCCGGCCGTGCCCAGGTGCTGTCGACCTGGTCGACGCCTGCCGCCTCCTCGGCCGTCATCTCGATGGGGCGCGGATGGTAGATGCGGTGCACCTCCAGCGACCGGCCGCGCGCATCGCGCGCCGAGCGTAGCGCATCCTCCACCTCGCGCACGATCTCGTATTGCGGATCGTCGCGGTCCTCCGTCCAGCTCATGGCCACCACGCCCGGTCGCACGAAGCAGCAGACGTCGTCGATATGGCCGTCCGTCTCGTCGAAGCAGAAGCCGCGCGGCAGCCAGATGACATGCTCCAGTCCGAGATAATCGCAAAGCTGCTGCTCCACCGCCGCCTTGCCGAGATGGCCGTTGCGGTTGGGGTTGAGCAGGCACTGCTCGGTCGTGATGAGCGTGCCCTCGCCGTCGCATTGCAGGCCGCCGCCCTCGGCGATCAACGTCGAGCGGTAGCGATCCATGCGCTCCGTTTCCAGCACCTTGCGGGCCGCGAGATCGTCGAGGTTCCACGGTGCATAGAGGCCGCCGTCATTGCCGCCATAGGCGTTGAAGGTCCAGTCGACGCCGCGCACCTCGCCGCTGTTGTTGATGACGAAGTTCGGGCCGCTGTCGCGCAGCCAGGAATCGTCCGTCGACATTTCCACCAGCCGCACGTTTTCCGGCAGCATGGCGCGGGCGTTGAGCCACTGGCGCGAGGAGACGGCGATGGTCACGGGTTCACTCTCGGCGATTGCCGCCGCGACCTGCGCGAAAAGCTTCTGCGCCGGCTTTGCGCCGAGCCGCCAGGTGTCCGGCCGTTCCGGCCAGATCAGCCAGCAGCCGGACTTGGGCTCGAATTCCCCCGGCGCGCGAAAACCGTCTGCCCTGGGTGTGCTTGTGAGCGTGCGTACCATCGTGTCCCCCGAATGAAAATCCGGGGCGGATTAAGGCAAGCGCAGCCCTTTCGGGTCAATGTCCCATTTGGGACGGGTGGAGGGCTGGCTTCAGCCCTCGAACACCATCAGCGTGTCGCCCGCCTGAAGGTAGTCGCCCTCCTTGACGCGCAGGCGCAGGCGGCCGGCCCGGGGGGCAAGAACCTGCGTTTCCATCTTCATCGCCTCCATGATGGCCACCAGTTCACCCTCGGCGACCTCGGCGCCATCGGCGACCTTGAAGGCCTGCAACGTACCCGAAACCGGGGCGGCGATGCCGTTTTCCGCCGGCTTGGCCGCGCCGGCGGAAACAGCGCCCGACCCCGCCGTGCCGAGACCGGCGAGAAGCAGGCTCGGCAGCGCCAGCGAAACGCGCTTGCCGTCGATTTCGAGATGGGTGCGGACGAGCGACGGATCGGCGGCCGGTTCCGGCCGGGCCATGGCCTCGGGCATGGCCGCGAAATCCGTCTCGATCCAGCGCGTATGCACCTTGAAGCCGTCGGTTCCGACGAAGTCCTCGGTATCGATGGCGGCGCGGTGGAACGGCAGAACCGTCGCCACACCCTCGATGCGGAACTCCTTCAGCGCCCGGCGGGCGCGGCGGATCGCCTCCTCACGCGTTGCGCCCGTGACGATCAGCTTGGCCATCAGCGAATCGAAGACGCCGGGAATGGAGGACCCGCTGACGACGCCGCTGTCGAGGCGCACACCGGGACCGGACGGCGGGTCGAAGACGGTGATCGTGCCCGGCGTCGGCAGGAAGCCGCGGCCGGGGTCCTCCGCATTGATGCGGAACTCGATGGAATGGCCGCGCGGGGCTGGCGTTTCGAGAAGGCGAAGCCGCTCGCCCTCGGCGACGCGGAACTGTTCGATGACGAGGTCGATGCCGGTCGTCTCCTCGGTAACGGGATGTTCCACCTGCAGGCGCGTGTTGACCTCGAGGAAGGAGATCGTGCCGTCGACGCCGAGCAGGAATTCCACCGTGCCGGCGCCGGAATAGCCGGCGGCGGCGCAGATCGCCTTGGCCGCGGCATGGATCTTCTCGCGCTGTTCCGGCGAGAGGAAGGGCGCGGGCGCCTCTTCGATGAGCTTCTGGTTGCGCCGCTGGGCCGAGCAGTCGCGGGTGCCCAGCACCAGCACATTGCCATGCTTGTCGGCGATCACCTGTGCCTCGATGTGGCGAGGCCTGTCGAGGAAGCGTTCGAGGAAACATTCGCCGCGGCCGAAGGCGGCCGTCGCCTCGCGCACGGCAGATTCGTAGAGGTCCGCGACCTCCTCCATCTTCCAGGCCACCTTGAGGCCGCGCCCGCCCCCGCCATGCGCCGCCTTGATGGCGACCGGCAGGCCGTGCTGCTCGGCAAAGGCGATGACCTCGGCGGCGGAGGAAACCGGGCCGTCGCTGCCGGCGACGAGCGGCGCGCCGACGCTCTGGGCGATGCGCCGCGCCTCGACCTTGTCGCCGAGCGCCGTGATCACCTTCGGGTCGGGGCCGATCCAGGTAAGGCCGGCATCGAGCACGGCCTGAGCGAATTCCGCCCGCTCGGAGAGGAAACCGTAGCCCGGATGCACCGCATCGGCGCCGGAGCGCCGGGCGATAGCGATCAGCTTGTCGATATCGAGATAGGTTTCTGCCGGCCGCACGCCGTCGAGCCCGTAGGCCTCGTCGGCGAGACGGACGAAGAGCGCGTCCGCATCGGGATCGGCATAGACGGCGACGGACTGGAGCCCATGGTCGCGGCAGGCGCGCAGGATGCGCACGGCGATCTCGCCACGATTGGCAATCAGCACTTTCTTCATGGCATTTCTCCTAGCGGGTCGCGGCGATGTCGGCGAAGGAGCCGATCGGGCGGAAGCGGATCTTGGCGTTGATGGGGATCTGACCGGCAAGGTCGAGATGGTATTCGGCGACCGCGCCGATGACGGGGTAGCCGCCGGTGAGCGGATGGTCGGCGAGGAAGAGCACCGGCTGGCCGCTATGCGGCACCTGGATCGCGCCTGTCGCCGTGCCCTCGCTCGGCAGCTCCGCGCTGTCCCTGCGCTCCAGCGGCACCTCGCCGGCAAGGCGGATGCCGACGCGGCTCGATTGCGGCGTCACCTGCCAGAGCTGGCTTGTCAGCGTCTCGATGCCCTTCTGCGTGAACCAGTCCGTACGCGGGCCGAGCACCACGTCGAGCGTCACCACGTCGCCCGCCGACGGCGGGTCGAAGGCGGCGATCTCGTTCGCGGAAACGCTTGCCAGTCCCTTGTCGTCGCCCTTCAGAGCAAGCACGGCTCCGGCCGCCACCGGCTCGGGGCCAACGATGGCCAGCGTGTCGGTCGCCGCGCTGCCGAGCACCGGCGCGATATCGAAGCCGCCACGAACGGCGAGATAGGCACGCATGCCCTTCTTCGGCTGGCCGATGGTCACGACGTCGCCCGGTTCCAGCGCGACAGGCCGGTAGGCCGGAAAATGCTGGTCGCGGCCCGCCGCATCGCGCACCGTCACCGGACAGGGCGCACCGGCAAGGCCGATCACCGCACGGCTGTTGCTCTCGAAGGAAAAGCCGCCGAGGGTGAGTTCGAGACCGGGCGTATTGGCCGGATTGCCGACGATGCGGTTGGCGGCGTTGAAGGCGCCGCGATCGAGCGCGCCGGAGGCCGAGACCCCCTGCCCCGTCTGGCCGAAACGACCGAGATCCTGGAACACGGCCGGCATGGGCGCGGCGAGAACCTTGAACTGCGGCGCTTCCGCTGCAACCGTCCGTTCCGGGCGTATGGCGGGTTCGGGAAGGCTGACCGTCCGGCCTGAAGTATCCATGTCGAAGAAGCGGACGCGATAGCCGGGCTGGAACAGCGCGCCGGGATCGCGGTCGATGTCCCACATCTTGACCGGCGTCGTGCCGATGATCTGCCAGCCGCCGGGGCTTGCCTGCGGGTAGACGCCGCTGAAGGCGCCGGCGAGCGCGACGGAACCGGCGGGAATGCGGGTGCGCGGGCTCTTGCGGCGCGGCACCTGCAGCGCCGGATCGCCGCCGACGAGATAACCGAAGCCCGGCGCGAAGCCGCAGAAGGCGACGGTGAATTCGCTCTCCGTATGGCGACGGATGACCTCCGCCACGGAAAGGCCCGTGAGATCGGCGACGTCGGCAAGGTCCTCGCCGTCATAGCGAACCGGGATTTCCACCAGATGCTCCGAGGGCGCGATTTTCGCCGAGAGGTCGCGGGTGGCGATCCGTGCGGCGAGCGCCGCCGGCGTCACCTTTTCGGGGCGGAAGCGGATCATCAGGGTACGGGCGGCCGGCACCGTCTCCTCGATGCCGTCGATGGGATCCGCCTCGAGCGAGGCGAAGAGGGCAAGCGTCTCGTCGAGATCGGCGAGTTCGACAAGGATCGTGGTCAGGCTGACGGGAAGAAAACGCATCGGGCCCTCACGCGTGATAGGCGGAATCGGGAATGTCGGTGATGAACATGTAGCCGGGTGCATGGGTTATGGCGAAGGGCACGCCCGAGGCCATGACGGCTGCCTGCGGGGTGACGCCGCAGGCCCAGAAGACCGGCACTTCGCCCGGCTCGATCCGCACCGCGTCGCCGAAATCCGGCCGGGCGAGATCGGCTATGCCCAGTCCTTCCGGCGCACCGACATGGACGGGCGCGCCGTGCACCGCCGGGAACCGGCCGGAAATGGTGGCGGCATCCGCAACGCGCGCGGCCGGGATCGGCCGCATGGAGACGACCATGTTGCCCTTCAGCCGGCCGGCGGGCCGGCAGGCCCGGTTGGTGAGGTACATCGGCACGTTGCTCTTGTCCGTCATGTGGCGGATCTCGATGCCCGCCTCCACCATCGGCGTTTCGAAGGTGAAGGAGCAGCCGATCAGGAAGGCGACGAGGTCGTCGCGTTCCGCCCAGGCGGCCGTCGCGTCGGAGGTTTCCTCGGCCAGCTTGCCGTCGCGCCAGATGCGATAGAGCGGCAGGTCGGTGCGAAGGTCCGCGCCGGGCGCGAGCAGCGTCGTCGGCACGCCGGGATCGGAAACGTCGAGCACCGGGCAGGGCTTGGGATTGCGCTGCGCATAAAGCAGGAAATCGAAAGCCCAGTCGTGCGGCAGCACGATCATGTTGGCCTGCGTGAAGCCCGGCGCGATGCCCGAGGTCGGCTCGACGCGGCCACCGCGATAGGCCGCGCGCGCTGCGCGGGCCGGCGAAGCATCCGCATGGTCGAGATAAGCGGTCGGAAGCGTCATGGCCGCACCTCAGGCCTTGTCGGCGAATGAGCGAATGGCAATGCCTTCCGCCTCGAAGCGACGGCGAATTTCCTGCGCGATCGCGACGGCGCCGGGGCTATCGCCATGCACGCAGATCGACTGTGCCTCGACGCGGATCGTGCTGCCGTCGATGGCCTCCAGCGTGCCTTCTCGGGCAAGCTGCACCATGCGATCGGCGATCTTCTTTTCATCATGCAGCACGGAGCCCGCCTCGCGGCGCGAGACGAGCTCGCCCTTCGGCGTATAGGCGCGGTCCGCGAAGGCCTCGGCGACGACGGCAAGCCCGGCGCGGCGCGCGAGATCGAGGATCGGCGCATTGGCAAGGCCCATCAGGATCAGCGAGGGATCGACGGCCTTGATGCCGTCGATGACCGCCTGGCCCTGCCTGGCGTCATAGGCGATGCGGTTGTAGAGCGCGCCATGCGGCTTGACGTAGCGCACGGTGGTTCCGGCGGCGGCGGCGACGCCCTTGATCGCGCCGATCTGGTAGATCACGTCGGCGATCAACTCTTCCGAGGTGGCGTCGAGGTCGCGCCGGCCGAAGCCGACGCGGTCCGGATAGGAGACGTGGGCGCCGATGACGACGCCGTTCGCCGCGGCCGCCTTCACCGTGCGGTAGATGCCCGCCGGATCGCCGGCATGGAAACCGCAGGCGATGTTGGCGGAGGAGACGACGGCGAGCATCGCCGCGTCATCGCCCATGCGCCATGCGCCGTAGCTTTCACCGAGGTCGCTGTTGAGATCGATCGCTGCCATGGTTCCTCCCTCCTTCTCTTAGAGACCCAGCAGGCCGAAGATCGTGCCGGCCGACTTGTAGCCCATATACCACGTGAGCGCGCAGACCAGGACGCCAAGGACCAGCAGCCAGCGCGGATAGTGATAGCCACCCATCAGGTCCTCGCGCTTCCAGGCGGCGAAGAGGAAGATGGAAAGGCCGATCGGCAGGATGAGACCGTTGAGACCACCGACGAAGACCAGCATGGCGGCCGGCGGCGTGGTCATCAGCAGATAGCAGACCAGCGAGAAGGCGATGAAGACGACCGTCGCCATGTTGCGGGCATGCTCGCTGATATCCTGCTTGAAGACAGTGATGAAGGAGACCGACGTATAGGCCGCGCCGATGACGCTGGTAATGGCGGCGGCCCAGAAGATGATGCCGAAGAGACGAAGGCCAACGTCGCCCGCCGCAGCCTGGAAGGCCTGCGCGGCCGGGTTTGCGGCCTGGCTTGCCGTGTCGATGACGACACCGCTGGCAACGACGCCGAGAATGGCGAGGAAGAGCACGTAACGCATCAGGCCGGTGACGGCGATGCCGGTCAGCGCGGCGCGGGTGACGGCCGGCAGATGCTGCTCGCCGACCATGCCGCGATCAAGCAGACGGTGCGCGCCGGAATAGGTGATGTAGCCGCCGACCGTGCCGCCGACAATGGTGGTGATCGTCGCGAAATCGACCGTGTCGGGCAGAACCGTCTGGAACAGCGCCTCGCCGACCGGCGGGCCGGAGACGAAGGCGACGTAGAGCGTCAGCACGATCATCAGGATACCGGCGAAGATGATGAAGCGGTCGACGGCAAGGCCGGCGCGCTTGGACAGGAAGATGCCGATGGAGAAGACGGCGCTGATCGCCCCGCCGATCTTCGGGTCGAGGCCGAAGACGGCGTTGAGGCCAAGGCCCGTGCCGCCGATATTGCCGATGTTGAAGAACAGGCCACCGACGATGACGAGGATGGCAAGCAGATAGCCGGAGCCGGGAATGGCGGCGTTGGCGACATCGGAGGCGCGCATGCGCGTCAACGTCACGATGCGCCAGATGTTGAGTTGCACGACGAAGTCGATGAGGATCGAGGCGAGGATGCCGAATGCGAAGGCCGCACCGAGCTTGGTGGTGAAGGTCGCCGTCTGGGTGATGAAGCCAGGACCGATGGCGCTGGTCGCCATCAGGAAGATCGCGGCGATCAGCGCCGAGCGACGGGACTTGACGGTGTCGAGGGCCTGCGCAGCGACGCTGCTGCCGGCCGGAGCTGCTCTGCTCTGTTCCATGAGATTTCTCCGCTCTCACGCACCCGCCCCTCGCGGGTGCTAGAATGACGGAATGATGAACTGCCACACAAAAATGTCAAGATTGTTCAACAATATTTCCATATCGTTCCTTATTTCTGCCTTTTTACCAAGCACATAGGTCGGGATTGGCCTCAGTTTTCATCCCCATTGTCCCCGCATTCGTGCTAAGGCCAGCCGGAACAGAGGGGCTTGCCCGGTCGGAAAACCGGGACGGAGGGTAGCATGACGGATGACGGGGATGGGCTGCCGCTTGCGGATCGATTGGCGCGACGCATTCGCACGCTGCTGATCTCGGGCGAGCTTTCGCCCGGCCAGCGCCTCTCCGAAGCCGCCTTCTCCGAACGGTTCGACGTCTCGCGCAATTCGCTGCGCGAAGCCTTCCGCCTGCTCACCAAGGACGGCCTCCTGCGCCACGAGGCCAACCGCGGCGTCTTCGTCGCCGTGCCCACCATGGCCTCGATCATCGACATCTACCGGGTGCGGCGCATGCTGGAATGCGGCGCGCTGCGCCAGGCCTGGCAGCAGCACCCGGCGATCCGGGTGATGCGCGAGGCGGTGAGCATGGCGCAGCAACGGCGCGGCGAAGGCGACTGGGTCGGCGTCGGCAGCGCCAACATGGTCTTCCACACCGCCATCATCGACCTGTCGGACAGCGTCCGCCTGAACGAATTCTACGAACGCATATCGGCGGAACTGCGCCTCTGCTTCGGGCTGCTCAACGACCCCGAACACCTGCACGCGCCCTTCGTCGACATGAACGACGCCATCGTCACGCTGCTCGAGGACAACAGGCCGCTGGAAGCGGCGACGCAGATGGAGACCTATCTGAACCTCGCGGAACGCACCATGCTGAAGGCGCTGGAGCGGGCCTCGGAGCTTGCCTAACCGCCAGGGCAATCCGGGGAAGACCGGCCCAGAGGAATTGGTCTCGCCTCTTGTTCTTGTGGCGTGATCCAGTGCGCAGGCGATGCCGCTTCGGCTGGAAACGCCCTATGCGACGTCGGCATGGCGGGGCGATAGCGTGGGAGCGGCCGTCTCCGGGCGGAACGGCACCGGATGGCCGATCGCGTAACCCTGCGCGTAATCCACGCCGATGGTGGCGAGCGCGGCAAGGATTTCCGCATTCTCGACGAATTCGGCGATGGTCTTGCGCCCTGCAAGGTGCGAAATCTGGTTGATCATCTCGACCGTCATCCAGTCCGTCTTGTCCGTCAGCATGTCGCGCACGAAGCTGCCGTCGATCTTCACATAGTCGACCGGCAGGCGTTTCAGATAGGTCAGGGACGACATGCCGACCCCGAAATCGTCGAGCGCGAAGCGGCAGCCCATGGCGCGCATCGCGTTCATGAAGGCGACGGCCTCATCGAGATTCTCGATGGCGCTGGTTTCGGTGATCTCGAAGCAGAGCAGGTCGGCGGGCACGCGGCTTCGGCGCAGCGCGTCGCGCAGGAACGGCAGGAAGGTATCGTCCTTCAGCGTCAGGCCACTGAGATTGATCGAATAGGTGCCGGCGGATGCGCCCTCGCGCCGGGCGATGACATCGAGCGCGTGGCGCACGACCCAGCGGTCGATGGCCGGCATCAGGCCGAAACGCTCGGCGCCGGGAATGAAGGCACCCGGCGTCAGGAGCTTGCCGTTCTCCTCCAGCCGCAGCAGGATTTCGCAATGTTCCTGCCCGTCGTCGTCGCCGGCGACAGGCACGATCGCCTGGGAATAGAGCTGGAAGCGATCCTCCTCCAGTGCCCGGTGCAGGCGCTGCACCCAGTTGAGGTTGGCCGTGAACTGGGTCTGGGCCGCATCGTTCGGCTCGAAGACGTGCACGCGGTTGCGGCCCTTCTCCTTGGCCATGTAGCAGGCGATATCGGCCGCCCGCAGCGCCTCCTGCAGGGTGTAGCGCCGACCGGCCAGATGCACGACGCCGATGCTGGCGCTGATGGCATAGCGGTGTCCGTTCCAGGTGAAATCGATCCCCTCGGTCACCTCGCGCAGGCGAAGCGCGATGTTGTGCGCATCCTCCAGCGAGCAATCGGGCAGGACGATGCCGAACTCATCGCCGCCCAGCCGGGCGAGCAGGTCCGTGTGGCGGATCGCGTTGCCGAGATCGTGCGACACGCGGCGCAGCAGTTCATCGCCCGCCGCATGGCCGCCATTGTCGTTCACCGCCTTGAACTGATCGAGGTCGATGAACATCAGTGCGTGGCGCGCACCGGCACCGTCGAGCGACTTCGCCAGTTTCTTCTCGAACAGCCGCCGGTTAGGCAGCCCCGTGAGGTCGTCATGGTTGGCGCTGAAGGAAAGCTGCGCCTCGATCCGGCGGCGATGGGCAAGGAAGCTGTTCAGCCGCCAGACCGTCAGCACGACGAACAGCAGCGCCATCGCGGCGTTGACGATGAACAACGCATCCTGCACCTGGCGGGTGCCCTCGCCCAGACGATCGGAGAAGCGCTTGGTGAGGGGCGTCACCAGGGCGTTGATCTCGTCGAGCTGGCGCATGATCTCACGCCGGTCCACGTCCCGGATCTGGGGCGGCAGGTCCACCGCCGCGCCGATCGGCAGCAATTGCAAGAGCACGCCCTCGGCCGTACGCCAGTCGCGAATGCATTCCTCCATCACCGGCAGCCAGCGGAAATAGCGGAACAGCCAGATGACGTTCGGAATATCGTCGGGATGGTTGCCGCCCTTCAGAAAGCCCCTGAAGGCGGCCGCGGTATCCGGCGGATCGGCTTCCAGCGCCAGGCGCGCCGCACGGTCGCCGAGCGGCACGGCCATGGCGTCGCGGTAGCGCGCGATGAAGGAGCGGTTGCCGGATTCGGCATAGCGGTTGAGGTAGTAGAGGGCATCGTGCTGCCCTTTAGACCACAGGCTTTCGCCGGTCACGAAGGCGCGCAGCGACGAGGTGACCTGCAGGCTGAAGGTCGCCAGCACCGTCTGGAGAACGACGATCAGGACAAAGGGCCAGGCAACGGTGATGAGGCGAAGCGTCGTCTTCGGTGGCGTCTTCATCGCGGATATCCGTTCGCCGACCTTCGGCGTGCGCCGTGCCATTTTCTTCCGCTCGCGATCGCTGTCGTCCCGCGCAAAGGCCGCACCCGTCTTACCCCACTCATCCGCCGGCAACCGGGCGAAACCGCGGTCGCTTGGGCAGATCGAATTGAAGCACAAGAGAGTGATGAAAATCCTAATACAACCAGAAGATTGCTCGTATTCCCTGATTTACGCGGCTATGTGCACCATTTCAAAACCGCGAAAGCCCTGCATTTTGAGGGTGTTTTCAAACGAGACAGTCGGGGCGCCCTCGCGGAGAACGACATCCGCGCGAATGGGGGCCCCCGAGACAACATGCCGTGCCCGGCCTCCCCGCGGTGTCTGCGATGCTTTCAGGCGCGTGCCAGCATCGCCTCGGCCGCCTTTTCCGCGATCATGATGACAGGCGAATTGGTGTTGCCGGAGACGATGGTCGGCATGATCGAGGCATCGACGACGCGCAGGCGCTCAAGACCATGCACCCGCAGCCGGCAATCCACGACGGCCATCGGATCGCTGCCCATCTTGCAGGTGCCGACCGGGTGGAAGATGGTCGTCGCGATGTCGCCGGCGCGATGGATGAGGTCCTCGTCGCTCTGGTATTGCGTACCCGGCAGCATTTCCTGCGGCCGGAAGCGGGAGATCGCCTTCGTCTCCATGAGGCTGCGGGCATGGCGGATGGATTTCGCCGCGAGCAGCCGGTCGCCGACCGTCGAAAGATAGTTCGGCCGGATTTCCGGCGCCAGCGAGGCATCGCGCGCCGTCACATGCACCGTACCACGGCTTTCGGGCCTGAGGTTGCAGACGGAGACCGTGACGGCCGGATAGCGGTGCAGCGGCTCGCCGAGCCGGTCGGTGCTCAGCGGCTGGACGTGATATTCGAGATCGGCGGTCGCGACCGCCGGGTCGCTCTTGGCGAAGATGCCAAGCTGGCTCGGCGCCATGGAAAGCGGGCCCGAACGGCGAAGAGCATATTGCAGGCCCATGCCCGCGCGGGCGAAGAGATTGTGGTAGAGCTGGTTCAGCGTCTTCGCGCCTTCGATCCTGAAGACCGTGCGGATCTGCAAATGGTCCTGCAGGTTCTCGCCGACGCCCTGCAATTCATGATGAACCGGGATGCCGAGCGTGGAGAGCAGGTCCGGCCGGCCGACACCCGACAGTTCCAGGATCTTCGGCGAATTGATCGCGCCCGCCGAAAGCACGACCTCGCGGGAAGCGCGGGCCACACGGAGGCGTCCGTCGAGCCGGAAGCGCACGCCCGTCACGACCTTGCCGTCGAAAA
Organism: Shinella sp. G-2; assembly: GCF_050172695.1. NCBI lineage: Bacteria > Pseudomonadati > Pseudomonadota > Alphaproteobacteria > Hyphomicrobiales > Rhizobiaceae > Shinella > Shinella sp. G-2. Next base: position 48,061 of record NZ_JBBEYH010000028.1, on the reverse strand, counting down.
CCAGCCGCTCGGTTTCGGCCCCGGTCACCACACGCAGGTTCCCGCGCTTCATGGCGGGACGCAGGAACGCTTTCGTCGTGTTCCACCGCACGCCGCCGCGCTGGTTGACCTCGAAATAACCGGAACCCTCATTGTCGCCGTCGTTGAAATCGTCGGTCTTGCGAACGCCGAGCTCCTCCGCCCCATCGCGGAACGCATCGAGGATCGGCCAGGAAAGGCGCTGGCGCTCGACGCGCCATTCGCCGCCGGCGCCGTGCATGGCGGACTTGCCGCGATAGTTGTCCTCCGATTTGACGAAATAGGGCAGCACGTCGTCCCAGCCCCAGCCGGCATTGCCCGCCTGCCGCCAGCCGTCATAGTCGGCCGCCTGGCCGCGCATGTAGATCATGCCGTTGATCGACGAGCAGCCGCCGAGCACCTTTCCGCGCGGATAGTTGAGGGCGCGGCCGTTGAGGCCGGCCTCCGCCGCCGTCTTCATCATCCAGTCGGTGCGCGGGTTGCCCATGCAGTAGAGATAGCCGATCGGCACATGGACCCAGTGATAACGGTCCGATCCGCCGGCTTCCAGCAGCAGCACCCGGTTCTTCGGATCGGCCGAGAGGCGGTTTGCCAGAACGCAGCCCGCCGAGCCGGCACCGACGACGATGAAATCGTAGGTTCCTTCGTCGACCGGCTTCTCATCGTCATGCCTGTTCACGCCGCAACTCCCGCTGTCCTGTTTTCCGGGACCGACAGCCGCCGCCAGAGCGGCGCCATGGCTTCGGCAATATCCATGTAAAGCGCGTAGCGCCTGGTGTAATGGGCGGCAAGCGCGCCGTTCGGCCGATAGTGCCGGTCCGTGCGCACCATCGCCTCTGCCCCTTGCGTGAAATCGGCAAAGAGGCCGACACCCGTTCCCGCCGCGATCGCCGCGCCGAGCGCCCCGGTTTCCCGCGAGGTGGCGACGGAGACGGGCACGCCGAGCACATCCGCGAAGATCTGCGGCCAGAACCGGCTGCGCGAGCCGCCGCCGGAAAGCACGGCCGTCTCGAAGACCGCACCGGCCTTGCGGATCGTCTCCACATGCTGGCGATGGCCGAAGGCGACGCCTTCCAGGAGGGCGCGAACGAGGTGCCCCTTGGTGTGCCAGCCGGCCATGCCGTAGAAGCCGGCGCGGGCATGGCCATCCTGCTGGGCGCCGTAGAGATAGGGGTGGTAAAGCGGATCGTCCGCTGCGGGCACGATCGCCTCCGCCAGCGCACAGCAGGCATCGAAGGGCGAGACCTCGCCGTGATGGTCGCCCTCGAAGAACTCCCGCACCAGCCATTCGAGATTGGCCGCCGAGGTGGCACTGTTTTCCATCGCCATGTATCGGGTGTGGTCGAAGGTCGAGGACATGAAGACGGGTGCGCCGAGATCGGGACCGTCGATGACCACCTGGTTGATACTCCAGGTGCCCGCGATGATCGAGGCGCTGCCCGTGCGCGAAACGCCCGAACCGAGCGCCGATGCCACCACGTCGAAGAGACCGCCGACCACGGGCGTGCCGGCAGCAAGCCCCGTCTCCCGCGCCACGTCCTCCGTCACCCGCCCGGCGATATCGGCGCTTTCGATGAGGGGCGGCAAGAGGTTCATGCAGTCGCCAAGCCCATAGGCCTCCATCAGCGTCTTGTCGTAACGCCGTGCGGCGAGATCGAGCAGGCCGGCGCCGGACATGTCGGACACCTCGCTGAGACGCTCACCCGTCAGTCGGTTGACGACGAAATCCTTGGAGAAGAACACCGTTCCAATGCGCCGGAACAGCTCCGGCCGATGACGTTTCAGCCAGGCGAGCAGCGTCGGGGTCTGGGAAGGCCACGGGCGCTGACGGGCGATGGGATAGGTTCGTTCGCCAACGCCGGATGCCGCCCACTCCTCCACGAGACCGGTCGCCCGGGTGTCGAGCGACTGGATGCCGATCAGCGGCGCGCCGTCCCTGTCGAGCGCATAGAGCCCGTTGCCGTGGCCGGCGCAGCCGATGGCGGCAATCTCCTCCGCCGCGATGCCGGCCTTGTCGAGGCAGGTGCGGATGACCCGCTTCGCATTGGACCAGAGCTCGTTCAGATCGCGCTCCACATGGCCGGGAGACGGCATGCGGCTATGCCCCTCCTCCCCGGCCTGCGCCAGTTCCCGGCCGGTGAGATCGAAGATCACCGCCTTGATGACCGTGTTGCCGGCGTCGAGCCCCAACAGATAGTTTTGCATTCCGAACCCCTCCCAAGGTTCATTTCATCTCCGCAATCCCGGGAACCGCTGTGCACGCTTCCCGGATTTGCCCGACGCTCATCCCTGCTGGTAGACCGCGAACGCGGCCTCGCCGCTGGCATCCGCATGGATGATCGCCATCAGCCCGCGCACCACCGCGCTCGGATTGGCGTGCTGGTAGATGTTGCGTCCATAGACCATGCCCATTGCGCCCTGCCGCATCAAGGCGGCGGATTTGTCGAAGACGGCGCGAAGGTCTTCCTTGCCGCCGCCACGTACCAGAACCGGGCAGCGCGCCGCCTCTACGACCCGGTGGAAATCCTCCGCATTGGTCGTCGGATCGGCCTTGACGATGTCGGCGCCCATTTCGCGGGCGAGCCGCGTCAGCGTGACGATCTTCTCCGCATCGCCATCGACCATGTAGCCGCCGCGCTCCGTGACCGGCTGCATGACGAGCGGTTCGATCATCAGCGGCATGCCGTATTTCTCGCAATCCGCCCGGACGCGGGAAATGTTCTGCACGCATTGGCGGAAGAGATCCGGCTCGTCCGGCAGCATGAAGAGATTCACCACCACGCAGGCCGCATCCATCTGAAGCGCGCCGACCAGCGGCTCGGCATCGTTCTGGAGAACCGCCCACATGTCGCGATGGCGAATGCGGTTATAGGGGTTGCCCATGTCGATGCGCATGACGAGCGCCGGCTTGTCCTTGCCGGGCATGTCCTGAAGAAGATCCGCCTGGCCGTAGTTCATCTGGATCGCATCGGGCTTGGCGTCCACCAGCGCCTTCACGACGGCGGGCATGTTCTCCAGCCCGTCGAGGAAGGACGGCTCGTTGCACACGCCATGATCGATCGCCACGTCCAGGCAACGGCCGTTGCCGAACAGCCGGTTCATCCGGACCTTGCGGTTGTCTCGCATATTTCACTCCTGTGTTCGTTCCGTACGGAAAGGGTCTTTTCCGAAACGCCGTGGCGTTCCTGCATGAGGGTGAGGAAGCGGCCGCGCTCCTCGGCCGTCCGCATCGCGGACCAGCCTTTTTCGGCAGCGAGCAGATCGAGCGCAGCCTCGGCCATGGCGAGGGAAAGCTCGCCGGAAATCGCCAGTGCCGTGCGGCGCAGCAACAGGTCATCGAGATGCTCGAGCGCTTCGGTGCGGATCAGGAACAGCAGCTCGCGCGTGCTGTAGCCGGCATGCGGCAAGGCATGATCCGGGCCCGCGGCGATGAAGGCGGCAACGGATCTTGAATCCGTGCCATAGCGCTGGAAGAGCACGGTCGCCCGCTCGACGGAAAGACCGGCGGTCACGGCGAGGTCGCGTATCCAGGCCACAGGATCGGCCGGAAATGCCCTCCCCCCGCCAATCATGCGGTCCGCCGTTTCCACCTTCCGCGTGAGGCCGAGGCGTTCCAGCGCCATGTCGGCGGCAAGTTCGCCGAAGGAGCGGAAGGTCGTCCATTTGCCGCCGATCATGCAGAGCACGGGCGGGCCGCTCTTGCCGTTTTCCAGCACGGTGCAGAAATGATCGCGCGGGATGCGGCCCGTGAAGCTGTCGTTGCTGGCCGGCAGGGGACGCACGCCGGCGAACTGGAAGACGATCTCTTCCGGGCGGATCTCGATGCCCGGCAGAACGAAGGCGAGGGATTGCAGGATATAGTCCCGCTCCTCCGCCTCGCAGCGAACCGTGCCGGGATCGTCGACGCGGATATCCGTCGAGCCGACCAGCACCTTGCCGAGATAGGGAAAGAGGATGCAGATGCGCCCGTCCTCGTTCTCGTAATAGATCATGTGACCGTCGAGCATGTCGCGCAGGACCGCATTGTCGACGATGAGATGCGAGCCTTTGGTGCCGCCCATCAGCGGCGCGGGCCGGCTTTCCGGTGGAAGCAGCGTCCCGTTGGCGATATCGATCCAGCCGCCCGTCGCATTGACGATCAGTCTCGGGCGGAGAGGGAGCGTTTCACCGCAAAGCCCGTCCCGCAGATTAAAACCGCCCTGCCCGTCCTCTTCGACCGTGGCATAGTTGAGGGCTTTCGCCGTCGGCCCGGCGGAGAGGCCGTCCTGCAGAAGCTCGATGCCGATGCGCTCGGGATGGCTGACCCAGGCGTCGTAGTAGGTCGCGGAATTGCGAACCGCCGGATTGAGCGCCGGCCATTTGCCGAGCGTCGCCTTGCGGCCGCGGAACTGATGCTTCGGCATCAGCGCGCGCTTGCGCGTCAGGAAATCGTAGATGCCGAGACCGGCCTTGATGGCGACGGCGCCGCGCCGGCTGGGGCGGCGGGTGAGGCCGAGGAACCGCACGATGCCGTTGGCAAGGCCGGAAAACGTGTCGAAGATCGGCACCGTCGTCGGCAGCGGCGCGACATAATGCGGTGCATTGCGCAGCAACCGGTCGCGTTCGACGAGGGATTCCTTGACGAGGCTGAACTCGCCGTTTTCGAGATAGCGCAAGCCGCCATGAACCATGCGCGACAGCGCCGCGCTCGCGCCGGAGCAGTAATCGGCCTTTTCGACCAGCAGCACATTGACGCCCTGCAACGCCAGCTCGCGGAAGACGCTGAGCCCGTTGATGCCGCCGCCGAGGACGCATACGTCCACCTTCGGGCTCTGGCGGAGCCCGTGCAAAGTCTCTGTCCGGTTCATGATGGCAGTCCGTTATCCGTCCATGTTGGCCAGCGTCGCCGCTATCGCAGCGTCGATGGCCGCAAGGTCATCGGCCCCGAGCCGGAGCGTGCCGGCGCGGGCATTGTCGAGCGCCTGCGCCGGGTTTCGCGCACCGCACAGAGCAAAGGTCACGCCCGGTTGCGCCAGCGTCCAGGCGATCACGGCCTGCGCGATGCTCGCGCCGTGCCGCTCCGCGACAGGGCGGATCGCTTGCGCAAAATCCGTCGTCTTTTGCCGGTTGGCGACCGAAAAGCGCGGATTGTCCTTGCGCTGGTCGTCGCCGGAAAAGACGCGCACCGGTCCGATGGTGCCCGACAGGAGGCCGAGCGCCAGCGAGGAATAGCTGAGCGTCGCCACGCCGTTCGGAACAGTGAGCGGCAGCAGGTCCGCCTCGATCTCGCGATCGATCATGCTGAACCGCTCCTGGATCGCGTCGAGCGATCCGGTCTGGATATAGGTTTCGAGCTCCGTCCGGTTGACGTTGCTCGCGCCGATGGCGCGGATCTTTCCGGCCTGTTTCAGATCCTCCAGCGCCGCGACGGTCTCCTCGATGGGGGTCGTCGGGTCCTGCCAGTGGGTGATGTAGAGGTCGATGTAATCCGTGCCGAGCCGGCGCAGGCTCTCTTCGACCTCATGCACGATCGAATCCCGGCCGAGATAGCGATGAACCGGCTTGCCGTCCTGATCGAAGAAGTGCCTGCCCTTCTGCGTGTGCCAGACGAGGCCGCATTTCGTGGCGATCACGGCCTTGTCGCGGCGGCCGGCAATGGCCTTGCCGACGATCTCTTCCGAACGGCCAAGACCATAGGCCGGCGCGGTGTCGATGAGCGTCACGCCGGCATCGAGCGAGGCATGGATTGCGGCAATGGATTGCGCCTCGTCCGTGCCGCCCCACATCCAGCCGCCGATGGCCCAGGTGCCGAGGCCGACGGCCGAGGCGCTGACGCCGGAGCGCCCGATGTCGCGGATCAACTGTTCGCCGCTCATGCGGTAAGTCCTTCTTCGGATGCCAGTTCAAGGATGCGCGCGCCGGTCGCCTCGTCGGTGACGAGCGTATCGAGGTGGCTGCCGCGCAGGACGGAGAGGATGGAGCCGGCCTTGTTGAGCCCGCTCGCAACGCCGATCTTGGTCGGGATCGAGGCGAATTCCTCAAGGGTCAGCGAGACGAGAGCACGGTTGAGACTGTACTCGCAGACCCGGCCCCTGCCATCGAGCAGATGGGCCAGGAGTTCCGCGCTCGCACCGGAATGCTCGATGGCGTTACGGTCCGTGCTGGAAGACGGGTGCAGATCGTAATAGGTCGAGTCGGCGCTGAGGATCGAGCCGATGCCGACGACGGCCACCTTGGCTTCCCGCGCCCGCTGGAAGACATCCGCGACGGAGCGCATGTTCATCAGCATCGCGCGCTGCGCGGCATCGTCGGCGAAGAGTGGCGCATGGATCTGGTAGGAGCGCCCGCCCAGCCGTTCGGCCATCAGCGTCGAGACGTGGTTGACGTCCGTATAGTGCTTGCCCTGGACGCAGCCCGTCGCCGGGATGACCTCGATATCGAAGCGGCGCGGCGCCTGAAGCCCCGCCACGACGGCGCCGACGCCCTTGCCGCCGGTGATGCAGATCGTGTCGCCATCGGCGATCTCTTCGATGAGCAGTCGCGCAGCCGCCTCCCCGACCGCCTGCAGGGCGGTCTGCGGATTGTCCGAAACGGTCGGCACCACCACGGCGCGGCCGATGCCACCGAGCGCCAGAAGCCGTTCTTCCATGTCCACCAGCGGCTCGACCGGCGACTTGATCTTGATCTCGACGAGGCCGAGCTGGCGACCGCGCTTGATGAGGCGATTGACGGTGGCGTGCGAGATGCCGAGCTGGTCGGCGATCTGCGCCTGCGTCAGGCCTTCCAGGAAGTGCAGGACGAGCGCCTGGTGCATCTGGCGGGCGATGACGATCTCTTCGCGCGGGGCGCTCGTGCGGGGTTTCAGTTTGGCGATCGGCATGTCAGGCGGCCTTCCGCTTGTGCAGGAAATGGTCGATGGAAACGGCGGCGAGCAGAATGCAGCCCTTGATCATGTCCTGCCAATAGACCGAGACGTTGAGCAGGATCAGCGACGAGGTGACGAGCGAGAGCAGCGCCATGCCGAGGATGGCCCCGAGGATCGTGCCCGAGCCGCCGCTGAGCGAGGCCCCGCCGATGACCGCCGCGGCGATGATGTTCAGCTCCATGCCGACACCGAAGGTAGGCGTCGCCGCGCCGAAGCGGGACATGTAGATGACACCTGCGACCCCGGCGAGCGTCGAGCACAGCACCGTCACCCAGAACTTCACCTGGTTGGTCTTGATGCCGGAATAGAGCGCGGCCTTCTCGTTGCTGCCGGTATAGAACACCTTGCGGAAGGCGGTCGCCCGTCGCAGCAGGAAATCGAACAGCACGACGACGGCGACGAAGATCAGGATGACATAGGGAACACCGTAGAAGGTGCCCTGCCCCACCGCCTTGAAGCCGGCCGGCAGCGTGAAGAGCGAGAGCGGCGTGCCCTTGGTGATGATGAGGCAAAGCCCGCGCACGATCACCATCGCCGCCAGAGACGTGATGAAATGGTTGAGGCCGACGACCGTCACGAAGAAGCCCATGATGCCGCCGATGGCGCTGCTGGCGGCGATGCCGGCGAGCGAGGCCGTCCAGGGGTCGAGACCGGCAAGGAACAACGAGCCCGACAGCACCATGGCGAAGCAGACGACGGAGCCGACCGCAAGGTCGATGCCGCCGACGATCAGCAGGATCGTCATGCCGACGACGACGATCCCCTCCACCGAAAAGCTCATCAGCATGGCGCGGAAGTTGCCGAGCGTCAGGAAGTGCGGCGAGGCGAAGGTCATGATCACGCCGATGGCGAGGATGATCGCGATCAGTCCGGCTTCCCGCATCGTGCCGAAGCGCTTGATGGACGATGTTTTCGGCGCAGCCGCCGCCATCGTGTCGATTGCCATTTCCCTCTCTCCCATTTTCTTCTCACGCGGCATGATGGGCCGCCTGCGCCGCGCCGAGCCCCGAGGCAAGGCGGATGACGGCTTCTTCCGACATCTCGTCCGCGCCTAGTTCCCCTGCGATCTGCCCTTCCCGCACGACCAGCACGCGGTCGGCAAGGCCCAGCAGTTCCGGCATTTCCGATGATATGACGACGATACCGATGCCCGCGCGCGCCAGGTCGCGCAGCAGGCGGTGAATTTCCGTCTTGGCGCCGACGTCGATGCCGCGCGTCGGCTCGTCCATCAGGATGACCTTCGGCTTCACCGCCAGCTGCTTGGCGATCGCCACCTTCTGCTGGTTGCCGCCGGACAGCGACTTGACGGGCGCTTCGATGCCGCCCATGCGAACGGCGAGCCGTTTTGCGAAATCCTCCGCAAGCGCCGCCTCGGCGCGGCTGTCGAGCAGACCCGCGGCATTGGTGAGCGCCTTGAGATCCAGCGCGGAAATGTTCTGCGCGATGGACATGTCGAGGAAGACGCCGGACCCCTTGCGGTCCTCGGAGAGATAGACGATGCCCGCCTTCACGGCATCGGCATAGGACGCGATCTTCCGGGGAGCGCCATGCAGACGCACCGTGCCCGTCACATGCGAGCGCAGGCCGCAGATGCCTTCGGCGATCTCCGTGCGGCCGGAGCCGATCAGGCCGCCGATCCCCAGGATCTCGCCCTTTCGTAAGCTGAGGCTGACATTCTGGAAGCGCACGCCGTCGCCGAGACCGTCGACATCGAGGATCGTTTCGCCGCTGGCTTCCTGCGGGTCGAGCTTGGCCGGATAGAGCTGCGTGATCTCACGGCCCACCATGCGGCGCACCACGTCGTCGGGCGTCACGTCGGCGATACGGTCTGTGCAGACGTAGCGGCCGTCGCGGAAGACGGTTACCCGGTCGCACAGGCTGAAAATCTCGGCCATGCGGTGGCTGATATAGATGATCGAGATGCCGTTCGCCTTGAGGTCGCGAATGATCGCGAAGAGTTGCTGCGCCTCGGTTTCGGTCAGCGCGGCGGTCGGCTCGTCGAGGATCAGCACGCGGCAATCGAGCGTCAGGGCCTTGGCGATCTCGACAAGCTGCTGGCTGGAGATCGGCAGGTCCGCCACCTTGCGGCGGACATCGATGGCGGCAAGGCGGTTCATGACGGCCTGCGCGTCGCGTTCCAGCGCACGGTAGTTCATGAAGGGCGAGCGGCGGCGGTTGGTGGCCGCCATGAACATGTTTTCGGCGACCGTCGCGTCCGGGCAGAGCGCGATTTCCTGATGCACGAGGCCGATGCCGAGCGACTGGGCGGCGGCCGGAGACGCGATGCGGACCGGCTTGCCATCGACGCGGATTTCGCCCTCGGTCGGCTGCAGCACGCCCGCGATGATGTTCATCAGCGTCGACTTGCCGGCGCCGTTCTCGCCGCAGAGCGCATGGACCTCGCCGCGCTCGAGCGTGAAGCCGACATCCGTCAACGCCTTCACCGCCCCGAAATGCTTGGTCACGCCATGAATGGTGAGCACCGGCTCCGCCATCGTCATCCTCCGTCCTTTCGAGGCCATCCGCGCCGGAGGGCGCGGATGGCATTCGCTTGGGAGCTTACTCCTCGATACCCTTGGTGCCGCGGCGCTTCAGGTACTTGTCCCAGTAGAAGTCGTCGGCGTTTTCAGCCGTGACGATGGACAGGCCATTGTCGACCACCGGAATGCTCATCGGATTGAAGCCCGAACGCTTGGCGTCGTTCATCGGATCGATGAGTTCCGGGTGCTTGGCGAGCCACAACAGCATGAAGCCCATGTAACCCTGCATGCCCTGGTTCGGGTTGATCGAGCCGAAAACCTCGCCGGCCTTGATCATGTCGAGGATGTTGGCGTTGACGTCCGCGCACATGACGAGGACCTTGCCGCCCGCTTCCTTGTTGGCCTGCGCCGCGCCGATGGCCGAATTGGCTTCCGGCATGAAGACCGCACCGAGGTTCGGATTGGCCTGGATGAGGCTGGAAAGCCCCTGATAGGCCTTGGTCGGATCCTGGTTCGAGGCGGCGCGGCCGACGAGCTTCATGTCCGGCCACTTCTCTTCCATGCGGGCGATGAAGGCGGCGATGCGCTTGTCGTGGTTGTCCTGGCCCGGATTTTCGAGCACCGCATATTCGCCCTTGCCGCCCATCTTCTCGGCGATCGCATCGGCCGCATAGGTGCCTTCGCGGGTATTGTCCGAGGTGATGAAGGAAACGCGCTTGGAAAGCGGCGAGTCTGCGGCGAAGGTCACGACGGCCGTGCCCTGGTCGATGGCGCGGTTGATCGGTTCGATGAACGGATCGGAGTTCATCGGATGGACGAGGATGCCGGCCGGGTTCTGGGCCAGCGCCTGGTCGAAGGTGGCGATCTGCTTGTTCACGTCATATTCGGGCGTGCCGGTATATTCCGTCTCGCAGCCCAGCTGCTGGCCGGCCTGCTTGAACATTTCATAGACCGGGAACCAGTATTCGACGCCCGATACCATGACGTTCATGACGTATTTTTCGCCCGGCTTGCAGCGGAACGGATTCTCCGTCTCGGCGGCGGCGGAGCCGGCAAAAAGCGTTGCTGCGAGGACCGCCATGGCGGTCGTGCTGAAAAAAGTGCGCAAAAGTCCTCCTCGAGGCCGAAGCCCCTCCCAAAAAGCCCTGGGCGTCGTTTTCCAACGCCGCTGATCTCAGTGAAGACCGAACTTCCTCCTCGAAGTCCGGTATGGGCAGCTAATCGCAAAGCACATTGCGTGTCAATATAATTCAAACAATGAAATATATTTCAGATTGTAGGGCTGAAATCAAGGCCGCGCGATGAAATATCTTTCACGCAGGCACCGTAGCAGACGACGTGCACGACTTCGCCTGCCTGTTCGTTCACGCCGGCTGGACTTCGACGGTCACATGCGAGAGGGCTTCGATATGGGCGAGGCGCGCCTTGTAGTCGGACGGCGCCTTGGGCTGCGGCGAGGCAATGGAGACGATGGCCGCATGATGGCCGGGACCGACCTGCCAGACATGGAGATCGGTGATGCGCTCCTCGCCACGCTCCAGCGCCGCGCGGATATCGGCCACCAGCCCCTCCCCTTCCGGCACGGCATCGATCAAAACGCCGCCTGTCTCGCGGATGAGACCCCAGGACCAGCGCACGATCACCAGCGCGCCGACGACGCCCATCGCCGGGTCCGCCCAAAGCCAGCCGTAGCTTCGGCCAAGCAGAAGCGCGGCAATGGCCAGCACGGAGGTCAGGGCATCCGCCAGCACGTGCAGATAGGCGGCGCGCAGATTGTTGTCGCGCGTGTGGCGATCATGGTCGTGCGGATGCGCATGGGAATGCGCGTGCCCGTGGTGATGGTGTCCATGATCGTCGCGCAGCAGCCAGGCGCTCAACAGGTTGACCAGAAGGCCCGCAACGGCGACCGCGATTGCCTGTTCGAAGCTGATGGCAACCGGGTTGGCGAGCCGAACGAAGCTTTCCCAGCCGATCAGAAGCGCAATCAGCGCCAGCACGATGGCGCTGGCGAAACCGGCGAGGTCGCCAAGCTTGCCCGTGCCGAAGGTGAAGCGCGGGTCCCGGGCGTGGCGGCGAGCGTAGGAATAGGCGAGCGCGGCGATCAGCATGGCGCCGGCATGGGTGGACATGTGCCAGCCATCCGCGACCAGCGCCATCGAACCATAGACAGTGCCGGCGAGAATTTCCGCCACCATCATGCTCGCCGTCAGCGCGATGACGAGCCAGATGCGGCGCTCGTTGCGATGGTGATCGGCGCCGAGGAAGACATGGTCGTGCGTGAGGCCTGCCGTGGAATGCGTCGTCATGGTTTCGTTCCGTCCCGCGCTATTTCAGATAGGTCCTGATGACCTCGATCAGTTCCTCGCCGCCCTGCCGGCGGCCAGCCTCGGTTTCAGCGCCGACAACGTGGTGGCGGAGGTGATCTTCCATCACTTCCGCCGTGAGGCCGGCCAATGCGCCCCGCACAGAGGCCAGCTGACGCAAAATCTCCGCGCACCCCGCCTCACCCTCCAGCGCACGCTCCACGCCCTCCAGCTGCCCTCTGAGGCGCCGTGTGCGGGCAATCAGCTTGTCTTTCTGGAGAATCGTATGGCTCATCCGGGTTCTCGTCGCATTTATAATATACCCCCCTATACTATATTGGCGCCCCTTGGTGAAGACCTGGAACCGTTTCGCCTGAAAAGACTCCCCGGCCTGGACCGGGGAGCAAGAGCGGGCCGGTTCCGGGACTACGCCTTCACCCGCGCAGCCGTCGGGTCGTAGAGCGGTTCGAGGTGGATCCTTGCCGGCGTCGGCTCCATGGCGACGACGAGTTCGTAACGCCCCTCAAGAAGGAAGGCGTCATCGATACCATCGGCGCGGCGCACGTAGCCGTAACCGATGTTCTTGCCGAGCGTGTAGCCGTAACCGCCGCTGGTGAGATAGCCGACGGGTTCGCCATTGCGAAGGATCGTCTCGCGACCGACCAGAACGATATCGGGATTGTCGACCGTGAAGCCGGCAAAGGCCTTCTGGCGCGGCGCGCCCTGCACGGCCGCCAATGCCTTGCGACCGAGGAAGTCGGTATCCTTGCGCAGCTTCACCGCCCAGCCGAGACCCGCATCGAAGGGCGTGTCGTTCGGCGTGATATCGGAACCCCAGGCGCGGTAGCCCTTTTCCAGCCGCAGCGATTCCAGCGCGCGATAGCCGACGGGGCGAATGCCGAAGGGTTCGCCGGCGGCCATGAGCGCATCGAAGACCGTTCCGATGGCGTCGATCGGCACATGCAGCTCCCAGCCGAGCTCGCCGACATAGGTGACGCGCAACGCCCGCACCGCATGGCCCGCAATCGGGATTTCGCGCACGTGGCCGAAGGGGAAGGCGGTATTGGAAACATCCGCGCCGGTCACGGCCGCGAGCACGTCGCGGGCCTTCGGCCCCATCAGCGACAGCGTGCCGTAGGCCTCCGTCACGTCGCGAAGCGTCGCATCGAGGCCGGCGGGGATGTGGTCGGCGATCCAGCCGAGATCGTGGGTGCGGAAGCCCGTGCCCGTGACGATGTAGAACAGGTCATCCGCAAGGCGCGCGACCGTCAGGTCGGCCTCGATGCCGCCGCGGCTGTTGAGAAGCTGGGTATAGGTCAGCCGCCCCGCCGGTTTCCCGACATCGTTGGCGCAGACCCAGTCGAGCGCCTTCTGCGCATCCTGCCCCGCCATCTCGTATTTGGCGAAGGAGGACTGGTCGAAGATGCCGACCGCCTCGCGCACATGGCGGTGCTCCTCGCCGACGGCCGTAAACCAGTTCTGCCGCCCCATGGAATAGACGTCCTTCGGCTCCATTCCCGCGGGCGCGAACCAGTTCGGCCGCTCCCAGCCGAGCTTCGAACCGAAGACCGCGCCATGCGCCTTCAGGCGCTGATAGAGCGGCGAGACGATGCGCGGACGGCCGCTCTCGTATTCCTCGTGCGGAAAGGCGACCGTATAGTGTTTGCCGTAAGCCTCAAGCGTGCGGTCGAGCACCCATTGCCGGTCGCGGTGCATGCCGGCAAAGCGGCGGATATCGACCACCCAGAGATCGAGCGGCGCCTCGCCGTCGACCACCCATTGCGCCAGCACCCAGCCGGCCCCGCCCCCCGAGGCAATGCCGAAGGCGTTGAAGCCGGCGCCGACGAACATGTTGGAGCATTCCGGCGCGACACCCAGGATGAAGTTGCCGTCGGGCGTAAAACTCTCCGGGCCGTTGATCATCTGCTTGACGCCCACCTTCTCCAGCGCCGGCACGCGGGCGATGGCCTCCACCATATGCTGCTCGAAATGGTCGAAATCGTCGTCGAAGAGCCGGAAGGCCCATTCGTCCGGCACGTCGCCGGTCGTCCAGGGCTGCGGGTTCGGCTCGTAGCCGCCCATCACCAGCCCGCCGACCTCTTCCTTGAAATAGGTGCGCCGGTCGGGGTCGCGGATGGTCGGCGCATCCGTCGAGAGGCCTGGCACCTTTTCCGTGATGATATACTGGTGCTTCACCGGCTGCAGCGGTACGTTGATGCCCGCCATCGCCCCCACCTGCCGCGCCCACTGGCCCGCGCAATTGACCACCTTCTCGCAGGCGATGTCCCCGAGCGTGGTGCGCACGCGGGTGATGCGGCCGCCGTCCATCTCGAAGCCTGTCACCCGCACGTTCTCGACGATCCTCGCCCCATGCATGCGCGCGCCCTTGGCGAGCGACTGGGTGATATCCGAGGGGCTGGCCTGCCCGTCCGTCGGCAGCCAGCTCGCGCCGACGAGGTCGCCCGTCTCCATCAGCGGCCACGTGGCCTTCACCTCGGCAGGGGTCAGCAGATGCATGTCCATGCCGAAGCTCTTCGCCGTAGTGGCGAGGCGCCGGAACTCCGTCCAGCGGTCCTGATTGGTGGCAAGTCGCAGGCATCCCGTCATCTTCCAGCCGGTCGCAAGGCCCGTTTCCGCTTCCAGGCCCTTGTAGAGATCGACGGAATATTTCAGCACGCGGGTGATCGAGGCCGAGGACCGCAGCTGGCCAACGAGACCTGCCGCATGCCAGGTCGAGCCCGATGTCAGCGTGCCCTGCTCCAGCAGCACGACATCCGCCTTGTGGTCGCGCGCCAGATGATAGGCCGTGGAGCAGCCGATGATGCCGCCGCCGATGACGACGATTGCGGCGTGGGATGGCAGGGTCATTGTGCGTCTTTCCCGTGATGCGTTCTGTAGTGGTCGAGCGCCTGGTCGAGGCGCTCCAGGTTCTCTGCCGTATAGGCAGCATAGTCGGCGCCGGGCGCGGCAAGGTGCAGTTCCGACACCATGCTCCACATCGCCTCGCGCAGCAGCGAAGCGCACTGCATGGCGGCATGGGCGCGGTGTGTCGCCGGGTCCGGCGCGCGGCCGAAATAGGCTTCGAGGAAGTCGTCCGCCGCCTCGGGTGAAAGCCCGGCATTGGAGGTGGCTCCGGCGAGATCGAACATCGCGGTGGAAAAGCCCGCATATTCGAAATCGATCAGCCAGAGACGCTCGCCATCGTCGAGAATGTTGGCCGGTAGCAGATCGTTGTGGCCGAAGACGATAGGCAGCGGCACCTGCGCCGCCTCAAGCTCGTCGGCCAGCGCAAGGTAGTCCGGCAGATACGCCGCCATGCGGCTGCCGCCCGCCTTCAGCGTGCGGGCATAGTCGCGGACCACATGAAAAGGCCAGAAGAGAAAGGCCGCACCGCTGATTTCCCTGGGCATCCCGGTGTGGAAACGCCGCAGCAGCTCCGCCACGCGGCGCCGCGCAGCAACCACGTCCTGCGGCCCGAAGGTCTTGGCTCCGAGATAGGCGCTGACCATGACGCCGGGCTCGGCATAACGGATCTCCGGCCCGAAGCCCGCCGCATGCGCCGCCCGCGCCGTCATCAATTCCCGCTCGCGGAAGACATGGTGAAAGGGATAGTCCTTGCCGAAGCGCACCACATGGCGCCCTGCCCCGTCGTCGACGCGATAACTTTCGTTGCTGATGCCGCCCTTCAGCGGCGAAATCTCGATGCGGCCGTGCCAGCAGGGCAAGGCCCGAATGCGGTCTTCCACGGTCCGGCTGCGTTCGCCGTGCCCCTCCATGAGATCCCCCCGAAATGGCTTCGCACGCTATTCCCTTTTGCGGTTTTCAGCGCGTGCACGGCCAATCTCACGCCGGAGAGGTTCGGCTGTCAATTGTCATATGTGGCTTTTTCTGCTTTTTCGCCCGTTTTTGCGGCTTTCTTGCCAGACGGCTTTCGACGGATTATGAAATAGGGACAACCCCTTGCCGAGCGACGGATATGAACCACTCCAAGCGCCACAGCGACATCCTCCGGCTTCTTGAGCAGGAAGGCACGGTGACGATCGCCGATCTTGCCAAAAAGCTCGACGTCTCCCTGGAGACCGTGCGGCGGGATATCAAGCCGCTGACGACGAACGGAACCGTCGTGAAGATGCACGGTGCGGTGGCCCTGCCTTCCGTCGTCGGCGAGGCGCCCTTTGAAAAGCGCATGCGCGAGAACAGCGAGGCGAAGAAAGCCATCGCCACCGCTGTAGCGTCGACGATTCGCGATGGCGATTCTATCATGCTGGATACGGGCACGACGACAAGTTATCTCGCTCGCGAGCTGCTCGGCCATCGCCGGTTGACCGTCGTCACCAATTCCTCCGACATCGCCCGCACGCTGTCCACCGTCAACGGCAACCGCGTCTATATGGCGGGCGGCGAGTTGCGCAGCGACAACGGCGCGGCTTTCGGCATTTCGGCCATCGAGTTCATCAGCCACTTCACTGTCGGCCACGCCGTCATAACGACGGGCGCCATCGATGCCGCCATCGGCATCATGGACTACGATCTCGAAGAAGCGGAATTCGCGCGCGCCGTCCTTTCGCGCGGCAAACGCGCCATCGTCGTCACGGACCACAGCAAGTTCGGCCGCCAGGGCCTCGTGCGCGTCTGCCCCTTCGACGCGCTGACGGATCTCTTCACCGACAAGGCCCCGCCGCGAGAGCTGACCGCGGCACTCAAGACGGCCGGCGTTACCGTCACCCTGCCGCGGTAACACCCAAACGAGAAGAGGCGGCCAAAGCCGCCCCTCCCCTTCCCCGCAGGTGTTCCCGTCAGTCTTCTTCCTGGAACACTTGCTCGCGCTTGGCCTTCACCGAAGGCAGGAACACGACGATGAGGACCGCCAGCGCGATGGCGAGCAGGACGGCGCTGATCGGCCGCGTGACGAAGGTCGTCGGATCGCCGCGCGAGAGGATCATGGCGCGGCGCAGGTTCTCTTCGAGCAGCGGGCCGAGCACGAAACCGAGCAGCAGGGGCGCCGGTTCGCAACGCAGCTTGACGAGCAGATAACCGCCGAGACCGAACAGCGCGACCGCATAGAGGTCGAACACATTGGAATTCACGCTGTAGACGCCGATCGAGCAGAAGGCCATGATGATCGGGAAGAGCACATAGTAGGGCACCGTCAGCAGCTTCACCCAGAGGCCGATCAGCGGCAGGTTCAGGACGACGAGCATCAGATTGCCGATCCACATGGAGGCGATGATGCCCCAGAACAGCGTGGGCTGTTCGGCTGCCACATTCGGCCCCGGCACGATGCCCTGAATGATCATCGCCCCCACCATCAGCGCCATGACCGGGTTCGCGGGAATACCGAGCGTTAACAAGGGGATGAAGGACGTCTGAGCACCGGCATTGTTGGCCGACTCCGGGCCCGCGACACCCGCGATCGCACCCCTGCCGAACTCCTCCGGATGATCGGAAATGCGCTTTTCCACCGTATAGGACGCGAATGCCGCAAGGATCGCGCCGCCGCCGGGCAGGATGCCGAGCGCCGAGCCGATGGCCGTACCGCGCAACACCGGGCCGACCATGCGCTTGAAATCGTCCTTCGTCGGCCAGAGGCCTGCGACCTTCGCCATCAGCACGCTGCGCGACTTTTCGCCCTCGAGGTTGCGCAGGATTTCGGCGATGCCGAAAACGCCGACGGCAACTGCAACGAAGTTGAGCCCGTCCGCGTATTCCCGGATGCCGAGGGTAAAGCGCGGCGTACCGGTATAGATGTCCGTGCCGACGAGGCCGAGCAACAGGCCGAGCGCCACCATGGCCAGCGCCTTGACGATGGAACCGTGGGCCAGCGCGATGGAGGAGACGAGACCGACGACCATCAGGGAGAAATATTCCGCTGCGCCGAATTCCAATGCGACGGCCGTCAACGGGATGGCGAAGATCGCCACGAGGAAGGTCGAGACCGTGCCGGCGAAGAAGGAGCCAAGCGCGGCGATGGAGAGTGCGGCCCCTGCCCTGCCCTTGCGCGCCATCTGATAGCCGTCGATAGCGGTCACGGCTGAGGACGACTCGCCCGGCATGTTGATCAGGATGGCGGTGGTCGAACCGCCATATTGCGCACCGTAGTAGATGCCGGCGAGCATGATCAGCGAGGAGACGGGCTCCAGCTGGAAGGTGATGGGCAGAAGCATGGCAATGGTCGCCGTGGCGCCGATGCCGGGCAACACGCCGATCAGCGTGCCGAGCAGGACGCCGATGAGGCAGAAGGCAAGGTTTGCGGGCGAGGCGGCGGTGGCAAAACCAAGCGCGAGGTTATGAAAGAGATCCACGGGCGCCTCCTAGAGCCGGGTCCACGGACCGAACCGTTCGAACGGCAGGCCGAGGGCATAACTGAATACGGCCACGGAAAAGACCGTGATGGCGGCCGCCAGTGCGAGCGCCATCAGCGGCTTCATGCGCGTCGAGGCGAAGGCGGCGATGAGCGCGGCAAAGAAAAGCGACGGCACGAAGCCGAGACCGCGCACCGTGAGCCCGAAGAAGACCGGGGCAGGGAGGATGAACAGCATGCCGCGCAACGCGAGCGGCCCCATCGGCTCCCCCTGCACCCGCGTCGCCTGCACCAGCACGACGACACCGAGGATAGCCAGGATCACCGCCAGGACCAGCGGAAAATAGCCCGGCCCCATGCGGAAAGCTGTGCCAAGTTCGAGGTTAAGGCATTGATAGATAAAGAAGCCGCCGAGTGCGATGAAGGTCAGACCGCAGATCGCATTGGTGCTGTCGAATTGAACGTTTTTCATGGATATCCCTCTCCCAACGACCGGGAACGGTCGCGCCGACAGCTCGGTTCGTGACGGCGGTCAACGCCGCCACGAACCCGCTGTATCGCTCAGTCGGCGTATTGACCGGCGGCCTCGATCACCGGCTTCCAGCGGGCGATCTCGCCTTCCAGCTTTGCCTTGAGGGCTGCGGGCGTCGCATCGGCCTCGCCGGACGGCGCCGTGCCGAGTTCGGCAAAACGGGCGACGACGTTGGGATCCTTCAGTGCAAGCTGCAGCGACTTGGAAAGCCGTTCCGTTACCTCCGCCGGCGTCCCCTTCGGCGCGTAGATGCCGTGCCAGATGCCCACCTGGAAACCGGGCAGCCCAGCCTCTTCCGCCGTCGGAATATCCGGGAGATTGCCGAGACGGGCCGGGGAGGTCACAGCATAGGCCTTGATCGTGCCGCCCTGAATCTGCTTCGTCGTGTTGGTCGTCTGGTCGCACATCACGTCGACCTGGCCACCGAGCAGGTCAGTCATGGCCGGGCCTGTGCCCTTGTAGGGGACGGTGGTGAACTGCGTCTGCAACGCGCTCATCAGCATCATGCCGCAAAGATGGGACGCCGCACCGATACCGGCATTGGCCACCGTCACGGTGTCCTTGTTCGCCTTCATGTAGTCGATCAGGCCCTTGAGGTCCGTCGGCTCAAGATCCTTGCGCGCGACGATGGCCATCGGCACGTCGGTAACGAGCCCCACATATTCAAAGGCATTCAGCGTATCATAGGCCAGCTTGCGATAGAGCGTCGCGCTCGTCGCCATGCCGATATGATGCAGCAGCAGCGTATAACCATCCGGGTCCGCGCTGGCCACGCGGCCCGCGCCGAGCGTGCCGCCGGCGCCGCCGACATTCTCGACCACGATCTGCTGGCCGAGATCCTTCGACATGGCTTCGGCGACGAGACGCGTGACCGTGTCCGTCGGACCGCCCGCCGAGAACGGGACGACCATGGTGATGGTGCGCTCCGGATAGGTCTGGCCAAAGGCGGAGGTGGCGAGCAGCAATGCGGCAAAAGTCGCCGAAATGCCGGTGGGTGCTTTCATGGTCTTCATCAAATCCTCCCGATGAAATCCCAGCCGGCGCGGCTCCTCCCGGCCGGTTCTGGATGGCCAAGAGTGCCGCGCCGCGGGTTCGGAACAAGCGATCGGGCGGATTTACGGGCAAGTTTACGGCGGTAAACTCGGGCCGTTGGGTGGAAATGGGGACAAATGGCGCAATCGATGGGTGGAAATCCACCCATCGGGACCTTAGAAATCGTCCTGCAAAGCCTCGGAAGTGGGGTTCTTGTCGAGTCCGTACTTCTGCATTTTCTCGTAGAGCGTCTTGCGGGAGACGCCGAGTCGCTCGTAAACCGGCTTCAGACTGCCGCCATGGGCGGCGAGGGCACTTGCGATCAGGCCCTTTTCATAGGCTGCGACCTTGTCGGCAAGGCGCTGCGGTTCGAGCGGCGAGGGCGCATCGCCGGCCGCTCCATGGAGACCGAGGACAAAGCGGTCCGCGGCATTGCGCAATTCCCGTACATTGCCCGGCCAGTTCCGCTCGGCAATATCCGTTATCAGCTCAGGCGGCACATCGACATCGCTGCGCATGTAGCGCGCCGCGGCTTCGCGCACGAGCTGAAGGAAGAGGAGCGGGACGTCCGCCTGACGCTGGTTGAGCGAGGGGACATGAAGCGTCGCAACGTTCAGCCGGTAGAGCAGGTCGGCGCGAAACCGTCCCGCCGCCACTTCTGCCGCAAGATCCACCTTGCTCGTGGCGATGAAGCGCACGTCGAGCGGCACGGGTTCGTTCGACCCCAGACGGGTGATGATCCGCTCCTGCAGCACGCGCAGGAATTTGGCCTGCAAGTCGAAAGGCATGGAGCCGATCTCATCCAGCAGGATCGTGCCGCCACGGCCATGTTCGAACTTGCCGTAGCGGGGTCGAAGCGCTCCCGGAAAGGCACCGGCCTCGTGGCCGAACAACTCGCTCTCGATCAGATTTTCGGGCAAGGCCGCGCAGTTGATAGCGATGAAGGGCTTGTTCGCGCGCGCACTGATATCGTGCAGGGCTCGCGCGACGACCTCCTTGCCCGCTCCCGTCTCACCGATGATCAGGGTATCGGCATCCGCCGCGCCGATGGCCCGCAGTTTGTAGCGCAGGTCCACCATCACCTGCGTGCGTCCGGGAAGCCGCGCTTCGATATCGTCCCGCTTTCCGGCGACGGCCCGGAGACGACGATTTTCCAGGACGAGGCTTCGGCGGTCCATCGCACGGCGGATGATGCCGGCAAGGTGCTGCACCGTGAATGGCTTCTCAAGGAAGTCGTAGACGCCCGCCCGCATGGCGCTGACCGCCAACTGCACATCCGCGTGACCGGTGACGAGAATGACCGGCACTTCCGGATCCACCTCACGGATCCGTTGCAGCAGCGTCATGCCATCCATACCGGGCATGCGGATGTCGCTGACCACCACACCATTGAAGGCATAGCCGACCAGCTCCAGCACCGGTTCCGCGCTGGAGAACGTATCGACCTCAAGGCCGAAAAGTTCCAATGCCTGCGCTGACGAGCGACGCATCTCTTCTTCGTCGTCGATCAGCAGGATGCGTGTGTCCGTCATTCTGCAGCCTCCCGCGCGGCGGCTGCACTGTCGAGCTCGATACGGAAGACGGCCCCGCCATCCGTTCGGTCAGCGACGGAGAGATTTCCACCGAAGTCCTTGATAATATTATAGGAAATCGAGAGACCCAGACCAAGCCCCTTCCCGACGCCCTTGGTGGTGAAGAAGGGATCGAAGATACGTTCGGTGATTGCCGCCGGCACGCCCGGCCCGCGATCGCAAACCTCGATGACGACGCGCTCCTCCACGCGGGAGGCCGAAAGCAGGATCTCCCGGTCGTCCAGTCCTTCCACGGCATCCGCGGCATTGCTGACGATGTTCACGAGAACCTGTTGAAGGCGCACCGGACCGGCTTTCACAATGAGATCCTGCCCATCGAGTGCCACCGTCAACCGCGCACCCGCCGCCTTGAGGCGAGGTGCGACGATTTCCAGTGTGTCCGCGATGACGTCGGGGAGGGGAACCGGCCCCAGTTTCTCGTTCGGCTTTCGCGCGAAGTTACGTAAGTGGCGGCTTATGGACGCCATGCGATCGATAAGGCTCGAAATACGGCGCACATTATCCTGTGCTTCCGGCGCCCGGCCGCGGTCGATGAGGAGAGCAGCACTGTCTGCATAGGTCTTTGCCGCCGCCAGCGGCTGATTGAATTCATGGGAAAGCGCTGCCGACATCTGCCCGAGACCCGCCAGCTTGCCCGCCTGGATGAGGTCGGCCTGCGTCTTGCGCAGCTCCTGCTCGGTCAGGCGACGCTCGGCGATCTCCAGTTCGATCTGCTCATTGACCCGCGCGAGATCGGCGGTGCGTTCCTCGACCCGATGTTCGAGCTCGTTGCGCGCTTCCTCCTGAAGGCGCAAGCGCTCCACGACCCGGGCGCGGCGTTGCCAAAGCACGGCGAGACCCAGGCCGGCAAGGCAGATGAACAGCAGCACGGCGATCAACGCCGTTCGGGCTTGCGTGCGCACCGAGGCGGTGTCGAGCAGAACGTTGACCGTCCAGTCGGCCTCCGGCATGTAGTGCGACAGCCGTAGATATTCCCGCGCCGTTCCTTCCCCGGCGATCCGCATCAGGTGTTGACCGTGGTAAACTGATTCGGTGGCGCGCAGCGGCTTCAACACGGCTTCGGCATAACGGCGCGATGCCTGTGTACGTGCGAGGCGAGGGGCATCGAGCGGCAGGATGCCGGTATAGAGCCATTCCGGACTGCCGCTCATGAAGACGATCCCTTCCGGGTCCGCCACGAAAATCTTGTATTCGCCGCCCCGCCAGGATGCCTCGATGGATTCGATATCGACCTTGAAAACGATGACGCCGAGAATCTTCTTCGCCACCACCACCGGCGACGAGAAATAATAGCCTCGCTTCAGCGAGGTCGTACCAAGGGCATAGAACCGCGCCGGGTGACCGGCGATGGCGTCCCGGAAATAGGGTCGGTAGCTGAAATTCTCGCCGATGAAGGTACCGGGCTGGTCATAATTGCTGGCGGCGACCGTATTGCCGTCCGGCGTCATGACATAGATGTCGGAAGACTCCAGCAGATCGTTGATTTCCTTGAGATATTTGTTTGCTACCCTGCGTAGTGACGGACTGTCGGGTGCCTGCAGAAGTCCTTCGATGTCGGCGTGGTCGGCAATCAGCGCGGGCAGGGGTTCATAGCGACTGAGATGGCCGGCGAGCGCAGCAACGGCGAGGCGCAAGGCCGAGCCAGCCTGCAGAGACGCTTCGTCCATATAGCTGCGCGTCAACAGGGCGCTGCCCTGGAGAATGGCGAGCACGACGACGACCGGCACGATCGCGAAGGCCAGGGCATGACGCAGCTTCACGGATTGACGGCTCCTCTCCGTTTCCTAGCCACCATCCTACCGGGCGGGCTCGGTCTTTCCTAGAGGGGAGGGGAGGGGGGAGGGACCTAGTCCGGCAGACGGCTGTCGCCGAGATCGACCTTCAGGAACGACGCGATCGCCTCGACCACAATCGCATGATCGATCCGCTCCGGCACACCCGAAACGGTAACCGCACCGATGCAGCCGAGATCGCCGACGATCAGCGGGAAGCTGCCACCGTGAACCGAAAAATCACTATGGGGGAGGTTGCGCGCCTCTACCTGATCCCGTCCCGAAAGCGCAAGGCGTCGACCGACGAGATAGGATGCGTTCCAGAGACGGAGAACAGTGTTGCGCTTGCGCCGGATCCACTCGACATTGTCGGTCGTGGTGCCCGGCAGGGCGCTATGGAAAAGCGTGCGGTCGCGCATCGAGACGTCGATCGCCACGCCCGCACCCCGTGCAAGTGCGATTTCCCGAACCCGGTTGCCCAGAACCCATGCATCATCGGGACTGAAATGTCCGAAGCGCAGCATTTCCTCCTGCTGCTCCAACCGCCGGATATCCTGCACTATCGCTTCCGTCATTTTCGTCTCCCTTTGATCCTCTCTCGTTCCTAGCGGGACTTGTCGTGCAGGAAAAGGGGCCGCTTGACGGGGATCAAGGTTGCGGTGCACGAGGAGGCTAGGGTAGGGGACCCTGAACCACCGCGATGAAAGATCATGCCCGACAGCTTTTTTGTTTTTGCAGTTCTTGCCCTGCTGTCGACGCCGGGGCCGACCAACACGCTCCTGACGGTGGGCGCGGCGACACGTGGCCTGCGCGCCAGTCTTCCGCTGCTTCTCGGTGAACTCTTCGGATATCTCGCAGTGGTCGTTCCACTTGCGACCGTCGCCGCATCGCTTCTCGAAGGACGCCCCGTACTCGCGGTTGCCCTGCGTTTGGCAGCAGCCGGATGGGTGTTGTTTCTCGCGATCCGGCTGTGGCGCGTTTCCACCGTTCAGAAATCCGAGGCCAGCTCGGCGCCGGTAACGGTCGGTCAGGTGTTTCTCACCACCGTTCTCAACCCAAAGGCACCGATCATCGGGCTTGTGATCATGCCACACGGCTCGCTTGGCGACATCGCGCCGGCGCTCGGCTTTTTCAGCCTTCTGGTTCTGGCCGCAGGAACGGGCTTTCTCATACTCGGCAGCCTCGTCGGCCGGGCATCCGTGCTCTCGCCTCGGCTGGTCTACCGGGTTGCCGCCGGCTGCCTGGTCGTCTTTTCGCTCGGCCTTGCCGGAAGTGCATCCGGCCTTGTCTGAGCTTCAGGCGTTTTCGGCATGATGCCGGCGGGAAAGCTCCTGCTGCACTTCGTCCTGAAAGGCGAAGACAGCGGCGCGCGCCTGATTTTCATTCGAGCCAAGCTTGCGCAATTCATCCGCCAACTCACGGCAGACCTTCATCCAGTACAGCCGCGCGTCCTCACCTTGCAATCCGTCGAGTTCCCCGGCGCACTGCCGAACATGTGCGGTGCGGCGTTCGGCCGGGAAGGGGACGACGGTTTCGTCGGCGGTGGAACGACGGCGCTGTTGGGCCGAGGCAAATGGCGGCATTGATTCGGGCTTCCTTTTCTTCAAGCCCATGATTAGGGATTGCATGGTTAACATGCGGTTTCCAAAGCACATTCGCCACGCAGCTTCGTCTCTATCCGGCACGTTTGGCCGGCATGCCGTTTGCTCGCGCCAGCGCCATCAGCATCGGCCCGATGGAGAACTCCCCACGCTCCGCCTTGTTGGTAAGATCGCGCAGATAGCCGCCGGCCGAGTTGATGTGGCCGGACCGCTCGAGAATGCAGGCAATCACCGTTGCCGCATTTTCCGGACCAAGCACCGTGCAGGCATTTTCATAGGCTGATGGGCTGACCGCCAGCATGGATCGCACCACGACCGCGGCCGTCATCAGGTCGCGCCAGCTCGAAATCGTCCCTCCGGGGCCGAAGGGAATAATTTCCGGGCACGCCTGCAGAACCAGGGGGAGGGGATAGGGCTTATGCGGTTCGGATCCGGCACCCGGCGGTGTATTGCGGTGTCGAGACGTGGCCGAAGGTGCAACGTCCGCTGTTCTCTCGGCCGCTCCCTCCCTTTTTGTACTGACGGTTTCCTCCACTGCTGACGGTTCCGATTGGAAATCGCCATCGCCATCCTGCTTCTCTCTGAAGCGAGGTTCAGAATCAGAAGTAGAGTCGGGTTTTGAATTCTGTTTGTGCCGCTCAGTATGGTCGGCATTGCCAGCCGTATTTCTCAAAATAAACTGCTGTTCTAAGCAGTTGACGATCTTTGCGTGCAGCGCTTCAAGCGCGGCAATGATTGGAGACAGGATTTCGGGCGTCGCAACCCGCGGCAAGGCAAGAATTTCGTGGCGGTATTCGGCTTCAAACCCCATCCAGTCGCCGCCAAAGCCCTCTTCCAGCCCCGTTTCGATCAGCTTGACGATGTCGCGACGAAGAAGGGTTACGCGCTCACGCAGGCGCTGGGACAACAGGCGTTCGGCTGTAACGTCCGCAGCAAGGGTTTCGATCTCCCCTGCCCTCGCCAGAAGGGGGGCCAGAGAAAAGCCGAAGGCATCACCGATCACGCCTTCTCGGTCGCGGCGAACATAGCGCTTGCCGTTCGGACTGTCGCGGCGCGTCAGGAGACCGGCTTCGACTAGGGCGGCAAGATGCCGGCGCAGCGTCGTTTCCGCCATGCCATGCGTGCGCAATGCCAGCTGGGCATTGGAGGGAAACACGACCAGGCCTTCATTGCCGGCAAGTTCCGTCTTCGGATAGAAGCTCAAAAGCGCGTTCAACACGGAAAGAGCCCGGTCACTGATGGCGAGCTTCGGCCGCGCTTCACAGAGCCAGCGATAGAGTTTCCACTTGTCGACGCTCGCTTCGGGCGAAACTGTCCTTGCGATCACCTGGCCTGCCAACATGCCAAGCGTCATCGCCCGCCGCCCGAAGGGCGTCGTTATGCCGTCCGTCTCCATGTCTCTTCACCTTTCAACAGGCAAAAGAGACCCCATCACCAAAACCGGCGCCGAAAAGGCTTGACTGTGATTCGGGGAAGTGCGATTCTCAGGCTGCTAAACGATGAGAAGGGCTTCCGCGACGGTAACGTTGAGGGGGCCTTTTTCTTTTGCGGATCAATCTCCTGATTTCTGTTTGTTTTCAGCTCGATACGACTCATAGAGGCGATCGAGGTTTCGTGTGATGTAAGCACCGAAACCGGAGGCTTCCGCGGCCTTCAGTGCAATCGTGTATTGTCGGCCATTGGCCTTGATGCTGGCCTGCACATCCTTGCGTTCCCAGGTCGCAGGCGTCGGCTTGTGGAGAACGGTCGGGCTTTCGCTCTTGGCGAGGTGGCCGCTGACGAGATTGAAGCGCTCTTCCGGCGAGCGCACCTTGATACGCTCGCGCGCGAGAAATTCGACGGCGCGGTCTTCGTTGGCCGGCTCATCGAAGCGGGTCGCCAATTCATGCCAGCGGTCGCGGCCGATGGAGAGCGCCGGGCCGATACCGGTACGCACGGCCTTCGGGATGCGGTTCACCACCGACAACATCTTGGAGACCGTCGTCTTGTCGGCGCTCAAGGCCGCCATGATCGTCTCACGGTCGAAGCCGCGCGTTTCCAGTTCGCCGGCAAAGGTCGCCCGCTCAAGGAAGGAGAGATCGGCGCGCGCGCTGTTCTCCTGGCCCTGTGCGATGACGTGATCGCGGTCGGTCAGCGCCTTGACGACGGCCCGCACGGGCCGGCCGAGAAGACGCGCGGCCTTGGCGCGACGATGGCCGAAGGCGATCTGGTAAACGCCGTCCTTCGTGGGATGCGGACGCACGAGGATGGGCGAATCCTGGCCGCGCACGCGCATCGCTTCCACCAGTTCCTGGAACTGCTGGTCGGAATGCACGAGGCGGTCGGAAATGAAGGATTCCTCGATCTGGTCGGGCTCCAGCTCGATGACGACCTCACCGGCCGTCAGCTTCGCCTCGATCTCCTTGGCCGCATCCGCCTTGGCGGCCAGCGCATCGATGCTGCGCGTCACGGCACCGAGCGCGCCGATCCCCTTGTAGGTCACATGCTGGCGCGGCTCTTCCTGGACCGGGTTTACCGGCGTCAACTTCTCCGGAGAGGCTGACATCAGATTGGAAAGAACGTTCTTGCGCGCCATGATCAACGCCCCCATGCCTTGTGAATGAGATCCACGATCTCCGCGTTGACCGCTTCCATGGATTCGAGGGCGCGGTCATAGGTCGCGCGGGTGAACTGGCTGCGGTCGACCTCGTAGAGCGTCTGGTTGGTGAGCGCGGCATCGGCGATCGCGACGCTGCGTACCATCGGGCTGGTCAATACGTGCTGCTTGAACAGCGATCGCATGAAAGCGACCATCTGGGTCTGCGGCCCATCCGCCGGGTCGTAGCGCGTGACGAGGTAACGCAGCCAGTCGAGGTTCATGTTGCCGCCCGCGCTCTTCAGCGTGTTCAGCACTTCGCCCAGCATCTGCAGGAACTGGCACATGGACATGACGTCGAGCATCTGCGGATGCACGGTGATGAGCACGGCGGTGGCGCCGCAGATGGCGCTCATCGTCAGGAAGCCGAGCTGCGGCGGGCAGTCGATGACCACCACGTCATAATCGTCGGCGACGGAGGAAAGCGCCTCGTCGAGCCGCGCAAAGAAGATACGGCCGTAGTCGCCACTGTTGCCCTGCGCGAGGACCCGCGGCGTGTCGTGTTCGAATTCCATAAGCTCGAGATTGCCCGGCACGATGTCGAGACCGGGGAAATTCGTCTTGCGAATGATATCCTTCAGCGGCCGGCGCTGGTCGTCATAACGAATGGCGGCGTAAAGCGTCTCGTTTTCGTTGACGTCGAATTCCGGCTGGAAGCCATGAATGGCCGAGAGGCTCGCCTGCGGGTCGAGATCGACGGCAAGCACGCGGTGGCCGGTGAGCGCGAGGTGTTGCGCCAGGTGCGCCGTCGTCGTCGTCTTGCCGGAACCGCCTTTGAAGTTCACCACGGCGATGACCTGCAGGTGTTCGGCGCCACGCCGGCGCGGCACATAGCGCTGGCCGCGGCTGTTCTGCTCGAGATACTCGCGCATCTCCTGCAACTGCTCGGCGGTATAGGAGCGGCGTCCGGAGGGCGTGACCTGCGGCAACGGTCCCTTCGATTCCAGCGAAAGATTGCGCAGATACCCGCTCGTCACGCCGAGGAAATGCGCGGCCTCGCTCAGTTGGAACTGGCGCAGATTCTTTTGCGCGACCGGCGGAAACATTTCCAGCCGGTGCTGCTTCAACTTGTCCGACAGTTCGTGCGCCTGGCCGATGATCAACTGATCGACCTCGGAAATAGCCTGTCCGAATGTTGCTGCCATATTCATGCCGCGAATCTCAAAATGCGATTTGAAGTCCATTTGATGGATTAAATCGCATTTAGATCTGATTCTGGTGATTCAGCAAGGCATTAATGGTTAACGAACCTTCGCCATGCGAGCGCTGGCGCCGGCTTTCATCCGCCTCGCCACGCCGTCCGCATCCATTGCTGCCAGGAAAATTATCGCGGGAAAGGCCCACCGAACAGGCCGGTTGCGACTTTATCCACCGTCTTGTGATTCGCTCGAAGGGTGGAAAACAGGGGCATATCCCGCACGGAGCGCCCGCACCGTCGCCGGTGGCGTCAGGAGCCAGTCCGCGCGATCGAGGCGCTGGGGAGCGGCATAACCCGCCTCCGTCCAGCGATAGGCGAGGCCGCCGCGCAACGTGAACGCCGCGGCTTCGAGGGCAACGACAACCCCGTCGGGCAGGGCCGCCAGCGGGCCGTCGATGGGATGAAGGCGTTTGGCACGGCCGTCCAGGCGCTGGCCATGGAGCACCGCATCCATGGCCACGGCGGAGACACGGTCTGCAGGCGTTTCCGCCCAGCAGGCGCGAAACCGTTCGGCCGCGTCCCGCCGGCAGTAGAAGCAGGGGCGGTGGCCGGCGGCAAGCGCCACGGCTTCATCGAGAAAAAAGAGTTCCGTCCAGCTCCGCCCGCCCATCACGTCACGCCGAACGCCGCGAAAGTCGCAGGCGCAGGTGATC
This sequence comes from Shinella sp. G-2, assembly GCF_050172695.1. NCBI lineage: Bacteria > Pseudomonadati > Pseudomonadota > Alphaproteobacteria > Hyphomicrobiales > Rhizobiaceae > Shinella > Shinella sp. G-2. The sequence goes on along the minus strand of NZ_JBBEYH010000028.1, from coordinate 19,040 downwards.
CAGGCCTTGCTTGCCCACCGTTTCCTCAAAAGCTCTTTTGTCGCGGGGTCATGGATGATGCCGCGATTGCCGGTGAAAAGGCCGCGCTGGGCAATGGCGACGATCTCGCCGAAGGGGGTCACGCGGTTCTGCAAAGACATGGAACACCCGGAAAGCGATTTCCTCTTGTTGCCTTTCGTACCATAGTGGCCCGCATCATCAACGGGCGCTTCGAGCGCCGAGACATCCGAAGGTACCCATGCAATCTCCCTGGCCCGCACCCGGCACGCCGCTCGATCAGGTCGCGACCCCCATGCCCGTCATCGACGAGGACCGGCTTGCCGCCAATATCCATCGCGCACAGGCCTATGTCGCCGGGCATGGCAAGGCATTTCGCCCGCATATCAAGACGCACAAGATCGTCGCCGTCGCGAGGGCGCAACAGGAAGCCGGGGCCATCGGCATCAACTGCCAGAAGATCAGCGAAGCCGCAGTCTTCGCCGATGCCGGATTCGAGGACATCCTGATCACCTACAACATTCTCGGCGCCGCAAAGCTTGCCTGGCTCCGCGCCCTGCATGAACGCGTGCCGCGTCTCAGCGTCGTCGCCGACAGCGACGTGACGGTCGACGGGCTGGCCGGCGCCTTCGACGCCGCGCATCCGCTGACGGTGCTGGTCGAGTGCGACACAGGCGGAAAGCGCTGCGGCGTGCAGACGCCGGAAGCGGCCGCAGCGCTTGCCGAGCGCATCGCGGCCGCGCCCAGCCTGCGCTTCGGCGGCGTCCTGACCTATCCGGCCGTGGGCGGCGCGGAAGCGGTCGAGGCTTTCCTGGCGAAAACCATGGCGCTGCTTTCGGCCAAGGGCATCGATTGCCCGGTGCGCTCCAGCGGCGGCTCGCCGGATCTCTACAAGGCGCATCTCGTGCCCTCGGCCACGGAACACCGTGCCGGCACCTATGTCTATAACGACCGCAGCATGGTGCGCGCCGGCGAATGCACGCACGCGGACCTTGCCATGCATGTCCTCGCCACGGTTGTCTCGCGCCCGTCGGCGGATCGCGCCGTGCTCGACGCCGGCTCCAAGGCGCTGACCTCGGACCTGCTCGGCTTCAGCGATTTCGGCGAGATCGAAGGCTTCGAGGGCGCCCGCATCATATCGCTCTCGGAGGAGCATGCCGTGGTCGACATCGCGGCCTGCCGGGACGCCTTTCCGTCGATCGGCAGCGTGGTGCGGATCGTGCCGAACCATACCTGCGTCGTCAGCAACCTCTTCGACCGCATGGTCTTCCACCGCAACGGCCTCGTTACCCGCGTCGAGGACGTCGCCGCGCGCGGCACGGTCTGGTGAAGGCTTGAAGGCGAAACGCAAAACCGGCCATGCGGCCGGCAATACCCCACGGAGAATCGGCGATGGCTGACAACGCACCCTTTTTCATCGAGGACACGGACGAGAGCGAGATTTCCTCCGACGTCGCCGGCCTCGGCAATCTTCTGATGACGACGCATATCCCGCTCAAGGCCGACGGCTCGCTGGAGACCGGCGACATCCGCACGCAAAGCATCGCGACGCTGGAAAGCCTAAAGACGTCGCTGGAAAAGGCCGGCAGCAGCCTTGCCGACGTGATCCATCTGACGATCTACCTCACCGACATGGCCGAGCGCCCGGTCTTCAACGAGATCTATTGCGCCTACTTCAAGAAGCCCTATCCGGTGCGCTGCGCCGTCGGGGTCGCGGCTCTTGCCGATCCCGGCATGAAGGTGGAAGTGACCGCCATGGCGGCCCGGCGCAAAGCCGTCTGAGCTTAAGAACGCCGCGGTTTCCGCGGCGTTCCCTTCCTCCACAGGACCGATATTCATATTTTCTATAAAAATAGTCAATTTAAGAAAGTCGTGCCTGCCGCCGCCGGATTTTGCTTGTTATCCCTATGAGCATCAGGGGTTTCCAGCGGAGCGGAAACGATGAATGCCCATGTCGAAAACACCCATTTCAATCGCCACAACACGGCGCTCTTCGATCACCCGGCCGATGCCGACAGCCTGAAGGCGGCACTGCGCACGCTCGGCGGCGGGGTCAGCATCATCACGGCGGGGGAGGGGGAGACCCGCACCGGCGCCACCGTCACCTCGGCAACGGCGCTATCCGTCGAGCCGGCACGCATGCTCGTCGCCCTCAACCGCACATCCTCCACATGGCCGGTCGTCGAGCGCTTCGGGCACTTCGCCGTCAACATCGCCGGCCCCGGACATGAGACGCTTGCCAACCAGTTCGCCGGGCGCGGCGGCCTGCGCGGGCCGGATCGTTATCGCGGCGCAGAATGGACCACGGCCGTCACCGGCGCGCCTTTGTTGGTCGATGCCGCCGCCGCCATCGATTGTACCGTCGAGGAAGCCATCGAGCGGCACAGCCACGTGATCGTCATCGGCAAGGTATTGGCGATCCGCATCGGCGCCGGCCGCTCGCTGCTCTATCAGGACGGCCGCTACCACACCGTCGGCTGACCTAGCCCATCAGCGCATTGCAAAACCACAACCCGCCGCGCGCGGGATCGGAAAACTGCGGCTTTCGACAAGGCCCTCCCATGAACCAAAAGGAACCGACATGACACGCAAGATCAGGCTTGGCGCATTCCTTCCCGGCGGCGGCCAGCATATCGCCGCATGGCGCCACCCGGACCAGCCGGTGGACGGCGCGACCAGCTTCGACTTCCACAGGCAACTCGCCCAGACCGCCGAACGCGGCCTCTTCGATGCCTATTTCCTCGCGGACAATCTCGCCGTCGGCTTCGGTGGCGCGCGGGAAGGCGGCAATGCCCGCGTGGCGGGTTTCGAGCCGGTGACGCTCTTCTCCGCGCTCGCGCCTTTCACCAAGAATCTCGGCTTCATCGCCACTGCCTCCACGACCTACGAGGAGCCCTACAACACGGCGCGCAAGTTCGCTTCGCTGGACCTTCTCTCGGGCGGGCGCGCTGGCTGGAACGTCGTCACCACCACGGGCGATCCGACCGCGCAGAACTTCAACCGCGACACACAACTGCCCCACGCAGCGCGCTATCGCCGCGCCGCCGAGCATGTCGAGGTGGTCAAGGCGCTGTGGGACAGCTTCGAGGACGACGCGTTCCTCCGCGACAAGGAAAGCGGCACCTTCTACGATCCGGCAAAGCTGCACGAGAGCGAGCATCGCGGCGAACATTTCCAGGTGCGCGGACCGCTCAACGTGCCCCGTTCCCCGCAGGGCCACCCGGTCATCGTGCAGGCTGGCCAGTCGGATGACGGGCGCGGGCTCGCCGCGGCCACGGCCGAGGTGATCTTCACAGCCCATCAACACCTCGATACCGCCCAGGAATTCTATCGCGACATCAAGGCGCGCGCCCGGGGCCTTGGTCGAAACCCGGACCATATCCTCGTCATGCCGGGCGTCGCCCCCTTCGTCGGCCGTACGCAGGCGGAAGCGCAGGAGAAATACGAGCGCCTTACCGCGCTCATCCTGGAGGAAGACGGCGTCGGCCTGCTCAACGGCCTTACCGGTGGCACGCTGGATCTCAAGGGGTACGATATCGACGGCCCGCTGCCGCCCGCGCCGCCGACCGAAGGCATGAAGAGCCGCCAGGCGCTGATCCGCCAGATCGCCGACGAGAACAATTTCTCGATCCGCCAGCTCTACCAGTGGGTGGCGACGGCCCGTGGCCACTTCACCATCGTCGGCACGCCGGAAACGATCGTCGATACCCTGCAGGAGTGGTTCGAGAACGAGGCCGCCGACGGCTTCAACATCCTGCCGCCGTGGCTGCCGACCGCGCTCGACGATTTCGTCGACCTTGTCATTCCCGAACTTCAGCGCCGGGGCCTGTTCCGCACCGCCTATGAGGGCACCACGCTGCGCGAAAACCTTGGCCTGCCTTTCCCGATCAACCGCTGGGCTGGCGCGCGTGCCACGTCTCAGGCCGCAGAATAGGAGGCTGGAATGTCGCTTGAAAACCTGAACTCCACGCTCGGCGCGGACTTCCGCCTTGCCACGCGTCAGCGGGCCGCACCCTCTGCCCTCGGGCAGGTGAGTGCCTTTCTCTCGCCCTTCTTTGCCCGCTACGGCCTGGTTCTGGCCTTCCTCGCCCTCTGGCAGATTTCGAGCACGCGAGGCTGGGTCAATCCTGCCGTCTTTCCGCCGCTCGACGTGATCGTCGCCGCGCTCTGGGACAGCCTGTCCAGCGGCGCGCTGGTCGACGACATCGCGATCAGCCTGCAGCGCTCCGGCATCGCCTTCCTGGCCGCCGTCGCCATCGGCATTCCTCTTGGCCTCGTCATGGGACAGGCACGCATCGTCGAGCAGGCGCTCGATCCGCTGCTGCAGTTCTTCCGCCAGACCTCCGCACTCGCGCTCTATCCGGTCTTCATCCTGCTGCTCGGACTGGGCGAAACATCCAAGGTCTTCGTCATCTTCTGGGCGACGCTCTTCCCCATCCTGCTCGCCACAATCGGCGGCGTGAAGGAAGTGGATACGAAGCTGATCGAGATGGCGCGCACCTACGGCGCGAGCCGCCTCACGGTCTTCCGCCGCGTGGTGCTGCCGGCAGCGGTGCCCGCCATCTTCGTGGGCCTGCGCCTTTCCGCCACGACCGCCCTCCTGTTGCTGATCGCGGCGGAGATGATCGGCGCGAACAAGGGCGTCGGCTTCCAGGTGATGAATGCCCAGTACAACTTCCAGATCCCGCTGATGTTCGCGGCAATTCTGCTGCTGGCGCTGCTCGGCCTTGCCGCCAATGCCGTGCTCGTCCTTCTTCAGCGCAAACTCTGCCGCTGGTCGCAGCCGAACGCCTGACGCCTGCCCCTCTTTCTCAAAGGATCCCTGTCATGACCTTCCATTCCAGAAAACTTCTTCTCTCCGCCACCCTCTTCCTCGGCCTTGCCGGCACCGCGGCAGCGGAAGACGTCACGTTCCGCTACCTCGCCAGCCAGGGCGGCCTTTCGGCCCATGAACTGGCCGCCGAACTCGGCTACTTCGAGGGAACCGGCATCAGCATCGAAAACGTCGGTTACGCCGGCGGCGGACCGGCGTCGCTGATCGCGCTCGCCTCCGGCGACGTGGAACTCGGCAGCGCGGCGACGGCCGCCGTGCTCAACTCCATCGTCAGCGGCAACGACTTCGTCGCCGCCTATCCGTCGAACGGCATCAACAAGGAGGTGCAGTCGATCTTCTACGTGCTGGAAGACAGTCCGATCAAGAATATCAAGGACATCGCCGGCAAGAGCATTGCGGTGAACACGCTCGGCGCCCATCTCGACTATACGATCCGCGAGGCGCTGCACGCCGCCGGCCTGCCGACAGACGCGGCCAATCAGGTCGTCGTGCCGGGTCCGCAGCTCGAGCAGGTCCTGCGCTCCGGCCAGGTCGACATCTCGGCGTTCGGCTATTGGCAGACGACCTTCGAGGGTGCTGCGAAGAAGAACGGTGGCCTGCGCGCCATCTTCGGCGATACCGAGGTGCTCGGTGAAATCGCCGGCGGCTTCGTGGTGCTGCGCCGCGACTTCGTGAAGGCGCATCCGGACGCGGCCAAGACCTTCGTGGAACAGTCCGCCCGCGCGCTCGACTATGCTCGCGAGCATCCGGCGGAAACCCGCGAGATCTTCGCCAAAGCCCTGAAGGAGCGAGGGGAAAATCCCGACATCGCCCAGTATTTCCGAGGCTACGGCGTTCGTGCCGGCGGTCTGCCGGTCGAACGGGACGTGCAGTTCTGGATCGACGTCCTGGTGCGCGAGGGCAAGCTGAAGGAAGGCCAGCTCGCCGCCAAGGACGTGCTCTACTCGCCTGAAACCGCGACGAACTGAGGTCCGCTATGAGCCTTTCCCCCGAAACGCCGCGCGGAGAGGTGACGGTTCGTCACCTCTCCAAATCCTTTCCCCTCAATGGCCGGCCGCTGCCGGTGCTGAAGGACATCAACCTCACGATCCGCTCCGGCGAGAGCCTCGCCATCGTCGGCGCGAGCGGCTCGGGCAAGACGACGCTGCTGCGCATTCTCGCCGGGCTGGAAAATGCCGATGGCGGCGAGGTGCTCATCGACGGCAAGACGGTCGAGGGCGTCGGCACCGAACGCGCCGTCATCTTCCAGGAACCGCGCCTCCTGCCCTGGCTGACCGTGATCGACAATGTCGCCTTCGGCCTCGACACCCGCGGCGTCAGCCGCGCGGAAGCACGCAACCGCGCGCGCCGCTACGTGCAGCTCGTCGGCCTGCAGGCTTTCGAGAACGCCTATCCGCGCCAGCTCTCGGGCGGCATGGCCCAGCGCGTCGGCATCGCCCGGGCGCTCGCCGTCCAGCCGGAAATCCTTCTGCTGGACGAACCGCTCGGCGCGCTCGACGCCATGACGAAGATCGGCATGCAGCAGGAACTGACGCGCATCTGGCGCGACGAGGACGTGACCACAATCCTCGTCACCCATGATCTGGAGGAGGCGATCTACCTTGCCGACCGCATCCTCATCCTGCCGCGCGAAAAGACCGCCGCGCCGCGGCTGATCGACATCGATCTGCCACGTCCGCGCGATCGCAGTTCACCCGATTTCGTGCGTCATCGCGAGGAGCTTTTGAAGCTCTTCGGCCTGCACTGAGGCGAGATTGCCTTTGACCCGCCCCGCTTCGGCCGGTAGACGAACGTCATCCGGCCGGGCAGGCGGGTTCTTTTGCCCGGACGAAATGGAAAAGCCTTTCGACGGGGGTCCCCATGAGCGATCTTTTCGACGCCGCGCCGCGCACCGGCTCGATGCCGTTGGCGGCGGAACTGCGCCCGGCGACGCTGGACGACGTGATCGGTCAGGAGAAGGTGATCGGCGAAGGCACGATGCTGCGCCGGCGCATCGCCGCCGGCCGGCTCGGCAGCATCATCCTCTATGGCCCACCGGGCCTCGGCAAGACGTCGATCGCCCGCGCCATCGGCAACATGCTCGGCAAGAACTTCCGCCCGCTGCACGCCGCGCACAACAATGTCGCCGATATCAGGAAGATCGCCGACGAGGCGCGCATGCGCCCGACCCTGCTTTTCGCCGACGAGGTACACCGCTTCAGCGCCACGCAGCAGGACCACCTGCTGGCGCTCTGCGAGGAGGGCGTCGCCGACTTCATCGGCGCGACGACGGGCAATCCCTATCACACGCTGACGCCTGCTCTCATCTCGCGCTCGACGATCCTCAAGCTGGAACCGCTGACACTGGAGGAGATGGAGGAAGTGGTGCGGCGCGGCCTTGCCCATCTTGCGGCGCAGGGCATCGCGGTGCGGCTGGAACCGGAGCAGCTTCGCCGCATTGCCGGCCGGTCCGGCGGCGACGCGCGCCGCGCCCTGACCGTGCTGGAAAGCCTTGCCGTCGGCCATGCGCCGGGCAAGACCGTCACCATCACCGAGGCGATGGTCGAGGAGGCCTATGCCGCCGCGCCCGTCAACCACGACCGGTCGGGCGATGCGCATTACGACGTGGTCTCCGCCTTCGTGAAGTCCATGCGTGGCTCCGATCCCGACGCGACGCTCTACTGGCTGGCGCGGCTCGTCCATGGCGGAGAAGACCCGCGCTACATCGCCCGCCGCATCATGATCCATGCCTCGGAGGATGTCGGCCTTGCCGACAACACCGCATTGCAGACGGCCGTCGCGGCGCTGCATGCGGTGGAGAAGATCGGTTATCCCGAAGCGCAGATCGTGCTTGCCCACGCCGCCCTGCATGTCGCCCGCGCCCCGAAATCCAACGCGGCCTGCCGCGGCATCTCGCTGGCGCTCGCCCATGTGGCCAGCGAAGCGCCTTCCGCCGTGCCGATGCATCTGCGCGATGCGCATTACAAAGGCGCGGCCGCGCTGGGCCATGTCGGCTATGCCTTTCCGCACGACGACGGACGCGGCTGGAGCGATCAGGTCTATGCACCGGACGTTCCGCGCGGCGCCTTCTACCAGAGCGACGCCCGCGAGGCTGCCACCTTCGAGCGGCGCGCGGACGAACATTGGGAACAGGTGACGGGCCGGCGAACGCCGCAACGTTTCGGAAAACGCTGATCAGGCTGCGGCAAGGCCCGCCCGGATGCGGTTGACGACGGTCCAGGCGAGCAGCACGCAGGCCATCGGCTGGATATGCCAGGTCCAGGCGGGCAGCGTGCCGAAGCCGGCGACCAGCGCGCCGAGCGCACCGAAGAGCAGCGCCCGGTCGCTCTTGCCCATCGGCCCCTCGTAGTTCCGGCCGTTGCCGTGGACGGCGCCAAGCACGCCGGCAAACTCCGTCAGCGTGGCGAGAAACACGATGGCGGCAAGCCAGGGCAGATTGAACGGCGCGATGAGCGCGAAGGGCACATAGAGTGCCGCGTCGGAAACGACATCGGTGATTTCGTTGAGATAGCCGCCGAGCGCGCTTTTCTGCCCGTGTTCGCGGGCAAGCATGCCGTCGACCGCATTGAACGCCATGCGCAGGAACATCCAGACCGGCACCAGCGCAAAGAGCGCAGGCTCCGGGCGGGCGACCAGAAGAGCGCCGATGCCGACCGATACGATGGCAGCAACCATCGTGACCTGATTGGCCGTGAGCCCCATGCGCGCAAGCCGCTCCACCAGAGGGCGCAACAGGGTCTGGAAGGAAGATTTCAGTTTGTAGATCGACATGGAAGCGCGAATCCGCTCGATTGCTCTGATTGAAATGAAAGCGCAATCGACGGGAAATCAACTGCGAATGCACGGTCTCATCCGTATAGGGGAGAACGATGTTTGCGGGAAGGAATGACGGCATGATGGAAAAGGCATTCGCGAGCCATGACGGCGTGGACTTGTTCTACCGCTACTGGCCTGCCCGGTCGGGCGTTGCGAAGGGGGCCGTCGTGCTGCTGCACCGCGGCCACGAGCATAGCGGCCGCGTCGCCCATATCGCCGAAGAACTGGGCCTCGACGATTTCGCCTTCTATGCCTGGGATGCGCGCGGCCATGGCCGCTCGCCGGGCGAACGCGGCCATTCGCCATCTTTTGCCCATACGGTACGCGATCTTGACTGCTTCGTGCGCCATATCCGCGAGACCGGCGGCTTCGAGATGAGCCAGGTCGCCGTTGTCGCCCAGAGCGTCGGGGCCGTGCTGGCCGCGACCTGGGTGCATGACTATGCGCCGGATATCCGTGCGCTGGTGCTCGCCTCTCCGGCCTTCGACGTCAAGCTCTACGTGCCCTTCGCCAAGGAGGGCATCGCACTCTGGCAGAAACTGAAAGGTACGTTCTTCGTCAACTCCTACGTCAAGGCGCGCTTCCTGACGCATGATCCTGCGCGCATCGCCTCTTTCGAGGCCGATCCGCTGATCACCCGGCCCATCGCCTCGAACATCCTGCTGGAACTCTACGAGGCCGCCGACCGGGTGGTGGCGGACGCCCGCGCCATGACCGTTCCGACACAGCTGCTTGTTTCCGGCAGCGACTTCGTCGTGCGCCATGCCCCGCAGCACCGCTTCTTCGAAAACCTCGGCAGCACGATCAAGGAGCGGCATGTCCTGCCCGGCTTCTACCACGATACGCTCGGCGAGCGGGACCGGGCAAAGGCGCTGGAGAAGGTGCGCACCTTCCTCCTTGCGCGTTTCGCCGAACCGCCGGTGGCGGCGGACGTGCGCCAGGCCCATCGGTCCGGCTACACGCGCGACGAGGCCGACAGGCTGGCAAGCCCGCTGCCGCTCCTGTCCCCGCGCGGCCTCTACTGGGCCTTGACGCGCGCCTCGATCCGCTTCGGCGGACTGTTTTCCGAGGGCATCAGGACGGGTGTCCGGACCGGCTTCGATTCCGGCTCGACACTCGATTATGTCTATGAGAACGAGCCCCGTGGCCTTGGACCGGGCGGACGGCTGATCGACCGGCAGTTTCTCGAAGCCATCGGCTGGCGCGGCATTCGCCAGCGCAAGGTCCATCTGGAAGAGTTGATCGGCAAGGCGCTGTCCCGTCTCAAGGAGGAGGGCAAGCCGCTGCGCGTCCTCGACATCGCCGCCGGACACGGGCGCTACGTGCTCGACGCAGTGACGGCGTCGGAAGCGAAACCCGAGAGCATCCGTCTGCAGGACTATTCGCCGATCAACGTGGAGAAGGGCACCGCGCTGATCGCCGAGCGGGGCCTTCAGGAGAGTGCTTCCTTCCATCGGGCCGACGCCTTCGATACGGCGGGGCTGGCGGCGACGGATCCGAAGCCGACCCTCGCCATCGTCTCCGGCCTCTACGAGCTTTTCCCTGACAATGCCCAGATCGAGGCTTCGCTCGCCGGCCTTGCACAGGCGCTGGAACCCGGGTCCCTGCTTCTCTACACCGGACAGCCCTGGCACCCGCAACTCGAAATGATCGCCCGGGCGCTCACCTCGCACCGGGGCGGCGAAGCCTGGATCATGCGCCGGCGCACCCAACAGGAAATGGACCAGCTCGTCGCGGCCGCAGGCTTCCGCAAGATCGAGCAACGCATCGACAAATGGGGGATTTTCACCGTGTCGCTGGCCGAGCGCATCTGAGGAAACCATGGGGGAGGGGATTGCACCGGTTCTGGCAACCGACCGCCGCGCCGCTCTTCGTGCGGCGGCGCTCTGGCTCGCCGTGCTGGCACCGTTCTTCTACCTTACCTACGGCACGGCCAACTGGCTGGCATCGCTGCGCAGCAACGTGCCGAACCTTGCCTTCGGCTGGGAGAGGCACATCCCTTTCCTTGCCTGGACGATCGTGCCCTATTGGTCGATCAATGCCTTCTATGCGCTCTCGCTCTTCGTCAACGAGACGCCCGCGGCCGTCGGCCGCCTGGCGCGACGCTACCTCACGGCGCAGATCATTGCCGTCGCCTGCTTCATCGCCTTCCCCCTTCAGGCGATTTTCCTGCGGCCGGACACGGACGGCCTGCCGGGCTTCCTGTTCGACGTGCTCGGCGGTTTCGACAAGCCGTTCAACCAGGCGCCCTCGCTGCACATCGCCCTCCTCGTGATCATCTGGGACCACTGGCGCGGCCGGCTGGCCGGAAAGACACGCATGCTCTGGCATGGCTGGAGCCTGCTGATCGGCCTCTCGGTGCTGACGACCTGGCAGCACCACGCCATCGACATCCCGACCGGTGCTCTGCTGGGCTTTTTTGCCCTCTGGCTGTTTCCGGCAAGCGGCGTCGTGCCGCTCGCCGGTTTCCGCCTGACGAATGACGCGCGGGCACGACGACTGGCCGCCTATTATGCGGCAGGTGCAGGCGGCCTCCTCGTCCTCTGCATCCTGGAGACGCGCGCCTCCGGCGCGGGCCTCACCCTCCTCTGGCCGGCGCTTGCGCTCGCCATCGTCGCGCTCGGCTATGCAGGGGCGGGGCCCGGCGTCTTCCAGAAGAGGACGGACGGCCGCATCAGTCTGGCAAGCCGCTGGCTGCTGCTGCCCTATCGCCTCGGCGCGCGCGCGAACCTGCGCTGGTGGACGCGCCGGCTGCCGGCAGCGGCGGAGATCGCGGACGGTGTCTTCCTCGGCCGCATGCCGTCGCCGGGCGAGCTTGCGACCTACGCCGCCATCATCGACATGAGCGCGGAACTGCCGGGGCTCGCCGTGCCGGGGCTCGCCTGGCGCGCCTTTCCGTCCATGGACCTGCTCCCTGTGCCGGCCCCGCGTCTTCGGGAAGCCGTTCATGCAGTGGAAGAGGCCCGCCGCCACGGGCCGGTGCTGATCTGCTGCGCGCTCGGATTCCAGCGCAGCGCCCTCGTCGCGGCCAGCTATCTGATGCGGGCGGGGTTCGCCGAAAATGCGGTCGCCGCCGAAGCCCAGATCAAGGCAGCCGGGCGGTCGGTGCATCTGCCCTTCGAGGCCTATGCCGCGATCGAGGAGGCCGCGCGATGACGGGTCTCTCCGCGGACAACGCCGCCCGCAGCCTGCGGCGAAACAGTCTCATCGGTGGCGGCATCGCGCTCGCCATCCTCGCCGCCGCGCCGCCCACGGCCGGCGCACATGGCTTTACCGGACCGCTCGCCTGGTGGCTGCTGCTTTCCTTCTGCCTCCTGCCGCTCGCTTTCTCGGTGCATCTGCTGTTCGACGCCGCGCTGTTCCGGCTCGCGGCCTCGCATGACACGGAAGAAGCAGGCCTTGCCGCCATCGACGACGTGCTTGCCCGCATGGGCCTTCGCACGCGCGACGGGCGGACCGCTCCCCTGGCGGAACGTCTCGCCGGATGCCGCCGTCTTCTCCGCCTGCAGCGGTTTTCGCTTGTGATCGGCATCGCGCTCTACGCCATTCTGCTGCTCGACGCGGCCAATGGGGGCGGTGTATGACGGGGGTCGGAAAATCCCTGCTGCAGGCGACATCCGGCGCCGTTCTCGCCGGCCTTGCCCGCGCCGTCACCGGCGTCCGGCCGATCTGGGCCGGCACGGCGCCCAACGGCCGGCAGCGCATCTACTTCGCCAACCATGCCAGCCATGGCGATTTCATCCTCGTCTCGACCTGCCTGCACCCCACCGAGCGCGGTCGCACGGCCGCCGTCGCGGGGGCGGACTACTGGAATGCCGGCCCCGTTCGCCGTTTCATTGCCGGGACCCTGCTGCGCACCGTGCTGGTCGAGCGCAACTGGGTGGAGCGCACCGCCGATCCCCTGCAGATCATGCTCGCCGCGCTCGATGCCCGCCAATCGCTGATCTTCTTTCCCGAGGGCACGCGCAACATGACGGAGGAGCCGCTGCTACGCTTCCGCTCCGGCCTCTACAATCTCGCCGCCGCCCGGCCGGACGTGGAGCTCGTGCCCTGCTGGATCGAAAACATGTCGCGCGTGTTGCCCAAGGGCGCGGTTCTGCCCGTGCCGCTGCTCTGCCGCGTCGTGTTCGGCGCGCCCGTCACGCTCGGCGAGGGGGAGGACCGCAAGGTCTTTCTCGACCGCGCCCGAAACGCCCTTCTCTCGCTTGCGCCCCAAAAGGATGGAATCTCCGGATGAGCGACGATACGACCCGTCTCTTTCTCGGCCTCGTCGCCGTGCTCGTCACGGCAAGCCTCGTTGCCGGCGTGCTGTCCTGGCGCAGCGCCAAACCGCTGCCGGCGACGCTGGAAAACCTCAATGCCCGCATCAAGGCGTGGTGGATCATGGTCGCGGGCATCAGCCTCGCCTTCCTCTTCGGCAAGGGCGGCGTCATCCTGCTGTTCGCCTTCGTCTCCTTCGCAGCGCTGCGCGAATATGTAACGCTCACCAACACGCGCCGTGCCGACCGCTGGACGCTGCTCGGCATGTTCCTGATCATCATCCCGGTGCAGTATTACCTGATCTGGATCGACTGGTACGGGCTCTACTCGATCTTCATCCCCGTCTACTGCTTCCTTGCCATGCCGGCCTTGACGGCGATCCGGGGCGATACGTCCCGTTTTCTCGAGCGGGTCAGCGAGCAGCAATGGGGCATCATGCTGTCGGTCTACTGCATCAGCCATGTGCCAGCGCTGGTGACCCTGCCCATACCGGGCAATGAGGGGCGGGGCCTTCTGCTCATCGCCTTCCTCATCGCCACCGTGCAGGGCAGCGACGTCCTGCAATATATCTTCGGCAAGCTTTTCGGCCGCCACAAGGTCGCGCCGACCATTTCGCCCTCCAAGACCTGGGAGGGCCTGATCGGCGGCATCGTCAGCGCTTCGCTGATGGGAGCGGGGCTTTCCTGGCTTACGCCGTTCTCGCCGCTCGAAGCCGGCGTGCTGGCGGGCCTTGCCTGCATCATGGGCTTCTTCGGCGGCCTCGTCGCTTCCGCCATCAAGCGCGACCGCGGCGTGAAGGACTGGGGCCATATGATCGAGGGTCATGGCGGCATGCTCGACCGGGCCGACAGCCTCGTCTTCGCCGCGCCCGTGTTCTTTCACATCGTGCGCTACGCCTGGACCTGACGCGCTTCGGGCGAACTACCGGCGCTTCGGCATCGGCACCAGCGGCCCGAGGCTGTCGAGATAGGCCGACGCACCGCCATTGTCATAGGTCGAGAAGGCGACGTTGCGGTCGCGGAACGATTTCAGCACCTGGCCGAGGCCATTGGCGCCTTCCGCGCGAACCTGCCGCACGAGGCCGAGGTCGATATTGATCGGGAAGATTTCCGCGACCTGGCCGCACTGGTGCACGACATTGCCGGTCGGGTCGGCGACGAGTGAGCGGCCGACGCCACCGGCATCGAGCCCGTTCACGTCGATGACGTAGCAGGAGAACATCACCGCCGTCGCCGGCACGATGGCAAGCTCGGCCTTGCGGTCCGTCGTGCCGGTGAGGACGGGGTGCAGCAGCACCTCGACACCGGCGGAGGTCAGCGTGCGCGTCGTCTCCGGGAACCAGATGTCGTAGCAGATGGAGAGGCCGAAGCGCCCGACATCGGGCACGTCGAAGATCAGGAAGTCGGTGCCGCCCGTCACCCCCGCCTCGAAAGGCATGAAGGGGAACATCTTGTCGTAGCGGCCGACGATCTCGCCATCCGGATTGATGACGATGGAGTGGTTGTAGGTCCGCCCCTCCCGATGCACGAAGTAGCTGCCGGGAATGATCCAGACACGATGCTTGGCCGCAAGCGCCTGGAACACGGCCTCGTCCACGGCCGGATCTTCCGCCGCGCAGGCATGCAGCGGGCCATGCATGGCAAGCTCGGAAAAGACGATCATGTCTGTGCCCGGATAGAGCGCCATGGTCTTCTCGACCTGGATCGTCATGGCCGGAATGTTGCGGCCGGAGATCGGCACGGACATCTGCACGCCCGATATCATGAAACGGGTATTGTCCCGGCGGCCGGCGGAAACCGGCATGGAGATGGCGTCGGAAAGAGGGCCTGACATGATTTCCAATTCTCGATGACCTATTTGCCTGCGCGGGGAGCGGATCGCGCCGGCACGCTGCGCGGCGACGGGGATACCAGATCGTCGAAGGCGACGCCCCTGTAGCGCTTGCTGGATTTCAGCACGATATAGCTGGAGAGATTGCCGATCTTGGGGCCGAGCCGCAAAAGCTCGTCCGACAGCATCTGGTAGGAGGCGATGTCGGGGCAGACGAAGCGCACGAGATAGTCGATCGGGCCGCTGACCTTGGTGCATTCCACCACGTAGCGCATGTCCTCGACCATCTTCTCGAAAATATCGAAATCCTCGAGCCCATGGCTGTTCAGCGTCACCGCGGCGATGACGTCGACATGGCGGCAGACCTTCGCAAGATCGATGCTGGCATGATAGCTGTCGATAACGCCGGCCTTTTCCAGCCGCTTCACGCGCTGAAGGCACGGGCTCGGTGAAAGCCCCACGGCATCGGCCAGTTCCTGGTTCGTCACGCGCGCATTGGCCTGAAGACATGCCAGAATGCGCAAGTCGATCTGATCGAGCCGGATCGACCCGTCTTCATCCTTCATTCATTCGCCCCCTGCTGCATGGACCATGCCATGCGTCCTCCCCATGAGGGTGGCCATACGGCCTGAATCCATATGGATACTGTTGCCCGGAGCCTGTCAAGCTGACCTTCGGGCGAGGTCGTCGCCAGCCCGGCACCCCTCCGGCGCCTTCGACAAAAACTGTCGCGAAGGACGCCGCAGGCAGCAGCAAGTGCCGGAAGACGATGAAAATACGGCAGCACCTTTGCCGCGCCCGGCGCTACAGTTCATCCATGTGAGGAGACATCGGAGGGGGAACGATGGCGTCATCTATTCTCGAACAGATCATGCGCAAGAAGCCTGTCGCGTCGCTCGTGGCGGACACGTCCGGCGCTGGCGACGGACACGGCCATCTCGGCCGCTCGATCACACTGTTCCAGTTGATCATGTTCGGCGTCGGTGCGACCATCGGCACGGGTATCTTCTTCGTGCTGAGCGAACAGGTGCCCGTCGCAGGGCCTGCCGTGGTCATATCCTTCGTCATCGCCGCGGTGGCGGCGGGGCTCTCGGCCCTCTGCTATGCCGAGATGAGCTCGATGATCCCGGTTTCCGGCTCCTCCTATTCCTATGCCTATGCGACGCTCGGCGAGGGCATCGCCTTCTTCGTCGCCGCCTGCCTCGTGCTGGAATACGGCATATCGGCCGCGGCCGTCGCCGTCGGCTGGGCCGAATATGTCGAAAAGCTGCTCTTCAACATTACGGGCATCGTGCTGCCGGGCTGGATGATCAAGGGACCGATCACCATCGTCGACGGCGACCATCCCTTCGCCATGGCCTTCTTCCAGGAGGGCTCGGGCCTTATCAACCTGCCGGCCGTCATCCTCGTCGCGCTCTGCTGCATCCTGCTCCTGCGCGGCGCGAAGGAATCGGCCCGCGCCAATGCCATCATGGTGATGATCAAGCTCGCTGTGTTGACGCTCTTCATCGTCATCGCCGGCAGCGCCTTCAACAGCGCCAATTTCACGCCCTTCTTCAACGAAAGCGGCTTTGGCGGCGTGCAGGCCGCAGCGGCCTCGATCTTCTTCACCTTCGTCGGTCTCGACGCCGTCTCGACGGCGGGCGAAGAAGTGATCAATCCGCGCCGCAACCTGCCGCTCGCCATCATCTCCGCCCTCGTCATCGTCACCGGCTTCTACGTGCTGGTCGCGCTTGCGGCGCTCGGCGTGCAGCCGGCGAGCGCATTCGACGGACAGGAAGCGGGCCTTGCCACCATCCTGCAGAACCTGACGGGCGCGGCCTGGCCGGCAAACCTGCTCGCCGGCGGCGCCGTCATCTCCATCTTCTCGGTCACGCTGATCGTGCTCTACGGCCAGTCGCGCATCCTCTTCGCCGTCTCGCGCGACGGCCTCTTGCCGTCGATCTTCCACAAGGTCGATCCGCGCAGCATGACGCCGGTCGCCTGCACGATCATCGTCGCGATCTTCGTCTCGCTGATCGCCGCCTTCGTGCCTTCGGGCCTGCTCTGGGACCTGACGAGCATGGGCACGCTCACCGCCTTCAGCGTCGTTTCGGCCGGCGTGCTGATCCTGCGCTATACCCAGCCCGACATGCCGCGCGGCTACCGCGTTCCCTTCGGCCCGGTCCTGCCGGTGCTGTCCATCACCGCCTGCCTCTATCTCATCTTCAAGCTAAGCTGGATGGTCTATGCCATCACCGGCGTCTGGGTCGCTATCGCCGCGCTCGTCTACTTCGGCTACTCCGCGCGCAACTCGCGGCTTGAAAAGCCGGCCGGCCTTGGCGAGGCGGCAGAATGAAGATCCTGGTCGGACTTTCCGCCGACCAGGGCGGGCAGGAGGCACTGGCGCTCGGCGCCGTGCTCGCCCGCTCCTGCAAGGCCTCGCTCGTCGCCTGCACGGTGACGCCCGATACCTGGGGCCACCCCTCGCCGGCGCGCGTCGACGGCGAATATGGCAGCTTCCTTGCCCGCCACACCGCCGCCGCGCAGGCCGAAGCGAAAGCCCTGCTGCCTGCCGACGTGACGGCCGAATTCCTGGCCATCTCCGCATCTTCCGCCCGCGAGGGCCTGATCAAGGCCGCCTCCGATCTCGGCGCCGATTGCCTCGTGCTCGGCTCGGCGCGCGAAGCTCCGCTCGGTCGCTTCGGCGAGGGCGGCGTGACGACGGAACTGCTGCGCTCGGCGCATCTGCCCATCGTCGTGGCGCCGCACGGCTATGCGCCCGGCCCCGAGACCCGGGTGCGCCGGCTCAGCGCCGCCTATTCCGGTTCGTCCTCCGCCCCCGGCATCGTTGCTCGCAGCGCGGCCCTCGCGACGGAATATTCGGTGCCGCTGCGGCTCGTGACCTTCGTGGTGCGCGACAAGCAGATGTATCCGACGGGCGCCGGCTACGACGCCGAGCAGTTCGTTTCCAACGTGCTGCGCGAGCAGGCGCGCGATGCGCAGTCGACCCTGCTTGCGGGACAGGCAGGGCTCTCCGCCGAGATCGCCGACGGACCGACCTGGAAAGCTGCCTTCGAGTCGCTCGCGTGGGAAGAAGGGGAGATCCTCGTGCTCGGCTCCAGCAAGCTCGGGCCGCTGATGCGCGTCTTTCTCGGCTCGAATGCCCGCAAGATCGTGCACAACGCGCCGGTCCCCTGCCTCATCCTGCCCCGTGCGGAAGAATAATCGAAAAGGGGTATTCCAGCCGCTCGGGCAAGTCTCTTAGAGTGTCATTCAGGATGGGGCAAAAGACGTGAAACAGCGCCCCGCCGGAGGAAAACAGATGACGACCAGAACCTTCAATCAGCCGCTCGGCGGTAACGAAATGCCCCGCTTCGGCGGCCCGGCCACCATGATGCGCCTGCCGACGCAGCCGACCACGGACGGGCTCGATGCCTGCTTTGTCGGCATTCCCATGGATATCGGCACCTCGAACCGGCCGGGCACGCGCTTCGGGCCGCGCCAGATTCGCACCGAAAGCTGCATGATCCGCCCTTATAATATGGCGACCCGGGCAGCCCCTTTCGACAGCATGCAGGTGGCCGATATCGGCGACGTCGCCATCGACACGTTCAACCTGCCGAAATGCGTCGATATCATCACCGACGCCTATCGCGACATCATCAAGAACGGCTGCAAGCCGCTGACGCTCGGCGGCGACCACACGCTGTCCTACCCGATCCTGCGCGCCATGGCCGAAAAGTACGGCCCCGTCGGCCTGATCCATGTCGACGCCCATGCCGATATCAACGAGCACATGTTTGGTGAGCCGATCGCCCACGGCACGCCCTTCCGCCGCGCTGTGGAGGCCGGTGTGCTCGACACCAACCGCTGCATCCAGATCGGCGTGCGCGGCACCGGCTATGCCGCCGACGATTTCGACTGGCCGCGCGAGCAGGGCTTCCGCGTCGTGCAGGTGGAAGAGTGCTGGCACAAGTCGCTGACGCCGCTGATGGAAGAGGTCCGCGCGCAGATGGGCGACCGTCCGGTCTACCTCTCCTTCGACATCGACAGCCTCGACCCGTCGATCGCGCCCGGCACCGGCACACCCGAGATCGCCGGCCTCAACACGATCCAGGCGCTGGAAATCATCCGCGGCTGCTGGGGCCTCAACCTCGTCGGCTGCGACCTCGTCGAAGTCTCCCCGCCCTACGATCCGTCCGGTAACACGGCGATCACGGCGGCGAACCTTCTCTTCGAAATGCTTTGCGTCCTTCCGGGCGTACAAAGGCGATAAAACATGGCAGACACCCGTCTTACGACCGGCGAATATCTCGTCCGA
>NZ_JBBEYH010000027.1:0-76699 GCF_050172695.1 Shinella sp. G-2 | reverse complement strand
AAGGAAAATACGGCGCGATCCGCGCCATCTGCTGTTCGCTCAGCAAAAACAAATCACTCATAACAGCCTCCTGACAGAGGCCATGAATCACAACTTATTCCAAATTAATAGGTCCTGAGCCTAGGCCAGCAAAGGCAGAGGCTCCGGCCTATTCCTGCCCCGCGGCGTCCTGCGTCGTGTTGTCGCCCGTCTCTGCGCGCTGCTTGGCGGCCGCCTCGCGTTCGCTCTCGCGCACCACATGCAGGAGGTCGGCGGCGATGGGCGGCGAGACCTCGACGGTCTTCTTCTGCTTGTCGTAGATGCAGACATAGGTGATCTGGCTTTTCGATTCCGGCGAAAGCCCCTCGACGGCGGCGATGCCGAAACTTTCCGAGCCCGTCGGCTCGACGAAGACCGTGGGCGTGCCAAGCGCTTCCGGCAGGCTGGCAAGGCAGCTTTTTTCCACGGCGGCGCGGAATTCCTCCCAGGCATCCGGCGAGGAGGCGTGCGCCATGGGGGCGGCGAGCGAGAGGGCGAGGGCGGCAAGGGGGATGATGCGCATGAAGGGCTCCGTATGGGCAGGGGCGGGCATAACGTCCCGGAGGGAAACAGGTTCCCGTCGCCCTTGATCTGGCATGCGAAACGGGAAGGATTTTGTCGCATGTCAGGAAAATTTGGAAGGCGGACGGTTGCCTCTTCCGGTTGCCGCTCCTATGTTCCGCTCACGGATTTCCTTCATAAAATCCCGTCGCCAGAGCAATGCCGGCAAGGAGGCCCAAACCGCCTTGCACCCGGAATTGCGGCAAACAAAGAGGAGACACCACCATGGCTTTTGAACTTCCGCCGCTTCCCTACGATTACGACGCGCTCGCGCCCTTCATGTCGCGCGAAACGCTCGAATATCACCACGACAAGCACCACAAGGCCTATGTCGACAACGGCAACAAGCTGGCGGAGGAAGCAGGCCTTGCGAACCTCTCCCTCGAGGAGATCGTCAAGAAGTCCTACGGCACCAACCAGGGTCTCTTCAACAATGCCGGCCAGCACTACAACCACGTCCATTTCTGGAAGTGGATGAAGAAGGGCGGCGGCGGCAAGAGCCTGCCGGGCGCCCTGCAGAAGGCGATCGACAGCGACCTCGGCGGCTATGACAAGTTCAAGGCCGATTTCGTCGCCGCCGGCACCACGCAGTTCGGTTCGGGCTGGGCCTGGCTCTCCGTAAAGGACGGCAAGCTCGCCATCTCCAAGACCCCGAACGGCGAAAACCCGCTGGTTCACGGCGCGGAGCCGATCCTCGGCGTCGACGTGTGGGAACACTCCTACTACATCGACTACCGCAACGCCCGCCCGAAGTACCTCGAAGCCTTCGTCGATAGCCTGATCAACTGGGACTACGTCCTGGAGCGCTACGAAGCCGCCACGAAGTAAGCCTTCCGGCGCACTGCATTTTAGAACCCCGGCCGGCAGCGGTCGGGGTTTTTGTTTGCGCTGTCAGCCGAGGGAGAGATGTGCTAGGATGTACACAAATCAACACAGGTGACGGACATGAGCAGCACGACGATGACGATCCGCGTCAGTGCGGACCTTAAGGAAAAGCTCGACCGGCTGGCGGCGGATACGCGTCGCAGCCGCTCCTTCCTCGCGGCCGAGGCGGTTTCCGCTTATGTCGCCCGGGAACTCGCGATTGTCGAGGGCATCAACGAAGGGCTGGAAGACGTCCGAGGCGGGCGGACCGTTTCGCACGACGAGGCCATGGCCGAACTCGCCCTGGTCGTCGATAGGGCCGAGCGTGAGCCGCGGTGAAACGGCCCGTCCAGTGGTCGCGCGCGGCCCTTGAAGACATGAAGCAGCAGGTTCGCCACATTGCCCGGGACGATGTCGCGGCGGCCCGTTCTGTCGCCGAGCGGATCGGCGCTGCCGCTCTCCTTGTCGGTGAGCGTGCGGTCGGTCGCCCCGGCCGCGTTTCCGGGACCTACGAGAAGTCGGTGAGCGGGCTTCCCTATGTCCTCGCCTATTGCATCGACACCCTCGGTGAGCAGGAGACGATCTTCGTTCTCCGTGTCATCCACACGGCGCGCCATTGGCCCGGCGAGGCCTGGCCGGACTAGAGTTTGTCAGGGAAAAGTGGGAACCGGTTTTCCCGAAAAGACAAATGAAAACAAAAGAAGTCAGAGCATGCTCTAGGCTCTTGCCGCCTCCCGCTCGGCCCATCCCGCGATCCAGATCTGGCGCAGCCTGTCGCCTTCGCCGCGGAAATGGCTGCCCGTCGCCGCATAGGCCTCCACCCGGTCGGCGCGGAAGTTGCGGATCGCCTGGCGCATCTCGCACCAGGCGACGATATTGGCGGTCTCCGAATAGTAGACGAGAGCGATGGGGCGGATGGTGCGCTCGCTGGCGCGGCCATATTCGTCGCGATAGTCGATGCGCAGCTTTTCCTCGTCGCGGATCGCCCGGCGCACGGCGGCAAGGTCGATGCCTTCAGGGGCGGGTGGCGCGGCGCCCCAGGCATGGAGCGCCCTGGCCGAGAGGGTCTGGCGCAGCGGCGGCGGCACGGCGCCGGCGATCTTCTCGCCCACCCGGCGGGCGGCCGCCTTCAGTTCCTGATCGCCCGTGCGCTCCAGAAGCGCCAGCGCCAGCACCACCGCCTCCGTCTCCTCGATGGAAAACATCAGCGGCGGCAGGTCGAAGCCGGGCCGCAGGATATAGCCGATGCCGCGCTCGCCCTCCACCGGCACGCGCATCGACTGGAGCGCGGCGATGTCACGGTAGATCGAGCGCACCGTCACCTCCAGCCGCGCCGCGATCTCGGCCGCCGTCACCGGCTGGCGCGCAAGACGCAGGATCTGGATGATCTCGAAGAGCCGCGAGGCCTTGCGCATGAAGGATCTCCGTCACTACTGACACATCCCTGTCAGTTGGCCTTGATTATAGCAGACATCAAGCACTTGAAACATAAGGCGGCGGCGCGCTCAAGCACCGCCCATGGTACTGGATACTGACATGACCTACAGCGAAAATCTCTGGCTTTTCTTCCTGCTTCTGACCGGCATCATCGTCGTGCCCGGCATGGACATGGTCTTCGTTCTCGCAAGCTCGCTGTCGGGCGGGCGCAAGGCCGGATTGTCCGCGACCTTCGGTATCATGGCGGGCGGGCTGGTGCACACGCTCTATGCCGCGCTCGGCGTCGGCGCGCTGCTCAGCTTCGCGCCGAAGCTCTTCGATGTGCTGCTGATCGCCGGTGCGCTCTATGTCGCCTATATCGGCTGGCAGCTCTTTCGCAGCTCCATCGTGGTCGACACGGTCGACGAACTCGACCGGCGCGGGCTGGCGACGCGCTTCCGCCAGGGCGCGCTGACCAGCCTGATGAACCCGAAGGCCTATCTCTTCATGCTGGCCGTGTTCCCGCAGTTCCTGCGGCCGGAATTCGGACCGCTCTGGCGCCAGGCGCTCATCATGCTCGTGATGATCTGGGCGACGCAGCTTGCCGTCTATGGCGGGCTGGCGCTTGCCGCCGCGCGCGGCCGCGATGCGCTCACCGGCAACCCAGCGGCCACCCGCCTGATCGGCCGCGCCGCCGGCGTGCTGCTTCTCGCCATCGCCGCGTTTACGGTGTGGCGGGGGATGGCGTGAGCCCGTCCCCGGCCGTGGCGTGCCGGCTTTCGCCGAAGAGGCGCTTCAGCGCAGCGTGCAGCAGGGTGACGACGAGGATGGAGACGTAGCCGTCGATGGCATAGTGCCAGCCGAAGAGCACGGAACTCAGCGCGACGATGGCGACGTAGACGAAGCCGGCGAAACCCGCGATGCGGCTGATGTCGCGCAGGAACAGCGCGTTCATCATCGCGACGCCGACATGCACGCTCGGAAAGGCGGAGATGCCGGTGCCGAACCCGACGATGTTCTGGCGCTGGATATCCCACAGATAGGCCTGGAACGCCGAGGAGAGGGTGCCCTGCAGCGCCTGCATCTGTGGGCCGAACCGTGCGGTGTCGCCCGTCACCGCACCATAGAAGGCGGGACCCGCGGACAGGAAGGCGCAGGCAAGGACGTTGCCGAGGGTCGCCCAGACGAGCACGAAGCTGAGACAGTAGCGCAGGCGAAGGCGGGGCGCCTGCAGCACGACGAAGAACAGGGGAACGAAGGCCAGCGCCGACCAGACCGCCGCGTAATTCCACTGAAGCGCCTCGATGATAAGCGGATTGTCGAGGTGGCCGAGGAGGAATGGCCCGGGGTCGGTGCCGCCATGCAGGGCGGCATCCAGATCGGCCAGGAACCGGTCCTGCGGAAAACCGCCCCAGAAGAACGGCATCAGCGTCTTGAAGGTGGTGAAGGATCCGAGGAACAGGAGAAGGGCGGTGAAGGTGATCGCGGCGCCGGCGGCCCGGCCGAGCAGTTCAGGCAGGCGGGCAAGGCGCGGCAGCCGCATGCCCGGCGCGCGCACCGCCGCGAGCACCAGGCGCGCTGCCGCATAGGCGACCGGGAGCGCGAGGAAATACAGCGGCGCGAATTGCTCGACATACCATTGATGCGCAGTGGCGGCGATGTCGCCGCGCCAGGCGACGATGACGAGCACCACGGTGCTGTGAGCGAGAATGAGGCCGTGGAGCGGCTGCATGTGCCGCAGCTCTGCCGACAGGGTATCGAGGAAGGTTTTCGACATGCGCATGCTGTTGGGGCTCGATCGGCCGTCGTTCCCCGAATTTGACTCTCAAAAGATCAACAAACGATAAAGATGCAACTTCTGGTGTCGGTCTTCTGTGTGGAGTATCAAAAATATTTTACTTTCATCGACTTCCTAAAATGCAATCATGGCCGCGCATCGTGAACCGGCGGCGCGGAATCAACCGGCCGCCAGCAATGGGAGTTGTCGATGAAGTTCAGGACTTTGGCCGTTGCGGCCGCGCTTGCGGCCCTTGGCGCCGGCGCCGTCGTGGCGGCGGACGAGCCGCAGGTCGTCCGCCAGGAGATGATGAAGAAGGTGGGCGGCGCCATGGGCGCGCTTGCGGGCATCGCCAAGGGTGAGAAGCCCTACGATGCGGAAATCGTCAAGGCATCGCTGACCACGATGAGCGAAGTGGCGAAAGCCTTCCCCGATCAGTTCCCGGCCGGCTCCGAAGCAGGCCACGAGACCGAGGCGAGCCCGAAGATCTGGGAAGCGATGGACGACTTCAAGGCCAAGGCCGCCAAGCTCGGCACGGATGCCGAGACCGCGCTCGCCAGCCTTCCGGCGGACCAGGCGGCGGTGGGCGCCGCGCTCGGCACCATCGGCCCCAATTGCGGCGGCTGTCACGAGGTCTACCGCGTAAAGAAGTAGCGGTAGACCGGTTCCCCCCGAAAGAGATGCCGACCGCCCTGGCGCCCCGCCGGGGCGGCGGCTTTCCGTATGAAGCCGCAGTCGCGGACAGGCCGTGAGAGGGACGATCGATGGGACTGAAGAAACTTCTTGGCGGCATCGTCCTGCTGGGCGTCGTCGGTGCGGGCGCCTTTCTCTGGATCACGCGGCCCGAGCGGCTGCCGGCCGAGACCTGGGCGGCGGCCGGCGAGCCGGACCTCGCGAACGGCGAGCGCATCTTCCATGCCGGCGGCTGTTCCAGCTGCCACGCCGCGCCCGGCGCGGCGGATGACCAGAAGCTGGTGCTGGCCGGCGGCCTCGGCCTGAAGAGCCCCTTCGGCACCTTCTATGCGCCCAACATTTCGCCGGACGAGACGGCGGGCATCGGCGCTTGGTCGCTGGCCGAATTCGGCGACGCCATGAAGCGCGGCACGGGCAAGGATGGCGAACACCTCTATCCCTCGTTCCCCTATGCTTCCTATGCGCGCATGACGGTGAAGGACATCAATGACCTCTACGGCTACCTGAAGACGCTGCCGAAGAGCACGAATGTCGCGCAGGAGCACGACCTGCCGTTCCCCTTCAACATCCGCCTGTCGCTCGGCGGCTGGAAGTTCCTCTACCTCAACGAAGCGCCGCGCGTGACGCTGGCCAATGCCGACGAAACGGTGACGCGGGGCCAGTACCTCGTCGAAGGGCCGGGGCATTGCGGCGAATGCCACACGCCGCGCGACATGCTGGGCGGCCTGAAGACCGACCTGTGGCTTGCCGGCGGGCCGAACCCGGAAGGCGAGGGGCGCATCCCCAACATCACGCCGGTCGAAGGTGGTTTCGGCAGCTGGAGCGCCGGCGACATCGTCAACTATCTGGAGACCGGCTTCACCCCGGATTTCGACAGCGTCGGCGGGGCGATGGTGTCCGTGCAGAAGAACATGGCGCAGCTGCCGAAGGAAGACCGCGAGGCTATGGCCGCCTATCTGAAGGCGATTCCGGCCCATTGAGGCCGGCGAGCCGCCGATGAAGGAACGAGGGAAAGGCAAGCGCTGCTGCCTTTCCGCCACGGCGGAACGGTCGTCCCGCCGGCGTCAGCCCTGCGCCGCCTTGTGTTCGTCGCCATACACGCGCAGATAATCCAGCAGTTCCGGCGAGCCGAGGCCGATGGCGACAAGGATTTCCCGGGCGAAGGTGACGGGCGCGGCGCCGGAGGCGGTGATGACGTTGCGGTCGGCGACGGCCTGCGGCTGGTCACGATAATGCGCCTCACCCCGATAGGCGGGCACGACCTCCGGCAACTGGCTGCGATAGTTGCCGGTATGGGCGCGGTCGTCGAGCAGGCCCATGCGGCCGAGCGCCAGCGTCGCATCGCAGATGCCCGCGACCGGCTTGCCGGCGGCGAGGAACCGGCCGGCCGCGGCCGAAAGGTCCGGCACGGCATCCGACTGCCAGATCGTGCCGCCGCACAGCACCAGCACGTCGAAATCCTCGGGGCTCGCCGCCTCCGCCGCGCCGGCGGATTTGATCGCAACGCCGCCGAGCGAGGTGACGTCGGCCCCGCCGGGCGTCAGCACCGCGGTCGTCGCGTCGCATTCGTGGCGCGCGGTCGCCATCAGCAATCCGCATTCCCAATCGGCATAGCCTTCGGTCAGCACGATCGCCAGTCGCTTCGTCATGGGTCATCTCCTGTCAGAAAAAGAACTACGTAAACAAATGCATAGGTGGACCGGCGAAACGGATTTGCGTTAGCCGAGCGCCTGCACGTAACGCATGCCCGTGACCGGGCCGGCGCGGAAATTCATCTGCTCGTAGAAGCGGTGCGCGCCGAAATTGCCCGTGGCCGCGCTGACCGACAGGTAGCCGCAGCCGGCAATGCGCGCGTGCTCGCGGGCGCGGGTGACGAGGTGGCGGCCGATGCCGTGGCCGCGATGGCCGTCGCGCACGAAGATCTGGTGCAGTTCCATGCCGCGCAGGCCTTCCATGGCGCGGTAGAGCGGCACGAGCAGGGCGTAGCCGATCAGGCGGCCGCCGGCTTCGGCGACCAGCGCGGTGATCCAGGGATGGGCGCCGAAGAGGTCGCGGTCGAGATCGACGGCGGAGATCTTGGCGGTGTCGCCATGGCATTCGGCATGCAGGGCGATCATGTCGAGGATCTGCTGCAGATCGCCTTGGCGCGCGGCGCGGATGGTCAGCATCGGCGGGCGGTCGGCGGCGTGGGGATCGAGCTTGATGACGGTGTTTTGCATTTCGGGCTCCTTGGATTTTCTGCCATCAGGTGCCCTAAAACAACAAAGCCGCCTGATGGCGGCTTGTTGACATGATCGAACAGCCGCTCCCTATCGGAACAGCCAAAAATACGTTGCGGCGATGTGCGTGCTCTTGATCATGGACGCGATATTCTCCGAATCCCGCCATTTGTCAATCGGGTTTCTGGCGGATTTCCAGCGGATTTCTGCGCCCCTCATCCGGCAGGGCAGATGAGGGGCGGTGAAAGCGAAGGTTGGTCAGACCTCCGCTTCCTCCTTGCCGGCGGCGGTCTGCCCAACCGCTGTGCCGGCCTGTTGTGTCTCGTCGATGCCGAGCCGTTCGTTGATGGCGCGGCGGATTTCTTCCTCGATCGCCTTGCGCTGCTCTTCGGGAAGCGCCGCGAGGCTCTCCTCGGTGAGGCCCATCTTCTCGAGCAGTTCCTTCCTGAAACGCTCGATGGGCGTCATCTTCGTCAGTTCCTGGAATTCGGAGAGCAGGCTGGCGCTTTCCTGCTCGGCCTTCTCCGCCTTTTCGAGCTTGGCGAGCCACAGCGCGTTGGCAAGGCCGGACGGCATGGAGGAGGAGGGCTCGATGGTGGGAATGTTGCGGGAGAAGGACGAGCCGCCCCCGCCGCCCGTGCTGCTGGAAAGGCTGTTGTCGCCGTTGCCCGCCGGGCGCTGGCGCAGCGCCTGGGCGGACAGCATGTTACCGTCGATCTTCATGCAAATGGCTCCCTCAAAATGAATTGAGGGAACCATTACCGGTTGCAGCTTTTGCGAGCCTTGCCGGGGCGGCCTGCGCCCCGGCTTCTGCCGTCGAGGCCCGTTACGGCAGCGTATAGGCGATGACGTAGTCGCCCGGCTTGGTGCCGACGGAGCCATGGCCGCCGGCGACGATCAGCACATATTGCTTCTCGCCCACCGTGTAGGTCATCGGCGTCGCCTGGCCGCCGGCGGGAAGGCGGCCTTCCCAGAGCTGCCGGCCGGTGGTGACGTCATAGGCGCGCAGGTAGTCGTCCACCGCCGCGCCGAGGAAGGCGACGCCGCCCTTGGTGATGATCGGCCCGCCGATGCCGGGCACGCCGACCTTGAAGGGCAGCGGCAGCGGCGTCATGTCCATCACCGTGCCGTTCTTGTGCTTCCAGGCGATCTCGCCGGTGGCAAGGTTCGCGCCCGCGACATAGCCCCATGGCGGCGCCTGGCAGGGAATGCCGAGCGGTCCGAGGAACGGGCCCATGAAGACGCCGTAGGGCGCGCCGTCGTTGCGGTTGAGACCCTGTTCGGAACCCTTCTCACCCTGGTCCTTCGGCGGTATCTGGTCACGCGGCACGAGACGGGAGGCGAAGGCGAGGTAGGTCGGCATGCCGAACATCACCTGCCGCTCCGGATCGACCGCCACCGAACCCCAGTTGAAGGTGCCGAAATTGCCGGGATAGACGATGGTGCCTTCCAGGGAGGGCGGCGTGTAGCGGCCCTCGTATTTCATCGACAGGAAGTCGATGCGGCAGGCAAGCTGGTCGAACATGGTGACGCCCCACATGTTCTTCTCGGTCAGCGGCTCCGGCATGAAGGTGAGGCCGGAGACGGGCTGCGTCGGCGCGCTGAAGTCTTCGGGGATCGCGCCCGCGGGGGCGGGCACTTCCTTGACCGGGATGATCGGCTCGCCGGTGCGCCGGTCGAGCACGTAGATGTCGCCCTGCTTGGTGGGGCCGACAAGGGCGGGGATGGTGGCGCCGTCCTTCGTGATGTCGATCAGCGCGGGCTGGGCCGGCACGTCCATGTCCCAGAGGTCGTGATGCACCGTCTGGCGCACCCAGCGCACCGCGCCGCTCTTGATGTCGAGCGCCACGATGGAGGAGGAGTATTTCTCCACATGCTCGCTGCGGCCCATGCCGAGCTGGTCCGGCACCTGGTTGCCGAGCGGGATATAGACGAGGCCGAGCGCTTCGTCATAGCTGAACACCGACCAGGAATTGGGCGAGTTGACGGTATAGACCTGGCCTTCCGGCAAGGGCGTCGTGACGTCGGGATTGCCGGAATCCCAGTTCCAGATCAGCGCACCGGAATTGACGTCGAAGGCGCGGATGACGCCGGATTGCTCCTGCGTCGAATAGTTGTCGTTCACCGCGCCGCCGATGATGATCTTGCCGTCGGTGATGACGGGCGGCGAGGTGGAATAGTAGTAGCCGGCCGGATTGTAGGGCATGCCCTTTTCGAGGTGCAGCACGCCGTTTTCCGCGAAACTCGTGCAGACGTCGCCGGTCTCGGCGTCGAGCGCGATCAGCCGGGCGTCGGAGGTCGGCAGATAGACGCGCGTCGCGCAGGTCGTGCCGGCGGCGGCGGCCGGATCGGCATACCAGGTCACGCCGCGGCAGGTCTGGTGCTGGCGGTCCGGGTTCATGCCGGAATTGGAATCGTATTTCCATTTCTGCTTGCCGGTC
The DNA here is from genome assembly GCF_050172695.1 of Shinella sp. G-2. Taxonomy (NCBI): domain Bacteria; kingdom Pseudomonadati; phylum Pseudomonadota; class Alphaproteobacteria; order Hyphomicrobiales; family Rhizobiaceae; genus Shinella; species Shinella sp. G-2. Next base: position 66,710 of record NZ_JBBEYH010000027.1, on the reverse strand, counting down.
GCCGCGTCGAGCGCGATGGCCCAGTTGTGCGGCGTGCACATGTAGAGCGTGTCGCCGATCTTCAGCGGCGTCACCTGATAGGTGGTTTCGCCCACGTCGTCGGGCAGCTTCACGTCGCCGGTCTGGTATTGCCAGGCGACCTTCAGCGTCGAGACGTTTTCGGTGTTGATCTGGTCGAGCGGCGAGTAGCGCTGGCCGTATTGCGTGCGGCCATATTGATGCCATTCGCCCGCCGGCACGTTGCCGCCGAGCGCGGGCGTCGCATTGGCGACCTCGGCCGGCAGGCTGCCGGACCGGTCGGAAGGGTCCTGTGTCATCGAATAACCGGCGACGGCAACGGCGACGAGCACGGCGAGCGCCAGCGGCAGGGCCGAGGCGGCATAATGCGCGCCGGTGGGGCTGGCAAAGCCGAGCGGGCGGCGGATGGCCGGCAGCATCAGCCACAGGCCGAGCAGCACGATGACGCCGCCGCGCGGGCCGAGCTGCCACCAGTCGAACCCGACTTCCCAGACCGCCCAGCCGAGCGACCCGAGGATGATGAGGGCATAGAGCCAGAGCGCCGCGCCGGAGCGGCGGAAAAGCAGCACGGCCGTGACGAGGAAGGCAAGGCCGGTGACGAGGTAATAGGGGCTGCCGCCGAGCGACAGCAGCCATCCGCCTCCGCCCGTCAGCACCAATCCGATGAGGGCGATGAGGGCGGCAGTCAGCGTGAGCAGCATGGATAGTCTCCGTTGGTGATGCCGGCCTGGGGAGGCGGAGCGGCATGACGTCCGGCTCAGGGAGGGACGACAGGAAACTAGGGCAGAGCCGTGACACTTCAATGCTGCCGCAATTCAGCTGTGGCGGCAATCATAAAGTGTATGATTGGTTAAGTGCCGCAGAAAGTTGCGGTGATTTCCTCGCCGGGCCGCGGTGGCTCGGAATAGGCTGCAAAGGCCGGCTGATCCTCGTAGGGCCGTGCCAGCACGTCGTTGAGCGCGGCGAACAGCGAGAAGTCGCCGTGATCGACGGCTTCCGTCAGCGCCTCCTCGACCTTGTGGTTGCGCGGAATGAAGGCGGGGTTGACCCGGCGCATGGCCGCCGCGCGATCCTGCAGCGTGGCCGGCTCCCCGGCAAGCCGCACGCGCCAGGCGGCAAGCCATGGCGTGAGCGCGTGCGGATCCTCGAGCAGCGCGCCGAGCCGTGCATCCGCCGCATCGTCTTCGGCGGCATCGGCAAGGCGGCGGAAGGTCAGCGTATAGTCGGCCTTCTGCTCGTAGAGCGTGACGAGGAGATCGCGGATGAGATCCTGGTCGCTGTCTTCTTCCCGCGCGCCAAGGCCGATCTTGGCGCGGATCACCGCTTTCCAATGGTCCTGGAAGCGCTCCATGAAGCGGCCAACGGCGGCATTCGCCTGTTCGACGGCCTTGTCCTGGTCATCGTCGAGGATCGCCAGCATCGCCTCGGCAAGGCGCGCGATGTTCCACTGGCCGATCATCGGCTGGTTGCCGAAGGCATAGCGCCCGGCGCGGTCGATGGAGGAATAGACGGTGCGCGGATCGTAGCGGTCCATGAAGGCGCAGGGGCCGAAATCGATGGTCTCGCCCGAGATCGTCATGTTGTCGGTGTTCATGACGCCGTGGATGAAGCCGATGCCGAGCCAGCGGGCGATCAGCGCGGCCTGCCGGTCCGCGACGGCGTCGAGGAGGGCGAGATAGGGCCTGTCCGCGCCCTTCAGGTCCGGATAGTGCCGGTCGATCACATGGTCGGCGAGCACGCGCACATTCCCCGTGTCGCCGCGCGCGGCAAAAAACTGGAAGGTGCCGACGCGGATATGGCTGGCGGCGACGCGGGTGAAGACCCCGCCGGGCAGCACGCGGTCGCGGTAGACCGGCTGGCCGGTGGTGACGGCGGCGAGCGCCCGCGTCGTCGGAATGCCGAGCGCGTGCATGGCCTCGCTGATGATATATTCGCGCAGCACCGGGCCGAGCGCCGCGCGGCCGTCGCCGCGACGGGAATAGGGTGTCTGGCCCGCGCCCTTCAGCTGGATGTCGCGGCGCTGGCCGGCCCGGTCGACCACTTCACCCAGGAGGATCGCCCGCCCGTCGCCGAGCTGCGGCACGAACTGGCCGAACTGGTGACCGGCATAGGCCATGGCCAGCGGCAGCGAGCCGGGCAGCGGCACATTGCCGGAGAAATAGGCCGCGCCATGCCGCTCCAGCGCTTCCGCGTCGAGGCCGAGCGCTTCGGCGAGGGGCCGGTTGAAGGCGATCAGCCGCGGCGCTTCCACCGGCGTCGGATCGACCGGCGCGAAGAAGATGTCCGGCAGGCGCGCGTAGCTGTTGTCGAAGGCAATCGCCCTGCCGCCGTTCGCACCGTGGGTTTGTGTCGCGTCGCTCATCGTCTTTCCTCGGCCTGCCGCCGCTTCGGGGCATCCGCCTATAGGTAGCGATTGGCGGCGGGATTGAAAGGGGCTCGCTTGCTGCGTCGCTGGGCCGGTGCTAGCGTTATCGGCAGAAATGCATTTCGCTCGGCGCGATGGGGGCTTCGCATGCGGCGTTTTCTGGCTCTTGCCTTCCTGTTTCCCTCCGCCGCGCTTGCCGCGCAATGCGGCACGTGGAGTGCCTCGATGGAGGATGACGAGGGCGGACGCGTCGCCATGGCCTCGGTCTGCATCGGCACCGAGGCGAAGCGCAGCGACCTCTTCCTGCGATGCGGCGGCCAGGATCTCCTGTCGCTGCGCGTGATGCTTTCGGCAGATACCGCCCTCGACCCGGGCGACAGTCCCGAATTCACGACGCCGCTGCGCCTGACGGTGGACGGGCAAGTCCTCGACCGGCCGTCCCGCTACGAGGCGATGGACGGGGCGATGGTCACGGAGTTTCCGATGGATGCGAAAGTCGTCGGCGCGCTCCAGTCCGGCAAGGTGGTCACGCTGGCTTTCCCGAAGACGGCCTTCAAGCCGATGGACTTTCCGCTGAAGGGCTCGCGCGCCGCCATCGACTGGCTGATCGACGCCTGCCGGCGGGAATAGACGTCAGGCGATGACGACGAACAGCCAGCAGCTCTGGATGAACTGCGAGATGCGGCGGATCTGATAGGGCAGGCTGCGGTAGATCTGCTGCAGCCGGGGGCGCAGGCGCGCCGTCCACAGGCCCGCATAGGCCATGCCCGTCAGGCTGACCGGCAGGGCGTAGGTTTCGAGCCCGATTTCCCGGTTGCTGCGGTTCTTCTTGTAGTCGCTCTGGTGGCCGAGCAGGTCGTAGGTCTTCACGCCCCGGTCGATCAGCCAGCCGACCGTCATGTCGATCTGGGCGCGGCCGGGCGATGCCTCGTGCAGCGCCCCGTCGAAGGCGCCGAGGAAGGCGTAGTAGTGACCGTGGTGCAGGAAGCCGAGCTCCCCGGCGGCCAGCCTGTCGCCGGCCTTGAGGACGAAGAAGCAGGCGCCGGACAGCGCCTCCCGGTCACCGGGAAGCGCGGTGAGGAAGCGGTCGAACTGCGGATAGGCGATGGCGTGGCCGCGCCGTCCCGTTTCGCGCAGCCAGCCGCGCTTGTGGTTGAGGAAGGTTCCGACCACGTCGGCAAAGCCTTCGTCGCCGGGGAAAAGCACCTCGAAGGAGAGATCGCCGTGCCGCGACAGCAGGGCGCGCTTGCGGTTGCGGCTGTGGCGCTGCGCCTTGTTGAAGCTCTTCATATAGGCTTCCGCTGACGCGAAGGCGGAGAGATCGAGCATGGAGGAGACGTTGCCGCGGCCGGAAAGCGGCGCGGTGGCGGAAAAGAGCGTGGCGAGCGCAGAACCCTCCGGCACGCTTTCGACCAGCGCGAGATCGTGGCCGCCGTCCGCGAGCGCGGTGAGGAAACGTTGCGCCGCGCCATGGCCGAGCGCCGGGTCGACGAGCAGGTTGGCATATTGGCAATGCGGCGTGCCGAGCGGTTCGAGGCGCTTCAGCGCGCTGCCCGACAGCATCAACGGCCAGACGGCGACCAGCCGCCCGCCCTGCCAGAGCGTGTGGATTTCCGGGCGGCAATCGTCGTCGCCATAGACGGCGATCCAGCGGCGGCACCAGTCGTAGCTCTGGAAATAGGTGAGGGGATCGGCCGCGCGAGCATCGAGCGCGCGCCAGGCGGCCGCGGCATCGTCCATGGCGGCGACGTCGCGCAGCACGCGGTGCTCCACGCCCACGGTCCCGGTCACGTCGATGCGCTGAATGTTCATGGCATTGTCCTCTTCTGCCGGAAAAGTAGCGGCGCGCGCTTAACAAACCTTTTCCCGGTTGTGGCGCGCCTCTTGCGGTCCACAGGAAGATGGAATTTCATAAGCCGCTGAATAAGCGGGCGGGCAAACCCGTTTCCCTGATCAGCAGGGATGCGTTGAGACCCGGGCAATCGGCCGCCGGCCGGTCCGGTCCTTTCTTGGAGGGTATCGTGCAGCGGAATGTCCATCGACTGATCGGGGCGCTCGCCGCCTGTCTTCTGATCCTTGCAGCCCCGGCCGCCTACGCCGCCGAGCGCTACGCCCTTCTCATCGGCAACGCCGAATACGAGGACGCCGAGCCGCTGGAAAACCCGCTGAACGACATCGACCTCGTCGGCGAGGCGCTGGAGCGCGCCGATTTCGACGTCACGCGCGCCACCAATGTCGATTACCTCGGCATGCTCTCGGCCCTCAACAACTTCACGCGCGTCGCCGAGAAGGTGGAGAACCCGGTGCTCTTCGTCTATTTCTCCGGCTATGCGGTGCAGATCGACGGCGACAACTACCTGCTGCCGACCGATGCCTCGGGCCGCACGCTGACGGGCCTGCGCAACCGTTCGCTCGCCGTCTCCGAAGTCACCGATGCCCTGCGCAAGCTCGGCACCGGCCTCAAGGTCGTGCTCTTCGACGCCACGCATGAAAATCCGTTCCTGACGCTGCGCGACATTCCGGAAGGCCTTGCCGAGCCGAAGAACACGGACGGCATTCACTACGCCTATTCCGCCGCGCCCGGCACCGCCTACGATTATGACGGCACGCCGATCAGTCCCTTCGCCTCGGCCTTCGTCGATGCGATCAGCATTCCCGGCATCGCGCTGGAGGAGGCCTTCAAGAAGGTCTCCGACATCGTCAAGGAACGCAGCCAGGGCCGGCAGACCGTCTGGCAGAGCGACGACGACTACGGCAAGTTCGCGCTGAGCGCCAAGGACGGCAAGGTCGACGAGGCGGAAATCTCCTTCTACGAATTCGCCTCGCTCTCCGACAACCGCGAGGCCTATGACCGCTATCTCAGCCGCTACCCGGAAGGCGTCTTCGCCTATATCGCCGAGCGCAAGGTCGAGCTTCTGGGAAAACGCTTCGAGCGCGAGCACGAGGACACCGGCAATCTGCCCTATGTCACCCTGTCCAACGACCGGCACGACCCCTGCGGGCGCATCGCCTTCGGCGGCAACGACCGTGACCGGCGCATTTCGGATATCTACAAGGACGGCCAGCTCGTGCTGATCGACATCAGCTTCTGGGCGCCGCCGGAAAGCTGCGACTATTCCTCCTACTTCACGACCGTCTATTCGCATGAGCGCCTGCGCAACATCATCACCACGGCGAGCATTCCCGAGCGCCGCATCTATGTGGCGACGCAGGACGATCTCAGCCCCAGCGAGGAACGGGCGATCTACGACTATTTCGACGAGGATCGCCGCGGTTACGCCCAGTCGCTGATGTTCCGCGCGATCAACGACGAACGCCGCCACGGCCTCGGCGTCGCGGTGAAGACGCCCGACGACAATGCACGCGAATATGTCGACGAGATCGACTGCGGCGACGGGTGCCTGCGCGTGCGCGGCCTTGCCCGCTTCCGCGACAATTCCGTGCGCTCGCTGGAAGACTATGAGTTCGAGTTCGTCGATGTGCGCCGCCTCGGCTATTACGACCGCTACCGGGATCTCCTGCGCGAATTCCCCGTGGACGTGGAGCAGCATGCGTCCAGCAGCTCGAGCCACGACACGAAGACCGACAGCTATGGCAGTGGCAGCGCGTCCAGCCAGGATGACGGCTACGGTTCGGATGCAGACCCCTACCGCGCCTCGCGCACGGTCGGCGGCTGGGACATCGTCGCGGATTTCGGCAGCGACCGTCGCTTCCTGAACTGCCGGGCCGTGCGGCGCGGCGACGGCGGCCGCTTCGCCGCCTTCCGCTGGTACGACGACGGCCACGTGACCTTCGGCTTCCAGGACACGTCCTACGACTATGCCGACAGCTACACCAGCGATGCGAAATACTGGATCGACGACGGCCAGGGATACGACATCGTCGGCAAGGCCTATGGCCGGCAGGAGATTGCCTACGATCTCGGCCGCGACCGTTCGGTCATCGAGGCCCTGAAACGCGGCAACCACATCCGCATCGGCGACGTGCGCACCAGCCTCAAGGGCTCGAGCGCCATGCTGAACGACCTGCAGGAATGCGTGGGCGCGTTCCGCTAGAGTTTGTCAGGGAAAAGTGGGAACCGGTTTTCCCGAAAAGACAAACGAAAACAAAAGAATTTAGAGCATGTCTGGTTCGATCTGAACCTGACATGCTCTAACATCCGGCAACGCAATGAAAAGGCCGGCCCCTGGGCCGGCCTGAAGTCTTGAAGGTGTCACCGGCTGTCGGCGCCTCATGGGCCGCCTGCTCGCCGGGCGTCCCGCTCACAGGGCGCCAAGGGGAGCGTCGTGGCTGGAAGCACTGTCCGCGTTTTCCTTGTTCTCTTCCAGCGCCATGGTCGCGATATAGGCCAGCAGCGTCATGCTGTCCCGGCGCGCCAGTTGCCGGACGATTTCAAGGAGGCAACTGATTTCGTGCTGGTGGCGGCGCATCCTGATTCCTTCCCGTTCTGCGACGCCGCAACATTCCGTTTTCCAAAGCGCTTTCAAATCCCGAAGTTTAGGGAGTTTCGCGTCGCACCCCGTTTTTTCCTGAGGCGGGAACAGACGAGGCCTACATCTTCCCCGCCACCTTGATCGCGAAGGCATATTCGAAGGCGATTTCCTCCAGGCGCTGAAAGCGGCCGGAGGCGCCGCCGTGGCCGGCGCCCATATTGGTCTTGAGCAGGATCGGTTCGCTGCCGGTCGTCTTCTCGCGCAGCTTCGCCACCCACTTGGTCGGCTCCCAGTAGGTCACGCGCGGATCGGTGAGGCCGGAAAGCGCGAGGATGGCGGGATAGGCCTTGGCCTCCACATTGTCGTAGGGCGAATAGCTCGCCATCAACTGGTAGAAGTCCTTGCTCTCGATGGGGTTGCCCCATTCCGGCCATTCCGGCGGGGTCAGCGGCAGCGTGTCGTCCAGCATGGTGTTGAGCACGTCGACGAAGGGCACAGCGGCGATGATGCCACCGAACTTTTCCGGCGCCATGTTGGCGATCGCGCCCATCAGCATGCCGCCGGCCGAGCCGCCCTCGGCGACGATGTTCGCGTAGGACGTGAACTTCTCTTGATTCAGATAGTCGGCCGCGGAGACGAAGTCCTTGAACGTATTGGTCTTCCTGTCCATCTTGCCGTTCTCGTACCAGGCAAAGCCCTTGTCCTTGCCGCCGCGGATATGGGCAATGGCATAGACGAAGCCGCGGTCGGCGAGCGACAGGCAATTGGTGTTGAAGGACGCCGGGATGGTGATGCCGTAGGCGCCGTAGCCGTAGAGCAGGCAGGGCGCGGAACCGTCGAGCGGCGTGTCCTTGCGATAGAGCAGGGTGACGGGCACCTGTTCGCCGTCCCAGGCCGGCGCGAAGACGCGGCGGGTGACATAGTCGTCGGGATTGTGGCCGGAGGGCACGTCCTGCGTCTTCAGGAGCGTGCGGGCGCGCGTCGCCATATTGTAGTCGAAGAGCTGCGAGGGCGTCGTCATCGAGGAATAGGAGAAGCGGATGACGTCGGTGTCGTATTCCGCCGCGCCCGAAAGGCCGAGCGAATAGGCTTCTTCCGCGAAGGAAATGGCGTGTTCCTCGCCGCTTTCGCGGTCGCGCACGACGATGCGCGGCAGGCCCTCGTGGCGCTCCAGCCAGACGAGGTGGCGGGCATAGGCCATGTGGTTGAGGATGAGCGTACCGGGCCGGTGCGGCACCACTTCGCTCCAGTTCTCGCGGCCGGGCGCCGTAACCGGCGCCTGCATGATCTTGAAGTCCTTGGCGCCATCCGCATTGGTCAGGATGTAGAAGACGTCGCCGCCCTCCGTCATCGAATATTCGAGGCCCGTCTGGCGCGGGGCGACGACGACGGGCGTCGCCAGCAGGTCCTTGGTCGAGAGCAGGCGGTATTCGCTCGTCTCGTGGTCGTGGATGTCGATATAGATGAAGTCGTCGAGCAGCGAGCCGCCGACCGACATGAAGAAGCCGGCGTCCTTCTCCTCGAAGACCAGCCGGTCGTTTTCCTGCCGCTCGCCGAGGATGTGGTGGTAGATCTTCGAGGGGCGGTGGTTTTCGTCGAGCGCGGTGTAGAAGAAGCTCTTCGCATCGGGCGCCCAGACGCCGCCGCCACCGGAATTGACGATCTCGTCGGCGCGGTCCGCGCCGGTCGCAAGCTCGCGCACCTTCAGCGTGAAATATTCCGAGCCCTTGTCGTCATAGCCCCAGATGCCGAGCGAATGGTCGGTGGAATGGTCGATGCCGGAGAGGCGGAAATAATCCTTGCCGGCGGCTTCCTTGTCGCCGTCGAGCAGGAGGACGCGTTCGCCGCCGTCGCGCGGCTCGCGGAAGTAGCGCGGCTGCTCGCCGCCGGTGACGTAGGACGTGCCATAGGCGAAGGGACCGTCCTTGACGGGCACGGAGCTGTCGTCCTCCTTGATGCGCCCGCGCATTTCGGAAAACAGCACCTTCTGCAGCGCCTCCGTATCGGCCATCGCCGCCGTCATATAGGCGTTCTCGGCCTCCAGATGCGCGCGGATTTCCGGCTGCAGGATCGAGGGATCCTTGAACATCGCCTGCCAGTTCTCGTCCCGGAACCAGGCGTAGTCGTCGGTGCGGGTAATGCCGTGGCGGGTATCGGAAACAGGCTTCTTGGCGGCGACGGGAGCGGCGGGAAGGTTTTTGAAGACGGACAAGAGATCACTCCGGCAAATCGGTAGGCGGGAGAAGACAGATAGAGAGCCGTGCCGCCCGCATCAAGCGGCAAGCGTGCCCGGCGGAGCGACGACCCGGTCGTGCAGCACCATGCCGGCCAGCATGAAGGCGACGAAGAGCAGCGGTTCGGGCCGGCCGAGCGACAGGGCGGCGATGGCGGGGCCGGGGCAGAAGCCGCCAAGGCCCCAGCCGGCGCCGAAGATCGCCGAACCGAGCACGAGCCGGCGGTCGACGGCGCGGTTGTCCGGCAGGTGGAAGCGCGTGTCGAAAGCCGGACGCGGCAGGCGGCGGATCAGGCGGAGGCCCACGAACATGGTGGCGACCGCACCGCCGAGCACGAAGGCAAGGCTCGGGTCCCAGGCGCCCGTCACATCGAGGAAACCCTGCACGCGGGCGGGATCCAGCATGCCCGACAGGGCAAGGCCAAGGCCGAAGAGGGCGCCGCAGGCGAGCGCCGCCAGGATCCTGAAAAGCGGACGGGTCACAGGCCGAACCCCCTGAGCGTGGCGACGGCCAGCATCCCGGCGGCAAGGAAACTGGCGACGGCGGCGAAGGCGCGCGGCGACAGCCGGGCGAGCCCGACGACGCCATGGCCGCTGGTGCAGCCCGAACCCATGCGCGTGCCGAAGCCGACGAGGAGGCCGGCGACGGCGACGAGCGGCAGGGGCGTGGCGACATTCACGGCCGGAAAGCCGCCGGTAAAGCCGCGGTAGAGGAGGGGGCCGAGCAGCAGGCCGGCAACGAAGCCGGCATTGACGGCGACGTTTACGCCCTGCGCCAGCCGTCCGACAATGCCGCTGACGCCGGCGACGCGGCCGTTGAGCGCAAGGAGCAATGCGGCGGAGAGGCCGATCAATACGCCGCCGAGCAGGGAGGGGAGATAGGCGGTCATTGCGGGCTGTCCTCCGCGCAGAAGATGGCATGGAGCGCGGCGACCAGGCGGGCGGCCTTTTCCGCCGTCAGGCGGTAGAAGATCTGCTTGCCCTCCCGCCGCGTCTCGACGATGCCGGCCTCGCGCAGCAGGGTCAGCTGCTGCGACAGGCTCGGCTGGTGCAGGCCGAGCCTGTCTTCGAGCGCGCCGACGGAGAACTCACCCTCGACGAGCGTGCAGACCAGCATCAGCCGGCCGGGATGGGCGAGCGTCTTGAGGAGGCCGGCGACCTCCGCCGCCCGCGCAGCCAGGGCGTCGGCGGCATGAGGCGGGGCGGTGTCGGCAGAAAGAGGGAGGGGCAAGGCGATCTCCGCGCAAGAACATTATACATTTTCATATAATGTATAATGTTCTTGCGCAAGCCCGATCAGCCCGGCAGGCTCCGGCGCGCCTTGCGCTTGGCGGGACGCAATTCGTCGGCGATGGTCATGCCGATGATGGAGAGCGGCAAAGCCAGCATGGCGCCGGCCGCGCCCCACATCCAGGTCCAGAAGATGATGGCGGTGAAGATGATGAAGGCGTTCACCTCCAGCCGTTTGCCCATGACGGCGGGCATGACGAGGTTTTCCATCGTGAGGTGCACCAGGAAGAAGCCGATGGCGGGCAGCAGGCCCATCACCACCGTGTCATGCGTCAGGAGGCCGGCGGTGGCGAGCGCGATGGTCATCAGCGTCACGCCGAGGAAGGGCACGAAGCTGGAGAGGAAGGCGAAGAGCCCCCAGAGCGCCGGCATGGCCAGTCCGCCGCCCCAGGTGATCAGCGCCGTGACGACGCCGAGCGCGGCATAGACGAGGGACGCGGTGGCGAAATAGTAGCCGAGCGCGCTGTCGATGGCGTTCATGATGCGGATGGTCGTCAGCCGCTGGCTGCGGCGCGGAAAGGACAGGATGATCATCTGGCGCAGCTTCAGGCGCGCCGAAAGGAAAAGCACGAGCGCGGCGAAGAAGATCATGCCCTGCAGCAGGGCGGGCGTCAGGCTCGCCGAGAGGATGCTGAGGATGCTGCCGGTGTTTTCCAGCACCTTGTCCATCGACATCTGTCCGCCCTGGAAGGTCTCGGGACGAATGTTGAGCCAGCCGAGGCGTGAAAACAGCGGCGTTATGCGGTCATAGGCGCCGCGCACCAGATCCGGCGCATTGGACGCGAGCTGTGCGATGGGATCGGCCAGAAGGCCCGCGACGAGGAAGAGGCCGGTGCCGAAGAGGCCGGCGAGCAGCAACGCGGTCGGCAGCGGCGGAATGCCGAGCTCGTTGAGCTTTTCCGCCGCCACGCCGAAGATGAGGCCGGTGACCACGGCAAGACAGAGCGGAATGAGGATCGGCGCCATAAGATAGACGACACCCATGGCCATGATCGCGAAAATGCCGATCACCGCCCAGGCGCTGGCGATGTCGAGGCCATAGCGGCGCGACCGGCCTTCCGAAAGGTCCTTTTCAAGGTCGAGACTGCCCTGCAAGAGGCGGCGTTCGGCCGGTTTTCCCGAGACATCGTGCATGGCGCTTCCCCAATTCGCGCCGGAAACGCATCAGGGGGCGGGAAGTTCCAGCAATCGCGCATGAAACCCAAGGTGGGTTGCGGCCTGTCGTCAAATCGACATATTGCGCGTTAACCCCGAATTAAGACGTCGGCAGGACGGCAAGAAGAGGAGGCACATCCTTGAAACGACAGGCTAGCGGGTTCCGCATCGCCCTTTGCGCCCTTGCGCTTTCCCCCTTTTGCGCGAGCTCCGCATTCGCCATCGACGCGCGCATCCGCAGCCAGCTTGAAAAGCTGACGCCGGAGGAGCGGCTGGAACAGCGCTGCGACATGGAGGCGATGGACCGCATCAGCGACGGCAAGGGCGGCTTCCGCCCGGACAAGGTGATCGCCTACGCCTTCGGCGATCCCAAGCTGGAAGGCACCACCTTCAAGACGAGGGGCGCGGTCTTCCGCAGCAAGGGCGAATGGTTCCGCCTGTCCTACAAATGCGAGGCGAGCGACGACCGGCTGGAGGTGAACGCCTTCAAATACAAGGTCGGCGACATCGTGCCCCATGACGAATGGGCGGCGCACTACCTCTACGATTGAGGATGGCCGAAAGGGCCTGACCCATCCATGGGCCTGCGACAGGCAGGATCCTCGGGCCGAGCCCGAGGATACCGTTGCGTGGCGGCGGGGAGGCCTCAGGCCGAAAGCTTCAGCCCGATGCCCCAGGGGTCGACCAGCGAAATCGTGTCGCCCGTCCGCGTGGTCGGGATCGCAAGTTCGTCGAGCTTCCTGACGGCCGCTTCGAGCTTTGCCGGTTCGTTGAAGCGGATCGTATAGTCGGCAAGGCCGGTCATGGCGCCCTCGCGCTTCGGCTGGCCGCGCGAATTCCACACATTGGCCGCCACATGGTGGTGGTACTTGCCGGTGGCGAAGAAACTCGCGCCCGGATAGCTCGACATGATGTCGAGGCCGAGCACGCCCTGGAAGAACGTGTTGGCCTGCGGAATGTCGGAGACCTGCAGGTGGATATGGCCGATGACCGTGCCGTTTTCCTGGCCGGTCCAGCCATCTTTCGGGGCCTCGTCGTAGAGCGCCTGCAGGTCCAGCCGGTGCGTCGCCATCTTCACGGTGCCGTCGGGCACATAGGTCCATTCCGAACGGTCGCGGTCGCGATAGATCTCGATGCCGTTGCCTTCGGGGTCGTCGAGATAGATCGCCTCGCTGACGAGGTGATCCGAAGCGCCGGTGAGCTGCACGTTGTTGTGCGCGGCATGGGCGAGCCAGCGGCCGAGTTCCCGGCGGTTCGGCACGAGGAAGGCGGTGTGGAACAGGCCCGGCGCATTGCGCGGCGCGCGGGCGGCGTTCGCCCCCGTCGTCAGCGTGAGCAGCGGCCGGCCGGCAACGCCGAGCGTTTCGCCTGACGCCGCTGTGTCCAGCACCGAAAGGCCCATCACCTGCTGGTAGAAGGCCGAAACCATCGGCAGGTCGACCACCGTCAGGTGCGAATGATCGACGAAGGCCGGCATGTCGACGGCGTGGGTGGCTGTGGTGGCGGTGGTTGTCATGGTGGCGGTCTCCGCGCGAATGGGGCCGGCCTTGCCGGCGGCGATGCCCGCGGCGGCGGCGCCGAGGAATGTCCGTCTGTCGAGGTCCGTCATGCTATGATCCCTGTTTCGGTTTCCGGATGGAAACCGTTGTGTTGAACGGAATATGGCGGAACGCGCGCGTTCACGAAAGACGACGTTTCGGCGATTTACCGTCAACGCAGCGTTGACGATGATGGCCTCCGGCTTGATCCCGATCAATGCCCGCCCGCGGCGGCAATGCCAGTTTCAGGCCAGTCGAACCCAAGGAGATGCGACCGTGACGGACCTCGCGCACTACAAGGACATTCTTCTGACCCGCAAGCGCGAGCTTTACGGCCGGTTGCACAAGATCGAGAAGGACCTCGACACGTTGAAGAGCGGCGACAGCGCCGACCGCGCCATCGAGCGGGAGAACGACGAGGTGCTGGAGGAGTTCGGCACCACGGGCCTCAAGGAACTTCAGGCCATCGACGCCGCGCTCGACCGCATCGCCGCCGGCACCTTCGGCCTCTGCGCCAAATGCGGCCAGGCCATCTCGCCGGCTCGCCTTGCCGCCGTCCCGCATGCCGCGCTCTGCGAGGAATGCATTGCGCGTCCATGAGCCAACCGTGTCACGGGGCAAAGATTCGTGATCCCCGGATGCCACCTAAGCCCTTGCCCGCGCGAGGCAAAAAGGTCACGATGGCCCAACGTGAAATGCAGGGCAGGCCGTCGTGGAAATCAAGGGCGTGAAGTGGAACTATGACCGGTACGAGGTGATCGCCGACGGCGTCGTGCATGGCGTCGGCGTGGTCTTCGCGCTGGTCGGCGTCACCGCGCTGATCTTCTACGCCACGGTCTGGGCGTCCAGCGGGCAACTGGCCGCCGCCTGGGTCTATGGCGTCGGCCTCGTGCTCGCCCTGTCCACGTCCTTCGCCTACAATCTCTGGCCCGTCTCGAAGGTGAAGTGGCATCTGCGCCGCTTCGACCATTCTGCGATCTTCGTGCTGATCGCCGCCACCTACACGCCCTTCCTGCAGCGCGGCATCGAGGACCCTTTCCTTGCGGGCATGCTCGTCTTCATCTGGGTGATGGCGGCGGCGGGCGTGGCGCTGAAGTTCCTCTTCCCCGGCCGCTACGACCGGCTGGCGATCCTCATCTATCTCGGCATGGGCTGGAGCGGCGTCTTCGCCGCCGGCCCGCTGCTGACGCACCTTTCCGTCGCCACGCTGACGCTGATCGTCGTCGGCGGCGTGCTCTATTCGGTCGGCGTCGTCTTCCATGTCTGGGAGAAGCTGCGCTTCCAGAACGCCATCTGGCACGGTTTCGTGGTGGCGGCCGCCGCGGTGCATTACTCGGCGGTCGTCACCAGCGTCGTTTCCGGCGCATGATTTTATTGCGCGGCGGGCGCCGCGCCCTGGGCGCTCGTGCAGCCCTCCGCCGGGCGGAGCGACTTCACCAGCCTGCCGACGAACGGCGACATCTCCGCCTTCATCGACTGCGGATAGTCCAGCACGAAGGATGCGGCGGCGGCGTCGCACAGCGCGATCATCCGGTGATAGAGGATGGAATCGACGAGCGTGCCGGAAAGGCTCGCCCAGCCGGCCGTCTGCCGGTCGTAGCTGAGATCCCAGCCTTCATCGAGATAGGTCTTGCGCCGCGCGGCGACCTCGTCCTCGAAGGGCCCGGTCGCAAGATAGTTCGCAAAGACGGAAAGCTTCGCCTCGCCCCTGGCATAGGTGCGCCCGTCGCCGTTCTCGGCCTCCTGCACGAGGGTGAAGCCGGGCGGAATGTCCACCGCGAAACCGAAGCGGGCATTGGCATAGGATTGCCAATCCTCGGCGAGGGCGGCGGCGGGGAAAAGCAGCAGGAAGAGAAGGAAAAAGCGTTGCACGGGCGGCTACTCGTTGTTGCGTCTTGATGGAAACGGACAAAGGCAGGCGTTTCATCGCCCGGCGGCGCAAGCAGGCTGGACAGCTTTCCCGCTCGTCCTGTATGGCATGAGGCAAAACCGGGGGGAACCATGGACATAACGATACGCGATGCCGTGGAGGCGGATCTCCCCGGTATCATGGACATCTACAACGATGCCGTAAACAACACGACGGCGATCTGGAACGATTCCGTCGTCGATCTCGACAACCGCAAGGCCTGGTTCGCCGCCCGCCGCGAACGCGGCTTTCCCGTTCTCGTCGCCGCGCGCGGCAAGCAGATCGTCGGCTATGCCTCCTATGGCGACTGGCGCGCCTTCGACGGCTACCGCCACACGGTCGAGCACTCCGTCTACGTGCACAAGGACGGACGCGGCACCGGCACCGGCAAGAAGCTGCTGAAGGCGCTGATCGACCGCGCCAGCTTCAACGGCATCCACGTCATGATCGCCGGCATCGAGGCGGAGAACACCGCCTCGGTCAAGCTGCACGAAAGGCTGGGCTTCCGCGTCGTCGGCCGGTTCAACGAGGTCGGCATCAAGTTCGGCCGCTGGCTGGACCTGACCTGCATGGAACTGAAGGTTCCCAAGCGCTAGAACGCGTCCAGCGGCAAAACACGAGCCTGCGGCAATTCCGGCGAACCGGAATTCGCCGGAACGTCTCCAGGCTCAGCCCCGTCAATCCTCGTCGAAGCTGAGCGCCACCCCGTTCATGCAGTAGCGCAGGCCCGTCGGCGGCGGGCCGTCGGGGAAGACGTGGCCGAGATGGGCGTCGCAATCCGCACAGCGGATTTCCGTGCGCGTCATGCCATAGGACCGGTCGGAATGGTCGGTCACCGCGCCGGGCTCGATCGGCTGGTAGAAGCTCGGCCAGCCGGTACCGGAATTGTACTTCGCCTCCGACCGGTAGAGCGGCCGCTCGCAGCAGATGCAGCGATAGGTGCCCTTCTTGGACAAATCGAAATCCGGGCTGGAGAAGGCGCGTTCCGTGCCGTGTTCGCGCGTGATGCGGAACTGCTCCGGCGTCAGGATCTGCCGCCACTCTTCCTTCGTCTTGTTGACCTTCAACGTCGTCGTGTCGCTCATGGCGTCCTCCTGTCGGCTCCATAGATAGGGCCTCGATTGTGGCAAGACAATCGGCGAGGACGCCGCAATGCCCGGTGTGGCCATCCGAGGACATTTGCGCTAGAGTAATACCTGTTGAAAGAGAGGTATTACTCATGGGCGCCACGGTTACGAGCAAGGGGCAGGTGACGATCCCGAAGGCCGTGCGCGATTTTCTCGGTATCGGTCCCGGCAGCAAGGTCGAGTTCCGCCGGGTCGAGGATGGCAGCGTCGTCGTCGAGCCGCTGGAAAAGCGCCGTCCCGAGAGCCGGTTCGCGCAGTTGCGCGGGCAGGCAGGGGCGGGGATGACGACGGATGAGATCATGGCGCTGACGCGCGGCGACGAATGACGACGTTTCTGGTCGACACCAATGTGCTGCTCGACCTCGTGACCGGCGACGCCGCGTGGGCCGATTGGTCGATCGCCGCGCTCGAGGCTGCTGCGCTTGCCGGTCCTATCGCGATCAATGACGTGATCTACGCCGAACTGTCCGTGCGCTACCGCGACATCGCCGATCTCGATGCGATGGTCGCTGCCGCCGGGCTGGAGCACCTGCCGTTGCCGCGCGAAGCGCTCTTTCTTGCCGGCAAGGCCTTTCAAGCCTATCGCAGGGCGGGTGGCAGCCGCACCGGCGTCCTGCCCGATTTTTTTATCGGCGCGCATGCCGCCGTTGGCGGCCATACGCTGATCACCCGCGATGCGGGGCGCTACCGCACCTATTTCCCCAGGCTCGACCTTCGCATGCCGGAGGGTGAAACCGATCAAGGTGGGTGAAAACGCCGCGCCCTTGCTGTTCAAGGGTGGCGATTTCGGGCAAACCGACATAGAAACAGCGCTCTGACGGATTTCAAGGACAACGACGGGCAAAGCCCGCATGCGGGGAGAGGGGCGGCGACAGGAATGACACCAGACACGATGGGCCTGACCTTTCTTGCCTTCTGTCTGCCGTTTCTCGGCGCGCTGGTCGCGCCCGGCCTCACGCGGCTCCTCGGCCACAACGCGGCCTGGCCGCTGGCGCTCGTGCCGCTCGCCGTCTTCCTGCATTTCCTCGGTTTCAACGCGGAGATCACGCGCGGCGAGATCGTCACCGGCGGCTATGCCTGGGTGCCGTCCTACAATGTCAGCTTCTCCTGGCTGATCGACGGTCTGTCGCTCGCCTTCCTGCTGCTGATCTCCGGCATCGGCGCCCTGATCGTGCTCTATGCCGGCGGCTATCTGAAGGGGCACCCGCATCAGGGGCGGTTCTTCTCCTTCATCCTGATGTTCATGGGCGCGATGCTCGGCCTCGTCGCCTCCGACAGCTTCCTGATGCTCTTCGTCTTCTGGGAACTGACCTCCATCACCTCCTTCCTGCTGATCGGCTTCGACCATGCGCGCGAGGCCTCGCGCCGGGCGGCGCTGCAGGCGCTGGTGGTGACGGGCGGGGGCGGGCTGTTCCTGCTCGCCGGCCTGCTGCTTCTGTGGAACGTCACCGACGTCACGCAGCTCTCGCTCCTGATGTCCTTCGGCGCGGAGGTGCGGGCGAGCCCCTATTACCTGCCGCTGCTCTTCCTCATCCTCGGCGGGGCCTTCACCAAGTCGGCGCAGTTCCCGTTCCATTTCTGGCTGCCGAACGCCATGGAGGCGCCGACCCCCGTCTCGGCCTATCTGCATTCGGCGACCATGGTGAAGGCCGGGGTCTACCTGCTGATGCGGCTCAACCCCGTCATGGGCGACACGCCCGCCTGGGAGATCATCCTGCCGGCCTTCGGCGGCCTGACGCTGCTGGTCGGCAGCGTGCTCGCCATCCGCCAGAGCGACCTGAAGCTGATGCTCGCCTATACGACGGTGGCTTCGCTCGGCCTGCTCGTCATGCTGACCGGCTACGGGTCCGAACACGCTGTCGCGGCGGCGGCGCTCTACCTCGTCGCCCATTCTCTGTTCAAGGGCGCGCTCTTCATGGTGGCCGGTCTCATCGACCACGAGGCCGGCACGCGCGACATCACGAAGCTCGGCGGTCTCCGGCGCGCCATGCCCGTCACGTTCCTCGCCGCGCTTCTCGCCGCGCTCTCCATGGGCGGCCTGCCGCCCTTCTTCGGCTTTCTCGCCAAAGAGGAGGTCTATGCGGCGCTTGCCGGCAGCAGCCCGCGCGCCATCGCCTTCACGCTGGCCGCCATCATCGGCAACGGCCTGATGTTCGCCGTCGCCTTCGCGGTGGCGCTGAAACCCTTCCTCGGCCCCGCCGTCGAAACGCCGAAACACGCCCATGAAGGCCCCGCGCTGCTGTGGATCGGCCCGATGCTGCTCGCCGCCAAGGGACTGACGATCGGCCTCTTCTCCGCCATTGCCCATGCGATGCTGACCTCGCCGCTCGCCTCGGCCATCGCCGGCAAGCCGGAAACGGTCACCATTTCGGCGGTGCCGCATTTCAGCGTGCCGCTCGTCCTCTCCCTCGCCACGGTCGCCTTCGGCGTCCTCGTCTTCCTGTGGATCGACACGGCCCGCGCGGCGGCGAACCGGCTGATCGAGGATATCGGCTGGGGGCCGGATCGGGGCTTCGACCAGGCGATGTCAGGGCTCGTGCGCGGCGCCACGGGGGTGACGCGCTTGCTCCAGCCGGGCCGCATGGAAATCTACATGACCGCCACCTTCGCGGTGATCGCGCTGGCGCTGCTGGTGCCGCCGGTCGTCTTCGGCGAGGGGCCGCGACTGCCGGTCTGGCCGGCGCATATCCCGTTCCACGAGCTTGCGGTCATCGTGCTCGCCATCGTCGGCATCGGCGCGGTGCTGACGGCCAGGAGCCGGCTGGCGGCCATCCTGGCGCTGGGCATCCAGGGCTTCTGCGTCGCGCTCCTGTTCCTGCTCTTCGGCGCGCCCGACCTTGCCTTCACCCAGTTCATGATCGAGACGCTCTCGGTCGTCATCCTGGCGCTCGCCATGACGCGGCTGAAGCTGACGCCGCGCGACCACCGGCCGCTGCGCGAAAAGATCCCCGACGCGGTGATCGCCATCGCCTGCGGCCTCGGCTTCGCGCTCTACCTGCTGAAGGTCGTGCAGGGCCGCTTCGATCCGGCGCTCACCGATTTCTTCAACCTCTATTCCAAGACCATCGCGCATGGCGCCAATGTGGTGAATGTCATCATCGTCGACTTCCGCGGCACCGACACGCTCGGCGAGATCGCCGTCGTCATGGTGACGGGGCTGGCGGTGCTGTCGATCATCCGCATCCGCAAGGGGAGGGCATGATGACGCATTCGGGAGGCGCCGCATGAACACCCTCATCTTCCGCACGGTCGCGCCGTTCCTCACCGCCCTGATGGTGCTGTTCTCGCTCTTCGTGCTGCTGCGCGGCCACAACGAGCCGGGCGGGGGCTTCATCGGCGGCTTGATCGCGGTCTCGGCGCTGGCGATCTTCGGCATCGCCAATGGCATTCCGGCCGTGCGCAGGGCGCTCCATTTCCACCCCATGGCGATCTCCGCCTTCGGCCTCGTCATGGCGGCCGTCGCCGGCCTTCTGTCCATGGTCTTCGCCGTGCCCTTCATGACGGGGCTGTGGATCTATCCCGTCGTGCTCGGCGTCGAGATCCCGCTCTCCAGCGTCATGCTGTTCGACACAGGCGTCTATCTCGTCGTGGTGGGATCGATCACCTCCATCGCGCTGGCGCTGGAAGCGGAGGAGGACATCTGATGGAAGTGCCCTTCGTCCTGCTCATCGGTCTCTTCTTCGCCGCCGCCGTCTACCTGATGCTGTCGAAGTTCCTGGTGCGTGTGCTGCTCGGCGTCGTGCTGCTCGGCAACGGCGTCAACCTGCTGCTCTTCACCAGCGGCCGCCTGATGCGCGAGGTGCCGCCGATCATTCCGGCCGGGCACGACGTGCCGGTGGGGCTGACGGCCAATCCGCTGCCGCAGGCGCTGATCCTGACGGCGATCGTCATTTCCTTCTCCTTCTTCGCCTTCCTTCTCGTGCTCGTCTACCGCGCCTACCAGGATCTCGGCACCGACAACGGCAACGAGATGCGCCTGGCCGAGCCGGAGAACGATCCCCTTCCGCCGACCGGCTACTGACAGGACCCGCCCCGCCAATGGCCGCTTCGCCCACCGATCTTTCCGCCGCCCTCGTCACGACCCCGGTCGCGCTCGCCGACTGGCTGGTCGTGCTGCCGCCCGTCTGGTGCCTCTTGACGGGCGCGCTGCTCCTGATGATGCGCAAGTCGCTGCGCCTGCAGGGGCTGCTCGCCGTGCCGGCGCTCCTCGTTCTCGTCGTGCTGGACGGGCTGCTGCTGGCGCATGTCGCGCAGAACGGCCCCGTCACCATGGTCATGGGCCGCTGGCTGCCGCCCTTCGGCATCGCGTTTACGGCGGACCTTGCCGGCGTGCTCTTTGCGCTTGCCGGCGCGGTGGTGGCGCTGGCCGGCGGCGTGCATGCGCTGACCGAGATCGACGGCAGCGGCCGGCGCTACGGCTTCTATCCGTTCCTGCTGCTGCTGATGGCGGGTGTGTCGGGCGCCTTCCTGACCGGCGACATCTTCAACCTCTATGTCTGGTTCGAGGTGCTGCTGATCTCGTCCTTCGGCCTGATCACGCTGGGTTCGGAGCCGCGGCAGATCGACGGCGCGATCAAATACGCCTTCCTCAACCTCATCGCGACGACGCTGTTCCTCGTCACCACGGGCTATCTCTACGGCATCTTCGGCACGCTCAACATGGCCGACATCGCCACCAAGGCGGCGGCCGGGCGCGCCGACCTGCCGCTGATGACGCTCGCCACGCTCTATCTGCTGGCCTTCGGCATGAAGGCGGCGGCCTTCCCGGTGAACTTCTGGCTGCCGGCCTCCTACCACACGCCGCGCATCGTCGTGTCGGCGCTCTTCGCCGGCCTGCTCACCAAGGTCGGCATCTATGCCCTGCTGCGCACGCTGGTCATGCTCTTTCCGGTCGAGCGGGAGGAACTGAGCTTCCTCATCGCGCTTGCCGGCGCGGCGACGATGATCCTCGGCGCGCTGGGCGCGCTCGGCCAGAGCGATATCCGACGCCTGCTCGGCTATGTCGTCATTTCCGGCATCGGCGTCATGCTGGCGGGCCTGTCGCTCGGCAGCCCCGGCGGCGTGGGCGGGGCGATCTTCTATGCGCTGCATTCCATGGTGGTCATGACGGCGCTCTACATGGCGGCGGGTCTTGCCGGGCGCCTTGCCGGCAGCTTCGACCTGAACCGCATGGGCGGGCTCTACACGCGCTCGGGCTTCTTCTCGGCGCTATCGCTGGTGCTGTTCTTCGCCGTCTCCGGCCTGCCGCCGTTCTCCGGCTTCTGGCCCAAGGTCATGGTGGCGAAGGCGGCGCTGGATATCGGCGCCTGGTGGCTGACGGCGACGGTCTTCCTCACCGGCTTCCTCACCACCATCGCGGTCGGCCGCGTCTTCCTCTTCGCCTATTGGCGGCCGGCGCAGGACGCGCTGCCGGCGGAGGCCGTGCCTGCCGGCGCGCTGCTGCCGCTTACGGTCCTGACGGCGCTGACGGTGGGCTTCGGCCTCTTCCCCGATGCGCTGCTCTCCACCATCCAGGCCGCCGCGCAGGGCCTTGCCGATCCGCGCGCCTATATCGGTTCCGTCTTCCCGGGAGGGACCTGACCATGCGTCCGGCCGTCACCATCGCGCTGTTCGCGCTCGTCTGGCTTGCCGTCTCCGGCAGCTTCACCATTCCCAACCTGCTGCTCGGCATCGCCGCGGGCGCGCTGTCGCTGTTTCTCATCCGCGGCCATGTGCATCCCGACGGGCGACGCATCCGGCCGCTGAAGCTGCTGGCGCTGGTCGTGCTCTTCGTCAAGGAACTGGCGCTGTCGGCCTGGAAGGTGGCGGTGCTGGTGGCAAGTCCGAAAATGACGCTGAAGCCCGGCATCTTCGCCTTCCCGCTGACCGTCGACCGGGATTTCGAAATCACGCTGCTCGCCAATCTCATCACGCTGACCCCCGGCACGCTTTCCGTCGACGTCTCGCCCGACCGCAAGGTGCTCTACGTGCATGCGCTCGACTGTTCCGATCCCGTCGGCACCCGGCGCGACATCGCCAACGGCTTCGAGAAGAGCATATTGGAGGCCTTCCGCTGATGGACGCGCAGACGATCCTTTCCGTCGCCGTGGCGATCGCGCTCTTCCTGATGGCCGCCGCGCTGTTCCTGACGGCCTATCGCGTCGTCAAGGGGCCGACATTGCCGGATCGCATCGTCGCGCTCGACATGCTGGTCGCCATCGCCATCGGCTTCATCGCGGTCATCGCCATCAAGACCGGCTTCAACCTCTATATCGACATCGCCATCGCGCTCGGCCTCGTCGGGTTCCTGGCCACCGTCGCCTTCGCGCGCTTCGTCGAGCGGCAGGGCCGGCAGGCGGACGAGGAGGAAGCGCCCGAGCCGCAACCCGCACGGCAGGCAAAGAGGGGCCGGAAGGGAAGGGTGCGCCGATGATGGACCTCGTTCTTGCACTGGTTGTGGGCGCGATGCTGGTCGTCGGCGGCGTCTTCACGTTCCTGGCGGCGCTCGGCATCGTGCGCCTGCCGGATGTCTATACCCGCATGCACGCCGCCTCCAAGGCCGGCACGGTGGGCTCCGGCCTCATGCTTTTCGCCGCCGGCATCCATGCCATGGACGCGGCGATCTTCACGCGGGCGCTGGCGGGTTTCGTCTTCTTCGTGCTGACGGCGCCGATCGCCGCCCACCTGGTGGCCAAGGCGGCGCATGGCGCGGGCTACCGCCTGACGCAGCGGACCGTGGTCGACGATATGCGCGCAGCGCGCGAGCGCGCCACCAAGAAGCGTTAACGCTTTGCAGAAATCGTGACCCCTAAATTTTAGGAGTAACGGTCGCATTACGACAGAATGGCCGGGTTACTCGAAGATATCCTTCGCCGATTCAAAATAATACTGGACAATCAATTGAGGAATGATATCTCAAGCGAAGTAAAGCATTTCGGTTGATTTAGCTTGCACGCGGTTTTCCTGTCTAGGTTGAGTTGATGCCGTAGTCATACCCTGGTGGCATGTATTACGGACAGAAATTCGAGTGGCGAACGGCGGTCTAGGCGGCCAAAAGTTATATTCAAATGCAATGGCGGTGTTTGACTGCCATGGCGCAGACGAACATTAACGCCGCCAGGCAATCGATCGTGACCGGGCTTTACATGAAATTCCACAATCATGTCGATGGGAGGGGCCATCGACTTCCACGTTGCCCGACAGGAGAAAAAGCATGACTGAAACAACCATCGGCGTCGCCTCGAATCTGCTCGTTGAACTGACTGCGGATATCGTCGCCGCCTATGTCGGCAACCATGTCGTTCCGGTTGCAGAGCTGCCCGGCCTGATCGCCGATGTGCATGCCGCGCTGAACAACACGACCCAGCCGGCCGCCGCTGTCGAAGCGCCCGTCGCTGCTGAAAAGCCGAAGCCGCCGGTGCCGGTGAAGAAGTCGGTTCAGCCCGACTACATCATCTGCCTGGAAGACGGCCAGAAGTTCAAGTCGCTGAAGCGCCACCTGATGACCCACTACGGCATGACCCCGGAAGAGTACCGCGAGAAGTGGGACCTGCCGGCCGATTACCCGATGGTCGCGCCCGCCTATGCCGAGGCCCGTTCGCGCCTCGCCAAGGAAATGGGCCTCGGCCAGCGCCGCAAGGGCAAGTAAGCCGTCCTTCGGCCGTCTTTCAGACATTGCCGTAGAGATCAGAAAGGCCGGATCCGCAAGGGTCCGGCCTTTTGCTTTGCTGATTGTGGGCGATGCGCATCGGATCGCGAGGAGGTTGGCCGTTTGATACCGTTCGGTCCCGGCGATGGATCAGGCGGCCACCTTCAGCGCCGCTTCTTCGCGAATGCGCCGGACCATCGAGCGCAGGCCGTTGGCGCGCTGGGAGGAGAGGTGCTCGACGAGGCCGATCGTGTTGAAGGTGTCCAGCGCGTCGAGCGCCGCGATCTCGGAGGCGCGCTTGCCGGAATAGATGGCGAGCACGATGGCGACGAGGCCGCGCACGATATGGGCGTCCGAATCGCCCTCGAAGGTCATGAGCGGATCCGCGCCGCCTTCGGCATGGCTGACGAGCCAGACCTGGCTGGCGCAACCCTGCACCTTGTGGGCCGCCGTGCGCTTGTCCTCGGCCAGATCCGGCAGCGCCTTGCCGAGCTCGATGACATAGCGGTAGCGGTCTTCCCATTCTTCGAGGAAGGCGAAGTCGTCGACGATCTGTTGCAGCGTGGCCATGGCGTTCCGTCTTGAGAGCGACTGCGGTGACCGCAATTGCTCTATCCTGTTGCTGTCTCGCATTGTCCGACGCCAACGCGACAACGCTTTGGCTGAAAATGCTCGGCTTCGCCCTTGATATAGGCGAGGGCGCCAAGGATTTGAACCGCAAACCGCTACGCACAAAAAGAAACGCCGCAGGGAACGGGTCCGTGCGGCGGTTGCAAAGCAACGAGTCAGGCAGGCAGTAAAACGTGGCAGGCAATAAAACTTGGGGTGCCGCTCCGAGGCGAACGGCGCAGTCGAGAGGGTGGCTTATCCCTTGTGGTCGGGACGGCGGGTCGGGATGGCGACGGTGCCGGTGATGACTTCGGCGTCGGCGTCCACTTCGGCGACGGCCGGAAGCGGCTGGTCGAGCGCTTCCTTCTTCGTCGGGCCGGCCTTGGCGACGTCGGCGCCCTCTTCGGCGAACTGGGTGTCGAGGAACTGGTAGGCGATGCGGGCGCCTTCACGGGCCCGGTGGCCGAGGGCGACGAAGGTTTCCGAACCCTTCTGGCAGACGTCGGGCTTTTCCAGGCACATGGCGGTCACGTAGCCGATGGCTTCGCTGGCGGCGCTGAAGGTATCGCCGAGTTCGACCGTCGGCCCCTTTTCCAGCTTCGCGGAGGATTCCGCGTCCAGGAAGGGAAGAAGGACGAGAACCAGTGAGAACCAGAACGTTCCCTTGATCAGAAACCACATCGCTTGCCATCCTCGTTAGCGCCTCGGCTCTTGGCGGCCTTCGGCTTGATTGGTCCTTGGCGAACCGTTGATGCGAGAATAGGGGCGGGAAGGAAATTCCCCTTTGCCGGAATCACTCAGGTTTTGCCCAGTTTTGATTAAAATGCGACCTTTCGGCACTTTAAGGGCATTTGAGGCAGATTTTAGCGATCGCCGTTAAGGATGATGGCGCGCCCCGCCGCCGCCAGCGCCCGGAATGCCGGTAAGGCCAGCCGGGCCGCTTTGCCCCAGAAGTTAATGTGAACAGAAAAATGCCGCAAAATGAGGCGCTTACGCCCCGTTAACCACGCCGGACGAATGGCCGTTGGATTGCCCCGAAATGGGACTTTTGGGCCTTTTTGAGCGTCTTTCGGCCCCCAGCGTTTATTCTTTCCTTAAGTCGCCGATGCGATTTTGGGCTCACACAAAAGAACATAAACGGCAGGGTTTTGCGTTGCGCCAATTGACCACCATCGCTGACAGAATGGCAGCCCGCCTGGGCGCCGTTGCTGGCATGGATGCCGTCGAGGCCCGCCCCTCCGCGCCGCTGCGTGCGACGACGCTCGCGCTGCTCGCCGCCGTTCCCGGCCTGCCGCTCGCATTCTCCACCATCATGCCCGCTTCCGCCGCGCTGCCGGCCGGCGTTGCGCTTGCCGGCGCCGGCGCGCTCTTGACCGCCGCCGTCTCGGCCGTGCGCCCGCAGCGGCCCATCAAGGGCAAGACCTTCGCCGAGACGATGGCGGAGACCGCTCCGCCCGCCGTTTCGCCCTACGATCTCTTCGCCGGTCTCGTGACGCTGCACGATGCGCGCGGCTTCGTCACAGCCGTGCATGGCCGCGACCGTGCCGACATGCTCTCCTGGATGCGCGATCCGATGGGCCGCGGCTATCTCGACCAGATCCATGTGTCCGACCGGCTCGGCTTCGTCGCCGCCATCGATCGCCTGCGCCAGGGCGCGACGCGCGAGACCGTCGACGTCCGCATCGACCGCCCGCGCCTCGAGGCGGATGCCGAGCAGTTCACGCATATGCGCGTGGAAATGACGGCGCTGGCCGGCCCGGACGGGACGCTCGGTGCGGTGCTCGCCCAGTCGCGCGACATTTCCGAAGAGGCGCGCCTGCGCAGCGAAAGCGCACGCAAGACCGCCGAAGCCGAATCCGCCAACGATGCCAAGACGCGTTTCCTCGCCGCCGTCAGCCACGAGCTGCGCACGCCGCTGAACGCCATCCTCGGCTTCTCCGACATCCTGTCGGGCGAATATTTCGGCAAGCTGGAGAACGACCGGCAGCGGGAATATGTCGCGCTGATCCATCAGTCGGGCTCGCACCTGCTCTCCGTCGTCAACACCATGCTGGATGTGTCCAAGATCGAGGCCGGCCGCTACGAGCTTCTGACGGAGCCCTTCATCGTCGCCGACAGCGTCAGGGCCTGTGAGCAGATGCTGGGCCTTCAGGCGCGTGACAAGGGCATCAAGCTGACGAGTCGCGTGCCGCGCGCCATCGGCGAGGCCGTGGCCGACCAGCGGGCGATCCAGCAGATCCTGATCAACCTCGTCGGCAACGCCATCAAGTTCACCGACCGCGGCGGCGTCGTGACCATCGACGCGGCGCGCGAGGGCCGGGACCTCATCCTGACCGTCAGCGACACCGGCATCGGCATTCCCGCCGACAAGCTGGCGCTGATCGGCCAGCCCTTCATGCAGGTGCAGAACGAATATACCCGCAAGTACGAAGGCACCGGCCTCGGCCTGTCGCTCGTCAAGGGCCTCGTCGCGCTGCATGGCGGCACCTTCCTCATCGAGAGCCGCCAGGGCGAGGGCACGGTCATCACCGTCCGCGTGCCGGCCGACGGCTCGGGCATTGCAGGCGACGACGAGCAGCAGATGGCGCCGTCGTCCACCGTCGATTTCCCGCCGCGCCTTGCGGCCGCCATGGAGACCGTCTACCAGCCGTCGCACGATGGCAAGGACACGCAAGATGAACGCGCACGTCAGAAAACAGCCTGAGCGGCGCCCGCAGGCCCGCAAGGGCCGTTCCGGCGGGCGCAACCAGCCGCAGCACCGGCCGAACGTCGTGCTGACAGGGCTTGCCGCGCTCGGCGGCCTTGCCGCGCGCTATCCGAGCGCCGTCGGCGGCACCTGCGCCTTTCTCGTCGTCTTCTCCTTCGTCGCGGCCAACGCGCTCTGGTACCAGCCGGGCGGCCACCCCGCGCCCTTCCTGAAGATGCGCTCGCACGACAATTCGCTCGGCTTCACCGCCACCAGGCCCGAACCGCACGACGTGACCACCTTCCTCATCGAGCGCGAGGGAGAGGAGCAGCCCTTGCCCGAGGTCACCGACGTGACGCCCGGCGAACGGCCCTTCGACGAGGTGGCCAAGGTCATCGAGACGCGCCCCGCCCAGACGCAGGCCGAAGCGGAGACCGATCCGGTCGCCGCCGCCATCATGCAGGCGGAAGCGGACCCCGCCGTCACCTCGGCCGTGGCAAGGCCCGCGCCGAGCGATCTGGTCATGCGGATCCAGAAGGGCCTCAGCAATATCGCCTATACGGATATCGCCGTCGACGGTCTCATCGGCGACAAGACGCGCACGGCCATCCGCCACTTCGAGAAGCACTACCGCCTGCCGGTGACGGGCGAGCCCAACGAGCAGGTGCTCGCCAAGCTGAAGGATATCGGCGCGCTCTGACGCGCCGTGTTCGACGAAAGTCTTACGCCTACAACCTGCCGCCCTTCCAGGTTTTCCGAAAGAAAGAATTAACCATGTCTGCCGGATGATCCCTAGATCACCGGGAGGATCGTCGAGCCATGTCCAACGCTGCCTTGCGTGAGACTGCGCACAACCCTGAAGCCGAAATGCCGCCGCCATCCGCCGATGCCGGCACCCTTCGCCGGGTCGTCGGCGCGCTGGCCTCCGAGGCCTCCGCGCTCGGCCTTCATCTCGTCGACATCGCCGGTTCCATCCAGGACACCGCCGCGCAATCGCGCGAGCATGCGGCGCTCTTCGCGCGGCTCACCCAGTCGGCGACGGCGATTGCCGGGGCGAACGGCGACATCGCCCGCGCGCTCGGCGAGACCGACCAGCTTGCCGCCAGCGCCCGCACCGTGCTGGGCGAGCAGGCGGTGCAACTGAACGGGTCCATTGCCGCCATCGACCATATGGTGACGGCCTCCAACGAGATCGGCACGGAAATATCGGCCTTTTCCGGCGCGCTCGCCGATGTCGGGCGGCTTGCCGACGCCATCGGCACCATCGCGCGGCAGACCAACCTTCTGGCGCTCAACGCCGCCATCGAGGCGGCGCGGGCGGGGGAGGCGGGCAAGGGCTTCGCCGTGGTGGCGGCGGAGGTGCGCACGCTGTCGCTGGAGACCTCGAGCACGACGGCCGCGATCCAGAAGACTCTGCAGGAACTGCGCGCCCGGATCGACCGGCTGGAGGTGGCGGGCGAGGGCGCGCGCGTTTCCGCCGAGGGCGTGAAGACGACCGCCTCGGCCGTGCAGGGCTCCTTCGCCGGCGTGGAAGCGGTGATGTCGAAGATCCTCGACAGCGCCTCCGCGCTTGCCGCGACGACCGGCGCGGTGGACAAGGAATGCAGCGCCTTCGCCGGCTCCATCGGCGCGGCCTCGGGCGAGCTTGCCCAGGGCAACGCGATGCTGCAGGCCGCCTCCGGCAAGGTGGGCGAAGTGGTGACGATTTCCGAACGCATCATCCAGGCGACGGCCAGCGCCGGCATCGAGACGCCCGACAGCCCCTATGTCAGGCTCGTGCAGCGGCTGGCCGGCGAGATCTCCGCCCGGTTCTCCGACGCCGTGCGAAGCGGCGCGATCGGCATGGAGGCGCTGTTCGACCGGCAATACAGGCCGATCCCCGGCACCGATCCGGTACAGATGACGACCCGCTTCACCGATTTCACCGACCGCATGCTGCCGGCCGTGCTGGAGCCGGTCGTCGCGGCCGACGAGCGCATCGCGTTTTGCGCCGCCGTCGACGAAAACGGCTACCTGCCGACGCACAACCGCAAATTCTCCGAGCCGCAGAGGCCGGGCGATCCTGCCTGGAACACCGCCAACTGCCGCAACCGCCGCATCTTCAACGACCGCGTGGGCCTTGCGGCGGGGCGCAATGCGGAACCCTTCCTGCTGCAGACCTATCGCCGCGACATGGGCGGCGGCCAGTTCGTGCTGATGAAGGACATTTCCGCGCCGATCACCGTCAACGGCCGCCACTGGGGCGGGCTGCGGCTGGCGATCCGCGCATAGGTCTTGCGACGGCGCGGTTGCCCCCCTGCGCGGTTGCCCCCTGCGCGGTTGCCCTGATGCGCCGCGCCGTGTATGCCGCCGCCATGCGCCTTCGCACCGACATCTTCGTTTCCGCTCTCCTGCGCCGCGTCTTCGCGCGCGGCGACTTCGCCGCCGTGGAGGCCAAGGGCGCCGAGGAGGCGGGGGCGGTGTTCGTGCGGCAGGTTTTCCGCAGCAGTGCCGAGAGCCTCCATGCGCCGGCCCCGCAAAGCTTCTTTGCCGAGGACGAAAGCGGGCAGCGGCTGTTCGAAACACGGCTGGCGCAGGTCGAGGCCGACGCGGTGGCCGAGGCGATTGCGCGCGAGCGCCGCTTCGACGGCGATCTCTGGGTCGTCACCATCGAGACGGACGACCTCGGCGACCTCATCGACTTTGCCGGCGACGAGCCGAAGGACGACGGGTTCTTCCGGCGCTAAGCATTTCCAGTCGACGCAGCGTGCTTCGGCGTCGGACAATGCGACAAAGGAAGTCTTCATTTCCAGACGAGGCAGCATGCTTCGGCGTCGAAAGGGCGGCCTGTTCCGGCGGGAACAGCGGCGCGCCGGGCATCATGGGAAAAGGAGGGCACACAGGCAGCGGCCTGTGCCCAACCCCTGGAGAACGCCCATGTTTATCGTGCTGCCCGCCCTTGCACTGCTGATTTCGGGAATGTTCGTCGCGACCATGCTGGCCGCGCTCTCCGCCGAGCGCCACGAAGCGGCGGCGCGCGTTCCGGTCAAGCGCCGGGTCTTCTGAAATCCGCTCAGCCGGCGGCGCGTTGCCGTCCGGTTTCGGGAGCCGTCTGCGCTCCCGCCGCATCCCCATTGGCCGCCTTCGGCAAGCCATCGCCGCTCGTATACCGATCCGCCCGCTGCCAGCTTTCGACCCTTTGGGTCGCTTCTGCCGGATCGAGCGAGGCGAGCAGCGTTTCGGCGCCTCCTTCGGCCAGGTGCGGATAGATTTTCGCCAGCATGAACAGGCTGTCTTCCGCCGGCAGAGCGAGCGCCAGCAGCGTCTCGGCAAGCTGGCGGCCGGAGACGTCGAGCAGGATGCGTTCGGACAGCCATTGGCTGGAGGCGAGCGCATCGGCGAGCGTCACCGAAAGCATGCCGACCTCTCCGGCGCGCGCGAAGCGCACGAAGAGCGCCTGATGGGTTTCGCTCGCCGGATCCAGCCGGACGGGCGCTTCCACGGCGGGCGTCGCCGCGCGCACCAGGGCGCGCAACTCCTCGCGGATCTGTTCTTCCCGTTCCAGCCGCGCGGCTTCCCGAAGGGCGGCCTCGCGGTCTTCGCCGGTGCGCCGGCTTGCATGATCCTGATGGGTGCCGACCAGCGCCTCGATGACGGCGGGCGAAAGGTCCTCTCGCCGGCCGATGGCGCGGGCGTGATCGGGCCCGGTGCTGCGCAGGATGCGCATCAGCGTGACGTCGGCGATGGTGCGCGCGCCCATGAGGAAGATGGCGGCGATGGCGATGGGCTGGCGGGCGATGAAGAGGGCGATTTCGTCAGGCACCTGCGGGCAGCGCGACAGCGCCGCAACCGCCTGTCGGCGCGCCTCTTCGCTGGAGGCGGCATAAAGCGGCTCGAACAGTTCGCCGAACTGGCGCAGATCCGACTTGGACGGAAAGCGCAGGCTCTCGAAGCTGGACACCGTGGCCATCAGAACGATGTCCTTCGGCCGCCCTGCCTGCGGTCTCTCCAGTTCGCGAAACCTGTCCGCCACGAAACACCTGTCATCCCCGAACCGGCAGCCCCTTGCCGATCCCTGCTGTCATTCATGAAAAGTAGAGGAAAAACCTTAGCGAGCCGTTAACCTTGCTCGCGCGGAAACCGCAATGTTTACAAGGAAGTGCCGTTTGGGTTGCAAAGGCCGGGCACGATAGGAGCGGGGTGGGGAAAGCCTGTTTTGCAGGCGATGCGCCGTCTCAGGAAGATACAACCTGGCGGCCGTTCGCGACGCAATTCTTAACATGCGAAGGGGATAGGGTTTTGTTAACGATCGTCAAAACGCGCGTTTACAATCGGTTGTATCCGTTGAGAATTTCTCATATGGCGTGTAAATATTCATCATTTATTAATTGGGATTGCTGAGAGTGGCGCTTGTAGTATCGTTGAGGTTGCAGGATACCACTTACTACACCGGGGGTACTGAAATGCGTGAAAATGCAAAGAAAGTCGTTTTTCCCAAGACCAGACGGTCGAACCTGCCGGGCGCAAGCTACATCACGCAGATGTTGCGCCAGCTCAAGGAACAGGCCGATGAGATCGACTGGCAGCTTGCCTATATGATCGAGATGGCCGCGACGCACTCGATGGACATCGATGTCGGCAGCTACGAGGCCGAAACGGCGCGGCAGGCAACCGCGTTGCGCAGTTAGAACCAGCATACGTTCCGACGGAAGGCTATTCTATCTGCCGAAGCGGTTCCACTGGCTCGGATTCCGCTGCATCAGGGGATGATTGCGAGCATTCCAAGGCTCTGACATTGGCCAGGTGTTCCTTGAGTGCTTGCAACCCTTCCGCTGCGCTCTGGCCCTGAAGCCGGCTGACCTTGGTCACGCCGATGGCCATTCTAAGCTGCGCTTCGTCCTTCGTGCGATGGGGCATCTGCTCAATCCGCCAGCAAATTTCAAAGTTATGCTCTTCTACTTTCGGGTGTAAGTCAACTCTGCCGTGCAAGAGGTATCGATAATTTTATCGATTACGAATTTTCAAAAATAGCGCGCCTTCGGCAGGAATACCAATTCCTTCAGTGGTCCTATCCCCTCGCTGGAAAACGTTTCACTGTGCGAAACGAATGCCCGCCTAAATTGTTTTTTCCTTAACATATTCACTGTTTTTACGTGTCCCGTGCAGGTGTCCGGCGGGCGCCCGGACATGTCTGGCGCAGGCGTGGCCGGGGGGCGGGAAACCTGTTCCCCCGGAAACAGCTTTTGTCGTCGAGGCAGCGTAAGATTAACAGCATGTTAACCCGATCCTCGCTAATTTTGGGGGCATGGTTCGGCTCGTCTATTGCGGTGGACGTGCTATGATTCGACCATGGAAGCGGTGCTTCGCCGACAGGTGAGGGGCCGTTTTACAGGGAAAGGTGCGATGTTCCGGATGCCGGGCGGCCACCAGACAACTTCCCGTGACAGGGAAACTTCTGGCCCGTATCGCCGTTTTCCACCCGTATGCGACAGGGATGACATTGCTCCTATCGCGTCCGGGTGACGGAACCGGATGCACCGGCCCGTTCAAGCGGGCAGGGTGAGATTTGTAGGAGTGCTTCATCCGTCTCGATTCTTCATCAGGAGGCGAGAATGGCAGACGTGGTACGATTGCAGGAATGGATGGCGCGAACGCCAAGGCGTGAGCCCGTTCGCCGGGATGGACCGGCGCAGATATTGCTTTTCACCGGAGTGCGCTACGAGCGCCTGACGCCCGCGATGCTTTCGCCGCGCGGCAAGGCGGTCAAGCGCGGCGTCTCCGATACGGCCAGGCGTCCCTAGGCATTCCGATCGCTGCGCAGCGGCGATCGGAGGATGGCATCGGCGCGTCCCTGGATGGACGGGCACATGATGACACGACGCGCTGAAGGGCCGTTTATGGCTCGGGCGTGAAGGGCTCGCAGCTTGCATCGGCAAGGAAGCCCGTCGCCGCCTCCAGGCGGCTTTCCGTGGGCACGAAGGTGCGCAGCACGGCGTAGCCTTCTTCTCCCCGCATCTCCACCAGAATGGACTGTTCCAGTTCGGGCGGCACGGCCTTGCGGATGCCGATGAGCTGGATGGGCGTTGCGACCAGCGTGTCGAGCGCGCCGGAAACCGAGGTGCGGTCGTTCATGCTGAAGACCTCGTTGGAGTCGCCGTCATAGACCGCGAGCGACCAGAAGGGCACGTCGCCCTGCGCAAAGAGGCGGATCGGGCCGTTTTCCACCGAGAAGGCGCAGACGGCGGTCTTCATGGCCGGGTCGTCGTTGATCGGCGCCAGCGTGTCGCCGCCGGCATTGGCCAGCGGGAAGAAGCGGTTCGCCTCGCCGAAGGTCTGCACGCGTGTATAGGCATCGCGTCCGGTGAAGCTCGGCAGCGACAGGATGATGACGATGTGCAGCAGCGCCGCGCCGATGAGGCCGACCGCGATGGCGTAGAGGACACTACGCATCGGCGCAGTCCAGGCGCTTGATGCCGGGCATGGCAAGGTCGATGACGCCGGAGCTGCCGGCGGTGGGCGTGTCGAGCAGCGTCATGACGAGCAGGAAGGGCGCCGTGCCCTCCGGCACCGCCAGCCAGTTGCCGGGCGTCGCGGTGGAGGCGATGCGGATGGAGAAGGCGCTGTCGGCCCCGCGCAGCACCGACCAGGCGTTGAGGCCCGTCGGCAGGTCCGGCCGTGCGCCCTTCAGCGGATTGCCGTTGCGGTCGGCCGCATGCAGCGTCCACAGGCGGGCAGGCGGCGTGATGCCCGTTATCTCGTAGCGGCAGTTTTCCACCAGCGTGCGGTTGTCGCTGTCGGTGGCGGCGGTGAAGGTGAGACCTTCCGCCCCGCCGAGCAGCAGCCGTCCGTCGCGCGCGCGGTGGGCTTTGGCGTAGGGATCGGCGTCGATGGTCTGGGCCGTGGGGAAGGAGGTCCAGGGGCCGAGCGCGATGGCGCCGAAGCCCACGGTCGCCCGCAGTGCATAGACCGAGCTCAGGATGCCGAGGCCGAAGGCGACGGCGAGCGCTGTGGCGATGACGAGGGGCGTTCGGAACAAGGGATCGACCGTTGGAATCAGCTTTGCGTCACTCTGTCCGCTTCGCTTGAGCCGCGTCAAGCGCGGCCACGCGGCCATCGGCCTTCAGCGGCTTGGCTTCGCCGAGCGCGCGGCCGACCTCCTTCAGGAGCTTCGTGACGTCGGCCGAGAGCGAACGCGGGCGCACCAGCGCGGGCAGGGGGTTCTCGTCGTCGGGCTTTTCGGCGACCTCCGTCGCCTTCGTGCCGTCGGGCAGCGGGTTCTCGATGCCGGGAATGGCGCGCAGCTCGATGCCCTGGTGGGCATAGTCCATCAGGCGCTTGAAGGTCATGGCGGGCAGGGAGCCGCCGGTCATGTTGTTGGTCGAGGTATAGTCGTCGTTGCCGAACCAGACGGCGGTCGTGTAGTTGCCGGTGAAGCCGACATACCAGGCGTCGCGATAGGCCTGGGTCGTGCCCGTCTTGCCGCCCGAGACGATGCCGCGGTCGAGCGCGCCGCGGCGCGCCGTGCCGTTCACCGGAATGGTGACGAAGATCTGGTTCATCGAGGCATTGGCCGTTTCCGAGAGGATCCGGCCGGCAGGCGCCTCGTCGCGGCCGAAATCGTAGAGAATGTCGCCGTCGTAATTGATGATCTGGCTGATGCCGTGGCGGCGCGACTGCACGCCGCCGGCCGGGAAGACGGCATAGGCGGTGGCCTGGTCGAGCACGGTGACCTCGGAGGTGCCGAGCGGCATGGTCTTGTCGGTGCGCAGCGGCGTCTCGACGCCCATCTGCTTGGCGAGCGCGGCGATGGTCTTCGTGCCGAGCTTGTCCTTGGCAAGGCGCACCGGCACGGTGTTGATGGATTTGGCCATCGCCGTCATCAGCGTCATGCGCCCGGCATAGCTGCGGCCGTAGTTCTGCGGCGACCAGCCGCCCCAGCTGATCGGGGCGTCGACGATGGTCGTCTGCGGCGTCATGCCCGACTCCATGGCCGCCGCATAGGTATAGGCCTTGAAGGAGGAACCCGGCTGGCGCAGCGCCCGCGTCGCGCGGTTGAACTGGCTTTCGCCGTAGTCGCGCCCGCCGACCATGGCCCGCACCGCCCCGCCGTTTTCCACCATCACGAGCGCGCCCTGCTTGACGCGGTAGCTCTCGCCATACTGGCGAAGGCCGCTTTCCACCGCCTCCTCGGCGGCGGCCTGCAGGCCCATGTCGATGGTCGTGCGCACGACGAGAGAATGCTGGGAGAAGGGCTTTGCGATGCGCTGCACCTCGTCGAAGGCCCAGTCGAGGAAGAAGTCCGGCGCGGTCTTCTCGTTGCGGTCGATGACGGTCGCGGGGTTGCGCCGCGCGGCTATCACCTGGCCCTCGGTCATCAGCCCGCCCTGCACGAGATTGGTCAGCACCTCGTTGGCGCGGGCGCGCGCGGCCGGCAGGTTGACATGCGGGGCATAGCGGGCCGGGGCCTTGAAGAGGCCGGCGAGCATGGCGGATTCGGCAAGGTTTACGTCGGTGACGTTCTTGCCGAAATAGAACTGCGCCGCCGCCGCCGCGCCGAAGGTGCCGCCGCCCATATAGGCGCGGTCGAGATAAAGGCGCAGGATCTCCTTCTTGGAGAGGTTCGCTTCCAGCCACAGGGCGAGGAACGCCTCCTTGATCTTGCGCTCGATGGTGCGCTCGTTCGACAGGAACAGGTTCTTGGCGAGCTGCTGGGTCAGCGTGGAGCCGCCCTGCACGACGCCGCCGGCGCGCGCATTCTCGTTCATGGCGCGGGCAAGGCCGAGGAAGTCGATGCCGAAATGGCTGAAGAAGCGGCGGTCCTCCGTCGCCAGCACCGCCTTGATGAGGTGGTCGGGCAATTCGTCGATCGGGACGGAATCCTCGTGGATGATGCCGCGATGGCCGATCTCGTTGCCGTAGCGGTCGAGGAAGGTGACGGCGAAATCGCTCTGGGCGCGCCAGTTTCCCTTGGTCTCCTCGAAGGCGGGCAGGGCAAGGGCGAGCAGCAGCACGAAGCCGGCCGTGCCGAGGTTCATGCCTTCGCCGGCGAGTTCGAAGACGGCTTTCTTCCAGCCCTTCACCTGGAAGCGGCGGAAGAAGATGGTGATCTCCTCCCAGATCTCGGCCGCACGGAAACCGGCGTTCCAGACCGTGGAGTCGATCCAGGAATCGATGCGCAGGAAGATATGCCGCTTGCGGCGGCGGGGCGTTTCGGGCTTCGGGCTGTCGTCTTCCACGATCGCGGTCTCTTGCATTCCCGGGGTTCGGCGGCGTGACACTGCCTGTCCCCGGTTAACGTCCTCTCACCATCCGTTATTCTGGCGGTTATTCCGGCGGTTCCTCGGGCACGATATCAGCCTTTTGAGGGCAGAGACACGGAATTTGCGGGGAAGGGTTACCGGCCGGGGCCCTTGACCTTTGCGGCCAAGGGGTTCAGGGGTCGGACATGACGACGAAGACTGCGGAAATGCCCGGCGACCTGCCGTTCTGGAAGACCAAGACGCTCGCCGAGATGAACGACGCGGAGTGGGAGAGCCTGTGCGACGGCTGCGGGCTCTGTTGCCTCAACAAGCTGGAGGACTGGGAGACGGGCGAGATTGCCTGGACCTCGATCCGCTGCGTGCTGCTGGACGGGGAAAGCTGTCGCTGCTCGGACTACGAGAACCGGCAGGCGACCGTGCCGGACTGCATTCGCCTGACCGTCGAAAGCGTCTCGGAAATCTCCTGGCTGCCGCCGACCTGCGGCTACCGGCTCATCCGCAACGGGCATGACCTCTACTGGTGGCATCCGCTGGTCTCGGGCGACCCCGACACCGTGCACCAGGCCGGCATTTCCGCGCGCGGGCGCACGGTCAGCGAAGAGGGCATCGATCTCGAGGACTACGAGGACTATCTCGTGACCTGGCCGCTGGAAGTGGGCGAAGAGAAATAGGTTAGTGGAGGCTCGCCGTGACGAGCTTCTTCGGCGCCACGTTGCGCCAGGCGATGCCGATGAGATCGCGCACCCGCTCGCCGTCCGCCCCGTCGAAATAGAGCGAGGTCCAGCCCTTGAGGCCCCAGCCGCCGGGCACCGGCGCGCAGAGGCCCGGATCGGTCTCCAGCACCAGGAGCTGCTGACCGGGCGTCAGCTTGAGCACCGCGCGGCCGGCCTCCGGCAGGGACATGAAGATCCGCTCGCCCACCCGGAAATCGCGCTTTCCGAAATGGGCACTCTCGCGCGCCTCGGGCATGCCGAGCGCCATGGTGGCGAGGTCGTCGGATATCATGCGGGCAAGCGTAACACCGAACGCGGCGGCAGAAAAGGAGAGGGGAAGGCGCGGCGGCCGGCATGGTCGGCATATGGGGAGCAGGCGAAAGGCCGTTCTCGCGCGGCGCGGGCGCGGCTCTGAAATTCAGCCATGAAATCAGCGGCATGACGGAGAAACATGAATCGCTTTGCCGTCAGCCGGATTCACCGTGTGAAGGCGTTGAATCGGTCTTCGAGCAGAACCGGCCAAGGGATTCAAAAGACTCGACGATTGCCGTCGCCCGACCCTGCGTGAACCGGCGCGTTTTTGCTCATTCTGGTCGATGTCTTCCGATTTCCATAATAATCTGAAAGGTTTAACAAGGCCTGACCTTCGATGCCGCCACGGCATGCGCGCGTCGCCGGGGTTCGTTCGGGCATTCATTTGCCATTCAGCGTGGATCGTTTATTGCTTGCATCAGAATGATCCGCACCTGAAAGTAAGTTCATGGCTTCGCCACTTCTCATATCCGCGCTTGCGGCCAGCCTGATGCTCCCGGCGCCCGTAGATACGGGCATCGCGCGGGATGTCGTCACGGTTTCCGGCGACTGCAGCAATGCGGCCGCGCAGGTGGTGTCCCAGACCGGCGGCGAGCTTCTCTCCGCCAAGCCGGATGGGGATAGCTGCGTGGTGACCGTGCTGGTGCCCGGCAATGGCAATGCGCGCCCGCGCAAGGTGACCGTCCGCGTGCCGATGTAAGGCCCGAGGGACAGGTCGGACGGACAGGCGATACGGGCAGGCAAGATAGCAGATAGGAAGAGGGCGAATGCGCATCCTGGTGGTCGAGGACGACGTCAACCTGAGCCGGCAACTGAGCGAGGCGCTGAAGGAAGCGGGCTACGTGGTGGACCAGGCCTTCGACGGTGAGGAAGGCCATTATCTCGGCGACACCGAACCCTATGACGCCATCATCCTCGATATCGGCCTGCCCGAGATGGACGGCATCACCGTGCTCGAAAAGTGGCGCGCCGACGGCAAGGCCATGCCCGTGCTCATCCTGACGGCCCGCGACCGCTGGAGCGACAAGGTCGCCGGCATCGACGCCGGGGCCGACGACTATGTGGCAAAGCCCTTCCATGTCGAAGAGGTGCTGGCGCGCATCCGCGCGCTCATCCGCCGCGCGGCCGGCCATGCCAGCCCCGACATCGTCTGCGGGCCGGTGCGGCTCGATACCAAGGGCTCCAAGGCGACCGTCAACGGCGAGACGCTGAAGCTGACCTCGCACGAATACCGGCTCCTCTCCTACCTCATGCACCATATGGGCGAGGTCGTCTCGCGCACCGAGCTGGTGGAACACATGTACGACCAGGACTTCGACCGCGATTCCAACACGATCGAGGTCTTCGTCGGGCGGTTGCGCAAGAAGATCGGCGTCGACCTGATCGAGACCGTGCGCGGCCTCGGCTACCGGATGCAAGCGCCGGCCAATGGAAAATAAGGCCAGGCGCTCCCGCTCGCTCACCTTCCGCGTCCTCTTCCTCGCCTCCCTCTGGGCCGCGGTGGCGCTCGTCGTCATCGCCGTCGTCATTTCCACGCTCTATAGGCAGAGCGCGGAGCGGAGTTTCCGCGATCTTCTGCGGGCTCAGCTCTACAACGTCATCAACACCGTTTCGGCGGGCGAGAACACGCGGCTTGCCGGCACGCCGCAGCTCGGCGACCTCCGCTTCTTCCAGCCGCAATCGGGCTGGTACTGGATCGTCGAGCCGATCGGCGGGGCGCTGGAAGGCGAGGCGCTGACCTCCTCCTCGCTCGGCACCGGCAGCATTCCGATCCCCGACACGGACAGCATTCCCTTCGACACGCGCTATGAGCGTTTCTATACGACCATCGATTCCTTCGGCAACGAGGTGGAGGTGGGCGAGACGGAAGTGGTGCTGGACGACGAGGGCCGCACGGCGCGCTTCCGCGTCGTCGGCAACCGCGACGTCCTGGAGAAGGACATCGACGATTTCTCCGGCAGTCTCTATCTCGCGCTTGCCGGCTTCGGCGTCGGCAGCCTGCTGCTCAACGCGGCGGCGATCCTCATCGGCCTTCGCCCGCTCGACCGGGCGCGCAAGGCGCTGGAGAAGATTCGCGCCGGCGAGAGCGAACAGCTCGACGGGGATTTTCCAAGGGAAATCCTGCCTCTGGCGAGCGAAGTGAACGCACTGATCGACAGCAACCGGCGCATCGTCGAGCGCGCGCGCATGCAGGTCGGCAATCTCGCCCATTCGCTGAAGACGCCGATCGCGGTGCTGCTCAACGAATCGCGCCTCATCCCCGTCCCGCAGGGCGAGTTGGTGAAGACGCAGGCCGAGGCGATGCAGAGCCAGGTGCAGTCCTATCTCAACCGCGCCCGCATCGCCGCCCAGCGCGAATCGGTGCTGGCCCGCACCGAGACCCAGCCCGTGCTGGAGCGGCTGGTGCGTGTGATGCGGCGGCTGAACGCCGACAAGCAGTTCCCGCTTGCGGTCGATCCGCCGGGCCTGGTGCTGGCCATGGAGCAGCAGGACGTCGAGGAGACGGTGGGCAACCTTCTGGAAAACGCCGCGCGCTACGCCCGCACGGCGGTCTCGATCAATGCCTTCGCCGCGCCGGCCGAGATTCGCGGCAGCGACGATGCGCGCAAGGCCTGGATCGTGATCGAGGTGGAGGACGACGGGCCGGGCCTCGAAGCCGACCAGATCCGCGAGGCGATGAAGCGCGGCAAGCGGCTCGACGAAAGCAAGCCGGGCACCGGCCTCGGCCTGTCCATCGTCAGCGAGATCGCCTCCGAATACCAGGGCACCTTCGGGCTGTCGCGCGGACCGCGCGGCGGGCTCCTGGCGCGGCTCGTCCTGCCGGCCGTCACAAAGGATGTTGCCTGAGAGGGCGGACAATGCAACAAGGGAGAAGCCCGCGATAATGAGGATTGCGGGATTGACGAATTTCGGCGCGGCTTGCCGCTGCCCTTGCGTGAAGAGAGACGGTCCCAGCGGATGAAGACGGGTTTGCGCGGCGCCTTTTTCCCCCTCCTTCTGGCACTAGCGACAGTTTCGGGATGCACGACCACATCCGGCAAGGGTGCGGCCGGTGCCGCCGTTGCCGGCCCGAAGGGCGCTGCCCTCTATATCACCGCCCTGCAGGGCGGGCTGATCAGCCGCAACACGGCCACGCAGCTTTCCAAGGCGGACATGCAGCGGGCGCTGGAAGCGGAATACCGCGCGCTGGAAGCCGCGCCCGGCGGCCAGCCGGTCGTCTGGGAAGGCAAGGGCGTCACCGGCTCCGTCGTCGCGGCGGCCCCCTATCAGGTCGGCTCGCAGAACTGCCGGCAGTACAGCCACACGCTGACGCTCGAGGGGCGCGATACCGTGACGCGCGGAGCTGCCTGCCGCAACGCGGACGGCGCCTGGGCGCCGCTCTCCTGATTTTTATCGTCCGGCCTGATTTTCCGGCGGTTGCGGCGAAACGCCTCAAATTCGCGTCATTGTTCCCAGGGGAATTGGAAAGCGCTCAGCGTTCCAGTATTTGAACGATCATGCTTTTCTGGATTCTTGTCGCCATTCTGACGGCAGCCGTCGCCGCCGTCCTGCTCCTTCCCCTGCTGCGGCGCCCTGCGGCGGCCGCGGACGACGCCAGCCATGACGTGGAGGTCTACCGCGACCAGCTCGAGGAGCTGGAGCGCGACGAGGCGACCGGGCTCATCGGCGCCCATGAGGCGGAGCTTGCCCGCGCGGAGGTCGCGCGCCGCCTGATCGCCGCCAGCAAGGCGGAAGCGAAGGGCAGGGCAAGCCCGGCCGAGCGCCGCAACCGGCTGGCGCAGGCCTTCGTCATCGTCGTGCTCCCCGCCATCGGCCTCTGTCTCTACATTGCGACCGGCCGGCCGGATCTTCCGGCCCAGCCGCTCGCCGAGCGCCTCGCCAATCCCGGCAACGACATCAGCATCCTGATCGCACGCGCCGAAACGCATCTGGCCCGCAACCCGGATGACGGGGCGGGCTGGGATCTTCTCGCGCCGATCTATTATCGCAGCGGCCGGATGGAGGATGCGGCGAACGCCTTCGCGCAGGCGATCCGCATTCTGGGGCCGAACACCGAACGGCTCGACGGCCATGCGGAAACCCTGATCGCGCTCGCCAACGGCATCGTCACGACGGAGGCGCGCAAGCAGCTCGAACAGTCGCTGGCGCTGAAGGCCGACAATGCGCGCGCCAAGTTCTATCTCGCGCTGGCGCTGGAGCAGGAAGGCAGGAAGCCCGAGGCGCGCGCCGCCTTCGAGGCCTTGGCGAAGGAAGCGCCGGCCGGCGCGCCGTGGCTGCCGCTGGTCAACCAGCACATTGCCGGACTTGCTGACGGCCCAGGTGGCGAGGGCGGCGAGACGGCGGGGCAGCTCGGCAATCCCACCGCCGGCGACGTCGCGGCGGCGGAAGACCTGTCGGCGGGCGACCGTCAGCAGATGATCGCCGGCATGGTCGAGGGGCTTGCGGCGAAGCTCGAGGAAAATCCCGACAATTTCGAAGGATGGATGCGCATCATCCGTTCCTATGTTGTGCTGGATCAAAGGCCGAAGGCGCAGGCGGCGCTACAGGCTGCGCTCAAGACCTTCCCGGCGGACAGCGAGAACGGCAAGCAGCTTCTGGCATTGGCCCGGGACCTATCGATTTCGGCTGAGGGCAGCGGACAATGACACGCAAACAGAAACGTCTGGCAGTGATCGGTGGCGGCGTCGCCTTCCTCGTGGCGGCGGTGCTGCTCGTCATGTTCGCCTTCAGCCAGTCCATCGCCTATTTCTACGTGCCTGGCGATCTCGCCAAGGCCAATGTGCCGCCGGGCACGCGCATCCGCCTCGGCGGCCTCGTCGAGAACGGCACGGTCAAGCGCGGCGACGGCTCGACCGTGACCTTCACCGTGACGGACACGCTGTCCACCGTGCCGGTGACCTATACGGGCATCCTGCCGGACCTCTTCCGCGAGGGGCAGGGCGTGGTGGCCGAGGGCGCCTTCGGCACGGACGGGCTCTTCGTCGCCGACACGGTGCTCGCCAAGCATGACGAGACCTACATGCCCAAGGACGTGGCCGATCGCCTGAAGGCGCAGGGCGTCGAACTCTCCGGCAAGGAAACGATCAAATGATCATCGAGCTTGGACATTACGCCCTGGTTCTGGCGCTGGCGACGGTCGTCATCCAGTCGCTGCTGCCGCTGGTCGGCACCGTCAGGAACGACCGCTCGCTGATGGCCGTGGCCCCCGCCGCGGCCCTTGCCGGTTTCCTGCTGGTGCTGTTCTCCTTCTCGGTGCTGACATTCGCCTATGTCGTCTCCGACTTCTCGGTCGCCAATGTCTGGGAGAATTCCCATTCGTTGAAGCCGATGATCTACAAGATCTCGGGCGTGTGGGGGAACCACGAGGGCTCGATGATGCTCTGGCTCCTCATCCTCGTCTTCTTCAGCGCGCTGGTCGCGACCTTCGGCACCAACCTGCCGGAGCGGCTGCGGGCTAATGTGCTGGCCGTGCAGGGCCTCATCTCCACCGCCTTCGCGCTGTTCATCCTGCTCACGTCCAATCCCTTCCTGCGCCTTGCCCCGGCCCCCGCCGAGGGGCGGGACCTCAATCCGGTGCTGCAGGACGTCGGCCTCGCCATCCATCCGCCGCTGCTCTATCTCGGCTATGTCGGCTTCTCCGTCTGTTTCTCCTTCGCCATCGCGGCGCTGATCGAGGGGCGGATCGACGCGGCCTGGGCGCGCTGGGTGCGGCCCTGGACGCTCGCCGCCTGGAGCTTCCTCACCGCTGGCATCGCCATGGGCTCCTACTGGGCCTATTACGAACTCGGCTGGGGCGGCTGGTGGTTCTGGGATCCGGTGGAAAACGCCTCCTTCATTCCCTGGCTCGCCGGCACGGCGCTCCTGCACTCGGCGCTCGTCATGGAAAAGCGCGAGGCGCTGAAGATCTGGACCGTGCTGCTGGCGATCCTCACCTTCTCCATGTCGCTGCTCGGCACCTTCCTGGTGCGCTCGGGCGTGCTGACCTCGGTGCATGCCTTCGCGACCGACCCGACGCGCGGCGTCTTCATCCTCGCCATCCTCGTCTTCTTCATCGGCGGGGCGCTGTCGCTCTTCGCCTTCCGCGCCGCGACGCTGAAGGCCGGCGGGCTCTTCGCGCCGATCTCGCGCGAAGGCGCGCTCGTCCTCAACAACCTGATCCTGACGACGGCGGCGGCGACCGTGCTGACCGGCACACTCTATCCGCTGGTGCTGGAAGCGCTGACGGGCGAGAAGATCTCGGTCGGCCCGCCCTTCTTCAACCTCACCTTCGGCCTTTTGATGCTGCCGCTGCTGCTGGCCGTGCCCTTCGGGCCGCTGCTCGCCTGGAAGCGCGGCGATGTGTTCGCCGCCGGGCAGCGGCTGTTCGCGGCCGTCGCCGCCGGCCTCGTCGTCGCGGCGGCGGTGATGTACATGCATGGCGGCGGGCCGGTGCTCGCCTATTTCGGCATCGCCATCGGCTTCTACATGATCGCCGGCGCGGTGACGGACCTCGCGCTGCGGGCCGGCATCGGCAAGGTCAAGGGCAATGTCGCCGTGCGCCGGCTCATCGGCCTGCCGGGCTCGGCCTTCGGCACGGCGCTCGCCCATATCGGCATCGGCGTCACGGTCATCGGCGTCATCGCGGTCACCGCCTTCGAGACCGAGCATGTCGTGGAAATGAAGCCCGGCATGCAGGTCGAGGCGGGCGGCTACGTGCTGACCTTCGATGGCATGCGCCGCGGGCAGGGGCCGAACTATTCGGAAGAATCCGGCCACTTCACCGTGGCGCGCGGCGGCGTGACGGTGACGGAGGTCTGGTCCTCCAAGCGTCTCTACACGGCGCGCCGCATGCCGACGACGGAGGCGGGCATCCGCACCTTCGGTCTCAGCCAGCTCTATGTGTCGCTGGGCGACGCGATGGCCGACGGCGGCATCGTCGTGCGCGTCTGGTGGAAGCCGATGATCCTGTGCATCTGGATCGGCG
This sequence comes from Shinella sp. G-2, assembly GCF_050172695.1. Lineage (NCBI taxonomy): Bacteria > Pseudomonadati > Pseudomonadota > Alphaproteobacteria > Hyphomicrobiales > Rhizobiaceae > Shinella > Shinella sp. G-2. Next base: position 22,492 of record NZ_JBBEYH010000027.1, on the reverse strand, counting down.
CGCTGATCATGATGGCGGGCGGCGCGGTTTCGCTCTTCGACCGGCGCCTGCGCGTCGGGGCGCCGCAGAAGGCGCGCAAGATCAAGCCCGCGCTGGAGGCGGCGGAATGATGCGCCGCCTGCTGCTCGCCGCCGGCCTGCTGCTGGCCGCCTTTCCGGCCTTCGCCGTCAACCCGGACGAGGTGCTCGACGATCCGGCGCTTGAGGCCCGCGCCAGGGCGCTTTCGGCCGAGCTGCGCTGCATGGTCTGCCAGAACCAGTCGATCGACGATTCCAACGCGGAACTCGCCCGGGACCTCAGGCTCCTCGTGCGCGACCGGCTGAAGAGCGGCGACAGCGACGAGGCGGTGATCGCCTATGTCGTCTCGCGCTACGGCGAGTTCGTGCTGCTCAATCCGCGCCTGCGCGGCGAGACGCTGCTGCTCTGGGGCGCGCCCGTCGTGCTGTTTCTCGCGGGCGCGACGGCGATGGTCCTCTTCGTGCGCAAGCGCGGCGGAAAGCCGACGGGAACGCCGCTCACCGAGGCCGAACGGGCCGAGCTGGACCGCGCGCTGAAGCGGGACTGACGGGGATTTCCCAACATTACCAAAAATTCATGCGGCGGATAGTGTGCCGTAATGTGAAGCGGCCTATCTCTTTCCCATCGGTTGCCGAAAGCAGCCATGAGATGAGAGAAAAGGTGCTAAGAATGTCCAAGATTTCCGCATTCCGTCCGGGCCTCAAGACCGTATTCAGGGCGTCCACCGTCGCCGGACTTGCGGCCGTCATGCTGGCGACCGGCATTCCCGCGCGCGTCACCGAAAGTTTCGCCGAGGCCGTTTCCGTCCAGGCGCCCCAGGTCGCCAGCTTCGCCGACGTCGTGCAGGCTGTCTCGCCCGCCGTCGTCTCCGTTCGCGTCCAGTCCGACATCAAGCCGGCCAACGACGAGAGCAACTTCTCGTTCAACTTCGGCGGCCGCGGCTTTGACGAACTGCCCGACGACCACCCGCTGAAGCGCTTCTTCCGTGAATTCGGCGGCCCCGACCAGTTCCATGGCGACCGTGGTCCGGATCGCCGCTTCGGCGATCGTGGCCCGGGCCGCAAGCCGCATCTGCGCCCGACCGCGCAGGGCTCCGGCTTCTTCATCTCGGAAGACGGCTACATCGTCACCAACAACCACGTCGTCAATGACGGTTCGGCCTTCACGGTCGTCATGAACGACGGCACCGAGCTCGACGCCAAGCTCGTCGGCAAGGACAGCCGCACGGACCTTGCCGTGCTGAAGGTCGACGAGAAGGACAAGCGCAAGTTCACCTATGTCAGCTTCGCCGATGACAGCCAGATCCGCGTCGGCGACTGGGTCGTGGCCGTCGGCAACCCGTTCGGCCTCGGCGGCACGGTGACGGCCGGTATCATCTCGGCCCGCGGCCGCGACATCGGCTCCGGCCCCTATGACGACTACCTGCAGGTGGACGCCGCCGTGAACCGCGGCAATTCCGGTGGCCCGACCTTCAACCTCAACGGTCAGGTCGTCGGCATCAACACCGCGATCTTCTCGCCGTCGGGCGGCAATGTCGGCATCGCCTTCGCCATTCCGGCCTCCGTCGCCAAGGGCGTCGTCGCCGACCTGATGAAGGACGGCAAGGTCGACCGTGGCTGGCTCGGCGTGCAGATCCAGCCGGTGAGCCGCGACATCGCCGACTCGCTCGGCCTTGCCGATGCCGCTGGCGCGCTCGTCGTCGAACCGCAGGCCGACTCGCCCGGCGCCAAGGCCGGCATCAAGAAGGGTGACGTGATCACGGCGCTCGACGGCGACCCGATCAAGGATCCGCGTGACCTTGCCCGCCGCGTCGCCGATATCGCACCCGGCAAGAAGGTCGACCTGTCGGTCTGGCGTGACGGCAAGGCTCAGACCATCCCGGTCGAGATCGGCACGCTGGCCGGCGAACAGATCCAGGCCGCGACCAGCACCGACCAGGCCGCGCCGGAACAGGAAAGCAGCGAACAGGCGCTGGCCGATCTCGGCATCTCGGTCACGCCCGGCGACGACGGCCTGACGGTCACCACCGTCGATCCGGACTCCGACGCCAGCGATCGCGGCCTCAAGGAAGGCGACCGCATCACCTCGGTCAACAACCAGGTCGTGAAGTCCGCCGACGAGGTGATCAAGGTGATCGAGGGCGCCCGCAAGGACGGCCGCTCCAAGGCGCTGTTCCAGATCGAGACCAAGGACGGCAGCCGCTTCCTGGCGCTGCCCATCGACCAGGGCTGACCGGCTCCGTAATCCCTGCCCAGGGCGCCGCGAGATCGAAAGGTTTCGCGGCGCTGCCGTATCGGGCGCCCGAAAGCCTTTCAGGAGGCGCGGCATCGCTTCGCGCCGGATAATGCGCCAAAAACAAGAGGCTAGAGATCGTCAGGCGAACCGGCATCCGCCGCCGCCGCTCTAGCCAAGGTCCGTCGAACATGCTGTAAGGTCGGTGCGATGAAGATATTGATTGTTGAAGACGATCTGGAGGCGGCAGCCTATCTCTCCAAGGCTTTTCGCGAGGCGGGCATCGTGCTCGACCATGCGAGCGACGGTGAAAGCGGCCTGTTCCTCGCCACCGAGAACAGCTACGACGTGCTGGTCATCGACCGCATGCTGCCGCGCCGCGACGGCCTGTCGCTGATCACGGAACTGCGCCGCCGCAACATCCACACGCCCGTATTGATCCTCTCCGCGCTCGGCCAGGTCGACGACCGCGTGACGGGCCTTCGCGCCGGCGGCGACGACTACCTGCCCAAGCCCTATGCCTTCAGCGAGCTTCTGGCGCGCATCGAGGTGCTCGGCCGCCGCAAGGGCACGCCCGAGCAGGACATGGTCTACCGCGTCGGCGATCTCGAGCTCGACCGGCTCTCCCACACGGTCAAGCGCGCCGGCCGGGAAATCCTCCTCCAGCCGCGCGAATTCCGCCTCTTGGAATATCTCATGAAGAATGCCGGGCAGGTGGTGACGCGCACCATGCTGCTGGAGAATGTCTGGGACTATCATTTCGATCCGCAGACCAATGTCATCGACGTCCATGTCTCGCGGCTGCGCTCGAAGATCGAGAAGGATTTCGACCAGCCGCTGCTGCGCACCGTGCGCGGCGCCGGATACATGATGAAGGACGAGGCGGCGGGCTGATGCAGCGTTTGCTCGGCCGGCTGACCGCCCTCTACCGCACCACGGCGGTGCGCCTGTCCGCGGTCTATCTCCTGCTCTTCGCCGCCTGCGCGGCCTTCCTCGTCTTCTACGTCTCCTCCATGTCGGAAGGCCTGCTGCAACAGCAGATGCGCGAAGCCGTGGGGCAGGAGAGCGAGCAGATCGAGCGCATCTTCGACAACAGCGGCATGAACGGCCTGCTGCGCACGCTGGAACGGCGCGCGCGCCAGCCGGGCGCCAATCTCTACATCATCGCCAGCCCCACCGGCGAGGTGCTGGCCGGCAATGTCGCCTCCATCCAGCCCGGCGTGCTCGACACGGAAGGCTGGACGGAAACGCCCTTCCGCTACCAGCGCTACCAGGAGGAGGCGCGCGGCAACAGCCGGCCGATGGCCTATGCGCAGGTCAACGTGCTGTCCAACGGGCTGCGCGTGCTGGTCGGCCGCGACCTCGGCGAGCCGGAGAATTTCCGCCGGCTGGTGCGCCAGGCGCTGATGGTGGCGCTCGGCGTCATGGGCGTCGGCGCACTCGCCATCTGGTACCTGATCGGCCGCAATGCGCTCCGGCGCATGGACCGCATGTCGGATGCCAGCCAGCGCATCATGGCCGGCGACCTCTCCCAGCGCCTGCCGACCAGCGGCTCGGGCGACGAATTCGACCGCCTGTCGGAATCGCTCAACACCATGCTGGGGCGCATCGAGAAGCTGAACGAGGGGCTGAAGCAGGTCTCCGACAACATCGCGCATGACCTGAAGACCCCGCTGACGCGCCTGCGCAACAAGGCGGAGGCGGCGCTGGCCGGCGGCGAGAGAGCCGATCATCGCGGCGCGCTGGAGGAGATGATCGGCGAATCCGACCAGCTCATCCGCACCTTCAACGCGCTCCTGATGATCTCGCGCGTCGAGGCGGGGCAGGCCCCGGCCGAAATGCGCGCCATCGACATCAGCGGCATCGCCCATGACAGCGCCGAGCTCTACGAGCCGGTGGCCGAGGATGCCGGCCTGACGCTCGTCACCGACATCGCCGACGGCATCGAGATCAAGGGCAACCGCGAACTCGTCGGCCAGGCGCTGGGCAACCTCATCGACAATGCGGTCAAATATGCCGAGGGCAGCGGCGGCGAGGCGGAGATCCGCGTAACCCTGGCAAGGCGGGACGGCGACGTGGTGCTTTCGGTCGCCGACAGCGGCCCCGGCGTGCCCGACGACAAGCGCGAGGACGTGGTGAAGCGCTTCGTGCGGCTCGACGCCAGCCGCTCCAAGCCCGGCACGGGGCTCGGCCTGTCGCTGGTCGGCGCGGTGATGGAGATGCATCAGGGCCGGCTGGAGCTGGACGCCACCCATCCCGAACGGGAAAACAATCGGGGGCTGACGGTGCGGATGGTTTTCCCCATCCCTGCGGACTGATACACCTCGTCAAAACGGCGAGGAGACATCATGAGCGTGACGGAAGCGACGCGGTTTTCCGATCTTTCGGCATCCCCGATCCGGCCCCTGAGCCAGACGGAAGTCAAGTCGGTGCTGTCCGACCTCAAGGACTGGGGCAAGGAACACGCCGCCATCGCCCGGCTTCTTGCCGGGGAGGGGCCGCTCAAGGATTTCATCGTCGCCGCCTTCACGCTCTCGCCCTATCTGCGCGACACCGCGCGCATCGATCCGCGCCTGCTCGCCCGCGCGCTGGACGAGCCGGTCCTGCCCGCCATCGAGGCGGCCATCGCCCGCGCCCGCGCCGCCTGGAAGGCGGAGGAGGGCGAGGTGACGGAAGCCATGCTGATGACGCGGCTGCGCGTCGCCAAGCGGGAGGTCGCCTTCTTCACCGCGCTTGCCGACCTTGCCCGCATCTTCGATGCGCGCCGGACCACCGCGCTGCTGACGGCGCTCGCCGAGGCGGCCACCTCGGCGGCCATCGACCACCTGCTGCTCTCGGCCCATGACAGCGGCAAGCTGAAACTGCCCGATCCCGCCCATCCGAGCGAGAAATCCGGCCTCATCGTGCTCGGCATGGGCAAGCTCGGCGCGGCGGAACTCAACTATTCCTCCGATATCGACCTCGTCGTCTTCTTCGACCCGATGGCCAATGTCGCGGTCGATCCGACCGAGACGGTCGAGACCTTCTCGCGCCTCGTGCGCCGCCTCATCCGCATCATGCAGGAGCGCACGGCGGACGGCTACGTCTTCCGCACGGACCTGCGCCTTCGGCCCGATCCCGGCGCGACGCCGCTCGCCATCTCCTTCGATTCGGCCATGCTCTATTACGAGGGCCGGGGGCAGAACTGGGAGCGGGCGGCCTTCATCAAGGCCAAGCCCATCGCCGGCGACCTCAAGGCGGGCGAGGCCTTCCTCAAGGGGCTGGTGCCCTTCGTCTTCCGCAAATATCTCGACTATGCCGCCATCGCCGACATCCATTCCATCAAGCGGCAGATTCATGTGCACAAGGGGCATGGCGAGATCGCCGTGAAGGGGCACAACGTCAAGCTCGGCCGCGGCGGCATCCGCGAGATCGAGTTCTTCGTGCAGACGCAGCAGCTGATTGCCGGCGGCCGCGTGCCGGCGCTGCGCCTGCGCGCCACCGAGCCCATGCTGCAGGAACTGGCCAAAGCGAACTGGATCGACGCGGCGACGGCCGAGGAACTGACCGAGGCCTACTGGTTCCTGCGCGATGTCGAGCATCGCGTGCAGATGGTGCGCGACGAGCAGAGCCATGTGCTTCCGGAGACGGAAGCCGAACTGAAGCGCATCGCCTTCATGCTCGGCTTTGCCGATACGGCCGGCTTTTCCGCGCGGCTGGTCGAGGTGCTGAAGACGGTGGAACGGCGTTATGCGGCGCTGTTCGAGCAGGAGGCGAAGCTTTCCTCGGAGACCGGCAACCTCGTCTTCACCGGCCAGAAGGACGACCCCGACACGCTGGAGACGCTGAAGCGCCTAGGCTTCGAGCGGCCGGCGGATATTTCCCGCACCATCCGCACCTGGCACTATGGCCGCTACCGCGCCACGCAATCGGTCGAGGCGCGCGAGCGGCTGACGGAACTGACGCCGGAACTGCTACGCGTCTTCGGCGAGAGCAAGCGGGCGGACGAGGCGCTGCTGCGCTTCGACAATTTCATCTCCGGCCTGCCGGCGGGCATCCAGCTCTTCTCGCTGCTCGGCAACAATCCGGCGCTGCTGTCCCTCATCGTCAACATCATGTCGTCGGCCCCGCGCCTTGCCGAGGTGATCGCGGCCAAACCCCATGTCTTCGACGGCATGCTGGATCCCGGCCTTCTCGCCGAACTGCCGACGCGGGCCTATCTTGCCGCGCGCATCGAGGGCTTCGTCTCCGGCGCAAGGCACTATGAGGAAATCCTCGACCGGCTGCGCATCATCGCCGCCGAACAGCGCTTCCTCATCGGCATCCGCCTCCTGACGGGTGCGATCACCGGCAAGCAGGCCGCGCGCGCCCTGACCCATGTCGCCGATCTCATCGTCGCGGCGGCGCTGAAGGCGGTGCTGGAGGAGATCGAGGCGGCGCATGGCAAGTTCCCCGGCGGGCGCGTGGCGCTGGTCGGCATGGGCAAGCTCGGCAGCTTCGAGCTGACCGCCGGCTCCGACATCGACCTCATCCTGCTCTACGACCACGACAGCGATGCCTTCGAGTCGGACGGCCCCAAACCCCTCGACAACATGAAGTACTTCATCCGCATCACCCAGCGGCTGATCGCGGCGCTGTCCGCGCCGACGGCCGAGGGCGTGCTCTACGAGGTGGACATGCGGCTCCGCCCCTCCGGCAACAAGGGTCCGGTCGCCACCCGCATCAACGCCTTTGCCAAGTATCAGGCGGAGGAGGCCTGGACCTGGGAGCACATGGCGCTGACCCGCGCGCGGGTGCTCTGCGGCGATGAAAGCCTGATGCAGGAGGCGGAGGCGATCTTCCGCTCGGTGCTCGGCCGCAAGCGCGAGACGGGCAAGGTCGCCAGGGACGTCGCGGAGATGCGCGACCTCATCGACAAGGAAAAGCCGCCGAAGGATATCTGGGACCTGAAGCTGATCCCGGGCGGCCTCATCGACATCGAGTTCATCGCGCAGTTCCTGGCGCTCGTCGCCCCCGCGCGCGGCGCGGCGCAGCCGGAAAAGGCCGTGGCGACGGGCGATGCGCTGTCGGTGCTGGGTGCGATGATGGACCCGAACGATCTCGACACGGTGCAGAAGGCGCTCGTGCTCTATACCGAGGTCTCGCAGATCGTGCGTCTCTGCGTCGATGGCGGCTTCGACCCGAAGGAAGCGCCGGCCGGCCTCGTCGACCTCGTCTGCCGGGCGGGCGACTGCCCGGACCTGCGCACGCTGGAGGCGGAAATCCGCCGGGTGTCGAAGGCGGTGCGCAAGATCTTCCAGGGCGTGGTGAAGGGGTGACGCCGCAGGGAGACATTCCGGTGAACGGGAATGTCTCCTAAAAGGGGATCATCCTTGCAGGCGGGTTTGCCTCAAGCTGCCGCCAGGTGCAGGGCCGCCAGCCGTTCACGGTCCGGGATGCGCACGGAGATGATCGTGCCCTTGCCCTCGATCGACTGGATGCGCATGGCGCCGCCATGCAGGTGCGCGAGCGAGCGGGAGATGGCAAGGCCAAGGCCGGAGCCGCCCTTGCTCTTGGCATACTGGCTCTGCACCTGCTCGAAGGGCTGGCCGATCTTCTGCAGCGCGGACTTCGGAATGCCGATGCCGGTATCGGCGATGGTCAGCGTCACCGCGCCGTCCACCCGGCGCGCGCGCACCTTCACCCGGCCGCCCTCGTTGGTGAACTTCATGGCGTTGGACAGGAGGTTCAGCAGGATCTGCTTCATGGCGCGGCGGTCCGCCACCGTGAAGAGATGGTCGGGGCAGGCTTCCTCGACGGTGATGTTCTTCTTTTCCGCCTGCAGCATGGTGAGGCGCATCGTCTCCTCGATTAGCGGCGCGAGATCGACCGTCTCGCAGCTGATGCGCATATGGCCGGCCTCGATCTTCGACATGTCGAGGATGTCGCTGATGACGTTGAGCAGGTGCTGGCCGCTCTCGTGGATGTCGCGGGAATATTCGCGGTACTTGTCCGAGCCGATGGGGCCGAACATCTGGTTCTGCAGGATTTCGGAGAAGCCGAGGATGGCGTTGAGCGGCGTGCGCAGCTCATGCGACATGTTGGCGAGGAATTCCGACTTGGCGCGGTTGGCCGCCTCGGCGCGGTCCTTTTCCGCCTGGTAATTGGCATTGGCGAGCGAAAGCTCGGTCTTCTGGCGCTCCAGCTTGGCGCGCGAGGCCGACAGGTCGCCGATGGTCGCCATCAGGCGGCGTTCGGATTCGCGCAGGCGCACCTGGTGGCGCTTCATCATGGTGATGTCGGTGCCGACCGAAACGAGGCCGCCGTCGCGGGTGCGCCGCTCGTTGATCTGCAGCCAGCGCTCGTCGGCGAGCTGCACTTCGCTGGTCTGCGACACGCCGGTGCCGTCCGCATCCGCGATGCGGCGCTCGATGACCGGGCGGGCCGCGGCGGCATGCACCGCCGCGCGCTCGATGCCCGGCACCAGCACGTCGTCGGGAAGGCCGTAGGCCTGCTGGTAATGCGCGTTGCACATGACGAGCCGGTCGTTCTTGTCCCACAGCACGAAGGCCTCGGACGTGCATTCGATGGCGTCGGCCAGACGCTGATCGGCCTCCTGGTAGCGCTGGGCCAGCCGGTGCTGCTCCGTCACGTCCATGGCGATGCCGATGATGTGCATGCGGCCGGAGGCCATGCGGATGAGCTGGGCGCGGGCGCGCAGCCAGACATAGTGTCCCTCGGCGTGGCGCATGCGGAACACCTGATCGACCTGCTTGGCCTCGCCGCGCGCGACGGCGCGGGCGACCTGGTAGATGCCGTCGTCGTCGGGATGCATCAGGCGCGCGGCCGCGCCGAAGGACAGCACGCTGTCGCGCGGCGGCATGCCGAGCATTTCATACATGGAGCGCGACCAGAACAGCCGCCGGTTGGCAAGGTCGAAATCCCAAAGGCCGCAGCGGCCGCGGGCGAGCGCCGTCTCCACCCGCAGGTTGGATTCGGCGAAGATCGCATCGGCATCGCGCGCGCGCTTGGCCTGGATGTAATAGGCGTAGAGGATGACGAGCAGGATGGCCGAAATGCCGGCGAACAGCGTGACGTTCAGCGCCACCTCGTCGCGCCACAGGGCGGCGAGCTGGCCGAGCGGATTGGCGACGACGATGAAACCGCCCTCTTTCGGCATCTGCACCAGCGCGGCGTAGTAATCCTGATCGCCGATGCGGGTGCGGAAGGCGCCGCCCGGTTCGCCGAAATACTGGCTGGCGGCAAGCTCAGGCGAAAAGCGCGCGAGCGACTGGCCGACATAGCGCGCCGCGGCCAGCGATGCGCCGAAGACATGGCCCTTCTCCTCGACGAAGAGAACGATGCCGCCCGGCTGCATGCGGTCCTGCGGCAGATGAAGGGAGAGCGCGGCCTCGGCCGCCATGCGGTCGGACTGCGCGAGGCTGTCGGCCATGGGGCCGGAAAACACCGCGCCCACGGCGATAGCCGTCAGCGAGGTCGCATCCTTGACGCTGGTATCCATGCGGTCATGTTCGACGATGATGCCGACCATGCGCGAAATGCCGACCACGAACAGGAAGGCGATGATCAGGATCGGTATCGACCGTTTCAGCACGGGCTCGGCCCGTGTCAGATGCCGTGCGGCAGGTCCGGCGAAAATCTTCGCCTGGCCCGTCAACTCATCTTCCCAGGCCGCCATTCCCGGAAATCTGAGACGAGTCCACCCGCCGGATGCGCGTCCTCGTTGCGCGTCCGCCATAGTCTTCAAACCTTGTACCCTCTCGCGATTCGGCGCGCCGCTCGCCCGAATCTGCCCTAATGAATCAATTGTGATTCGGCTTGTCCATAGGAAATGGTAAAAGTTTTTTAACCATTTCTTATGGTTGGGATTTTGCATCCCGGGCGGCTTGCGGGCGGCGCGGACCCATCTCCGTTTCCCGCCATTCCTTCAGCATCGCCGCGCGACGACGCGGATAACGTGCATCCAGCAGCGTGAGCGCCTGCATGCGGTCGGTGCGGAAATGCCGGTAGCCCTGCCGCCATTCGCACCAGGCGACGAGCATGCGCGTCTCCTCGAAATAGCCGAGCGCCACCGGCCAGACGGTGCGTTCCGAGGCGCTGCCCGCCCCGTCGGCATAGGCAAGGTGGACCTTGCGCTCCCGCCGGATGGCCGCCCGCAGCACGGTGAGGTCGACGATTTCGCTGTCGACGATCTTGCGCGGCCCGACCAGCAGCGCGGTGTTTTCCAGTTCGTCCCTGAGGTCCGCCGGCAGCACCGCCGAGATCTTGGCGAGCGCGTCGCTCGCCGCCTTCGTGACCGGCGTGTCGGCGAATTTCTGCACCCAGCGGAAGCCGAGCATCAGCGCCTCGAGTTCGCCTTGCGAGAACATCAGCGGCGGCAGCATGAAGCCGGGGCGCAGCACATAGCCGACGCCCGGTTCGCCCTCGATATCGGCGCCCTGCGCCTGCAGGGTGGCGATGTCGCGGTAGAGCGTGCGGATGCTGACGCCAAGTTCCCCGGCAAGGGTGGAGCCGCTCACCGGATGGCGGTGGCGGCGGAGGATCTGGAGCAGGCTGAGCAGTCGTTCGGATCGGGCCATGGCACGCTACTGCCACTTTTTGGCAGTGGTGTCGCCTAGGGTCCTCCCGTCACGGCAAACGAAAGGACGATCCGATGATCTCTCCCAACCTTCTCATCCTCTATGTCGGGAACCCCGCCGCAAGCGGCCGTTTCTACGAGGCGCTTTTCGAGCGCGCGCCGGTCGCCCAGTCGCCGGGCTTCGTCGCGTTCCGTTTCGACAACGGCCTCGGCCTTGGCCTGTGGGCGACGACGGCGAACGATTTCGTCTCCGCCGGCACCGGCAACCGCTCGGAGATCGCCATCGTCGTGGACGAGGACGCCGAGATCGATGCCCTCCATGAAAAATGGAAGGCGGCCGGCGTCACCATCGAGCAGCCGCCGTTCACGGCGGTCTTCGGCCGCACCTTCGTGGCGCTGGATCCGGATGGTCACCGGATCCGCGTCTGCCCGCCGGACAAGTGAGGAGGGAAGGGCTCAGCCCTTCAGCATGCGCTCCACGATGTCGGAGACGTCGGAGGAGAGCTTCTCGCCCGCAGCGATGGCGCGCAGCGCGTTGCGGGCGTGATCCGAGCGCACCTCTTCCAGCGCCCGCCAGGAGCGCATGGAGGTGAGGATGCGGGCCGCGAGCTGCGGGTTCTTGGGATCGATCTCCAGGATCTGGTCGACCAGGAACCGGTAGCCCGCGCCGTCCGCCCGGTTGAAGCCGGTCGGGTTGGAGAAGGCGAAGGTGCCCACCAGCGCGCGCACGCGGTTGGGGTTCGTCTTGTTGAAATGCGCGCTTTCCATCAGCGCCTTGACGCGCCCCAGCGCGCCGTCGCCCGGAATGGTCGACTGGATCGAGAACCACTTGTCGAGCACCAGCGCATTGTCGGCAAAGCGCGTGCGGAAGGTTTCCAGCGCCGCCGCCGTCTCCGGCGCGTCGGGGAAACGATGCGCCAGCACGGTCAGCGCCGCGCTGAGATCGGTCATGTTGTCGGCGGCCGCGAAGGCTTCCGCCGCGCGGACCGGATTGCCGTCGGCGACGGCGAGATAGGCGAGCGCCGCATTGCGCAGCGCGCGGTGGCCGGCGCTCGTCGCATCCGGCGTGAAGGCGCCCTCGGTGCGGCGGCTGTCGAAGAGCTTTGCGAAGACGGACGGATCGCGGTTGGCGATGAAGGCGAGCACCGCTTCGCGGCCGGTGCGAATGGCGTCCGGGTCGTTGTTGCTGCCGAGTTCGCGGGCGATGTCGGATTCCGACGGCAGCGCCAGCGCCTGGGCGCGGAAGGCGGGTTCCAGCGTCTCGTCGCCGGCAATGGCGATCAGCGTGTCGGCAAGGACCGGGTTCGTTTCGACCGTTTCGCCCGCGCGGGCCTTCCGGGCGGCGTCGACGAGGTTCGGCAGGGCAAGGTCGTTCAGGGCCTGCCAGCGGGCGAAGAGGTCGCTGTCGTACCGGGCGATATGGGCAAGGTCGGCCGGCGCCTGCTCGAAATGCAGGTTGATCGGCGCGGAGAAGCTGCGGTTGAGCGAGACGACGGGGCGCGAGGCGATGCCCGAGAAGGTCACCGTCTGGCGGCGCTCCTTCAGGTGCAGCACGTCGCCGGTCACCTCGGCGCCGCTGACGGCAGAGGGCGTCGCCTCCGTGCCGTCGGCGGACAGGAGCCCGAAGCGCAGCGGAATGTGCATCGGCTCCTTGGTGCTCTGGCCGGGCGTCGGCGGGATCATCTGTTCCAGCGACAGGGTGAATTCGCCCTTCGCCTGGTCGTAGCTGGAGGAAAGGCTGACCAGCGGCGTGCCCGCCTGGTGATACCAGCGCGAGAACTGGCCGAGATCGGTGCCGCTGACCTCCTCGAAGCACGTGACGAAATCCTCGATCGTCGCGGCATCGCCGTCATGACGTTCGAAATAGAGGTCCATGCCCTTCTTGAAGCCGTCCTTGCCGAGGATGGTCGCGATCATGCGCGTGACCTCGGAGCCCTTCTCGTAGACGGTCGTCGTGTAGAAGTTGTTGATTTCGCGGTATTTGACCGGGCGGACGGGATGGGCGAGGGGGCCGGCATCCTCGGGGAACTGCTCCGACTTCAGGTGGCGCACCTCGGCGATACGCTTGACGGCGCGCGAGCGCTGGTCGGCGGAGAATTCGTGGTCGCGATAGACCGTCAGGCCTTCCTTGAGGCAGAGCTGGAACCAGTCGCGGCAGGTGACGCGGTTGCCGGTCCAGTTGTGGAAATATTCGTGGGCGATGATCGCCTCGATATTCGCATAGTCCTGGTCGGTCGCCGTTTCCGGGTCCGCGAGCACGTATTTGTCGTTGAAGACGTTGAGCCCCTTGTTCTCCATGGCGCCCATGTTGAAGTCGGAGACGGCGACGATCATGAAGATGTCGAGGTCGTATTCGCGGCCGAAGACCTCTTCGTCCCATTTCATCGAGCGCTTCAGCGCGTCCATGGCATAGGCCGCGCGCGCTTCCTTGCCGTGCTCGACATAGATCTTCAGCGTCACCTCACGCTCCGACATGGTCGTGAACGTGTCTTCCACCACGCCGAGATCGCCGGCGACGAGCGCGAAGAGATAGGAGGGTTTCGGGTGCGGATCGAACCAGGCGGCGAAATGCTTGCCTTCGCCATAGCCGGCGCCGCCGAGGAAGTTGCCGTTCGACAGGAGCAGCGGGCAGCTCGCCTTGTCGGCGATGATGTTGACCGTGTAGACGGCGAGCACATCCGGCCGGTCGGGGAAATAGGTGATGCGGCGGAAGCCTTCGGCCTCGCACTGCGTGCAGTAGACGCCGTTGGTGCGGTAGAGGCCCATCAGCTGCGTGTTGGCTTCCGGATTGATCAGCGTCGTGATCGTGATCTCGAAGGGCTCGGATGCCGGCAGGTCGCGGACCGTCAGGCTGTCGGGCGTCGCGTCGTAGCGGGCGGCGTCCATTTCCATCTGGTCGAAGAGCAGGCCCGTCATGACGAGTTCGTCGCCGTCGAGCACCAGCGGCGCGGCAAGGTCGGCGCCTTCGCGGCGGTGGAAGATCAGGCGGGCCTCGACCTTGGTCTCCGTGGGATCCAGTTCAAAGGTCAGGTCGACGCGTTCGAGAACGAAGTCAGTCTGGCGATAGTCTGCCAGATGGATGATCCGGCCGTTCTCTGTCCGCATGGAAATGTCCTGCTCTTTGCCGCCCGGTTTCCGTCCCTTCCGTGCAGGATAGGGCGGATCGCCGGGACGGTCTGCCCCCAAGTTCCACGAATAGATATGCGTCTTCGCTTAACATCTCATTTCCACGGCGGGCGGGGAAACAGAAATTTGTGCCGTTCCGGCACGGCGTTCGTCTTGACGGTCCGATCAAAAATATCCGCGACGCATCACCAGAATTCATCCCATCCCGTCAGCGATCCCGCTAGACTTGCAATCTTCTGAATCGGATCTCCGATCTTCTCAACGCCTGAATGCCACGGCCCGCCGGCCGTGCCGAGTTCCCGCATGGACATGCAATCGCCCAATCCCATGAAAGGGATTTTCCTCAAGGTCGCGTCGGTCGTGATCTTCCTGTGCATGTCGACGCTCATCAAGGCGGCCGGCAGGGAAATTCCGGCAGGGCAGATCACCTTCCTGCGCTCGGCCTTCGCCATGGTGCCGATCATCGTCTTCCTCGGCGTGCAGGGCCAGTTGCGCGACGCCTTCCGCACCAACGACATCTTCGGCCATTTCAAGCGCGGCTTCGTCGGCATCCTGTCCATGGGCTGCGGCTTCTATGGCCTCGTACACCTGCCGCTGCCCGAATCCATCGCGCTCGGCTATGCCCTGCCGCTCGTCACCGTCGTCGTCGCCGCGCTTTTCCTGAAAGAGCGGGTCGGCCCCTATCGCTGGTGCGCGGTGCTGATCGGGCTGGTGGGCGTCGGCATCATCAGCTGGCCGCGCCTGACGCTGTTTCGCGAGGGCGGCTTCGGCTCCTCGGAGGCGATGGGCGCGCTGGCGATGATGGCCTTCGCCGTGCTCGGCTCCTTCGCAATGGTGCTGGTGCGCAAGCTGGTGCAGACCGAGCGCACGCCCACCATCGTGCTCTATTTCTCGCTCTTCGCCTCGGTCTTCTCGCTCGGCACGCTGCCCTTCGGCTGGATCGATCTCGGCTGGACCGGGCTCATCATGATGGCGCTCGCGGGCTTTTGCGGCGGCATCGCGCAATTGCTGCTGACGGCGAGTTACCGCTATGCCGACGTCTCGACCATCGCGCCGTTCGAATATACCTCGATCGTGTTCGGCCTCATCGTCGGCTATGTGCTGTTCGACGACGTGCCCACCAGCACCATGCTGACGGGCACCGCCATCGTCGTCAGCGCCGGCATCTTCGTCATCTTCCGAGAGCACCGGCTCGAACTGAAGCGCCGCGCCGAGCTGCGGCACCACACGACGCAGGGCTGAGAGGCTCTCAGCGCCAGTCCGGCGTCGTCGTGTCCTCGATGCGCTCGTCCGTCACGCTGTCGGGCTGGAGGGCCGCGGCGGCGGCGTCAGCGCCGAGCGGCTGGGCCGTCATCGCCTGGAAGTCCGTCTTGGCGACGAGGCCGTCATTGGCCTCGCGGCGGCTGATGCGCCAGGCGGCATAGGCGCCGTAGAGCAGGAAATAGACCGCAAGCACCACGAAGAGCGAGCCCGGCCCGAATCGGTCCATGACCGGGCCGACCATCAGCGGGCCGGAAATCGTGCCGACGCCGTAGACGATCATCATGCCCGAGGAGACCTCGACATATTCGTCGGGCTGGGCGCGGTCATTGGCATGGGCGACGTTGAGCGCATAGATCGGGAAGATCACCGAGCCGACGAAGGCGGCGACGATATAGAGCAGCACCGGCGGCCCGCCGGCGACGAAGGCCATGGCAAGGCAGGCGAGCGTGCCGACGATGCCGCAGGCGACCATGACGAGGCGGCGGTCCATGCGGTCGGAGGCGCGGCCGATCGGGATCTGCGACAGGGCGCTGCCGACCAGCACGGAGGCGAGCAGCGTCGCGCCCTCGGCCGTCGAAAGGCCGCTGCGCTGGGTGAAGACGCCGCCGAGATTGAGCCAGGCCCCCGAGAGCGCGCCGGCAAGGAAGGCGCCGACGACGGCGACCGGCGAGCGCCGGTAGAGCCGCTGAACGTTGAAGCGGGCCTGCGTCGGCGGGGCGGGCAGCGGCGAGGAGGTGAGCGCCGTCGGCAGCAGCGCGACGGAGAAGATGATGCCGCACAGGATGAAGAGCGAGGTGTTGGAGGGATCGCCGAGCGGCACGAGATATTGCCCGCCGATCGTGCCGACCATGGTGGTGATCAGATAGATCGAGAAGACCGAGCCGCGGTTCTCGTTCGTCACCCGCTCGTTCAGCCAGCTTTCGATGATGAGATAGCTGCCGGAAATGGCAAAGCCTGATATGGCGCGGAACAGCATCCAGGCCCGCCAGTCGACGACAAGCGCGCAGAGCAGGATGGCGATGGCGAGCAGCGTGATCAGCGCGACGAAGACCCGCACATGGCCGACGAGCAGCACGAATTTCGGCGTGACGATGCAGGACAACGTGAAGCCGATCGTATAACCCGTCGCGATCATCGAGATCGTCTGCGTCGACCATCCCTCCGCGACCGCGCGCACGGGCACGACATAGCTTTGCAGGCCGAAGGCCACCATCATCAGAAGGGTGGACAGCATCAGGCTCAGGATGGAGACAAGGCTCGCCAGCATGGAAGGCTCCGGGGAGAGGGGCATTCGGTGAAGTGTCGCTCTATTGCGACGGCCGCGCCCTGTCCACAGCGACAGCGGCTGGCGTAAACCAGAAAGCCCGCCGGAAGGCCGAACCCACAGGAATTTCAGGAGAAGGGTGCCAGAAAGGCATGCCGGGGAAAGGCCGGACAGGACGAACCGGGGACGGGGCGTCGGAGCGCTTCCGCCGGAGGGCGCGGAAGAATGAAGAGGGAAGGCGTCCTGCCTTCCCACGATGGGCATTCTGGTCGCGGCCGGGTCAGGGCCGATCCCGTCTCGGTTGGGCCGCCTCAGTTGGGCAGGAAGGCATTGAGCGGGTCGCGGCGCTGGACGGCGTCGCGCGGCAGGGACGCCAGCACGGAATATTCCCGGGCGGCGTTCACGGCGGCGCGGATATCGGCGATGTCGGACATCAGCTTGCGGATATGGGCCATGGCGTGCTCCTGGATGGTTCGATGGGCGGCGCGGATGCGCCGTTCCGTTCAGCGGGTGATGAAGTCGGAGAAGAGCTGAGCGGGGCGGTTGATGCGGGCAAAGCCGGCGGCCGTGAGCTGCTCGTTGGCCGGGGCAGCGATGCCGCCGAAGCCGCGGCCGGTGCGAAGACCGGAATGGCGGAGCGTCTCGAAGCTCGAATGGATGGGCCGAAAGCGGGCGGTCATGGGTCGTTTCCTTAAACTCTGTCCCTCCCGTGGTCTTATATTGCGCCGCAGCATTGATTTTGCAATGCGACATTCTGCCCGGCAGATATGTTCAATCTGCATGGCTGATGAAATATTTTGTTCATGCTCAAGGCAATTTGGCGGCACGTATTTTACTGCCTGAAAAGTGGCAGAAGATAAGTGTTTGAAAATATTGAATCCGCCTTGGCGGATCAGCCGTTCAGCCCTGCACGAAAAGCAAGCAGGTCCTGCCAGGCGAGCCGTTTGCTGATCGGCGCCGTGACCAGATCCTGCGGGTGCAGCGTGGCAAAAGCCGGGACGGAGCGGCCGGCAACGGCGATTTCACGCCATTCCCCGCGCAGTTGATGGATCGTATCGGCCGAGCGGAACAGGAATCGCGCCGCGAAATTGCCGAGCACCAGCAGGTGATTCGGTTCGGCGAGCGCGATCTGGCGTTCGATGAAGGGCCGGCAGATATCCGCTTCGCGCTGCGAGGGCGGGCGGTTGCCCGGCGGACGCCAGGGCACGATATTGGTGAGCAGGAGATCGGCACGGGACAGCCCGATGCCGGCGAACATGCGCTCCAGCATCGCGCCCTGCCGGCCGGAAAAGGGCTGGCCATCGCGGTCGTCGTCGGCGTTCGGCATGGCGCCGATCACCATGACGGAGGGTTTCGCCTTGCCCTCGGCAAAGACGAGGCAGCGCGCGCTGGTCTTCAGGTTGCAGCCGTTGAAGGCCTCCATCGCCGTGCGCAATTCCTCCAGCGAGCGGGCGCTGCCGGCGGCGAACTCCGCTTCGGCGACGGCCTGGCTATCGGGGATCGCCACGGTCGGCATGGCGGGGGCAGGGGCAGCGGCGCGGGGCTGCTCCTGCCGCGTGGGCGCCTGCCGGGTGCCTTGCTGCGGATTGGGCTGCTGCTGGCCAGACTGTTGCTGAAATGCGGGCGGCGCTTCGCGCTCGGCGGGCATGCCGCGCGCCGCGCGCATCGCCTCGAACTCGGCGAAGCGGTCGACCGCCTCTTCCTCCAGCAGCCATTCCACGCCCGCATCCGCATAGAAATGCAGGAGCGAGCGCAGTTGCGCGGGGTGAAGGTCTCGGGCGGCGTTCATGGCCTTCACCCTATCGGAGCCGGCCGCGCGAGGAAAGCGCCAGAGTCATTCGGTCCACCTCGCGATGCCCCAAATCACGATGCCCCGGCTCACGACGCCCATGTCGCGATGTCGTCGCTCTCGCCGATCAGCGCCAGACCGTGGGCGATGGAGAGCAGTTCGCCGCCGCTTTCGATCTTTCCGGCGTCGAAACGGCGGGTGAAGATGCGCCGCACCGCCGGCACGAAGGAGGTGCCGCCGGTGAGGAACACCTTGTCGACCGCGCCGGGCGCGGTGTTCGTCTTTTCCAGCACCTCGTCGAGCGCGCCTTCGATGCGTGCGAGGTCCGGGGCGATCCAGGTCTCGAAATCGGCGCGCTTGACCGCCTTGCGGCCGGCTGCCCCGAGCGGCGCGAAGTGGAATTCCGCCTCGTCGGCGGCCGACAGCGCCATCTTGGTGGCCGAGATCGCCTGATAGAGCGGGTAACCCTCGTCATGCTCGACGAGGTCGATGAAGAGTTCCAGCTTTTCCGGCTCCAGCGCCGAGCGGACCAGCGACTTCAGGTCGTTGAACTCGCGCGTCGTCTTGAAGATCGACAGCTGGTTCCAGCGGGCGAAGTTGGCATAGTAGCCCGAGGGCACTTCCAGCACCTTGTCGAAGCTCTTGAAATGCGTGCCCTTGCCGATCTCCGGCGCGACGAGATGTTCGATCATGCGGGAATCGAAATGGTCGCCGGCGATGCCGACGCCGGAATGGCCGATGGGCGTCGCCTTCAGGCGGCCCGCCTCCCGCTCGAAGCGGATCAGCGAATAGTCCGTCGTGCCGCCGCCGAAGTCGGCGACGAGCACGGTGGCGTCGCTCTTCAGCGTCTGGGCGAAGTAGTAGGCGGCGGCCACGGGCTCGTAGACATAGTGGATTTCCGGAAAGCCGAGCTTGGTCAGCGCCGCATTGTAGCGTTCGAGGGCGAGCGCCGGGTCGGGGCTGGCGCCGGCGAACTGCACCGGCCGGCCGGTGACGATGCGCGACACCTCCGCCGGCCAGTCCGCGCCGGCATAGGCCTTCAGGCGCCGCAGAAAGATTTCCATCAGGTCGTCGAAGGAATGCCGGCGCGCGAAGATCAGCGTGCCCTGGAAGAGGGCGCTGGCGGCAAAGGTCTTGATCGACTGCAGGAAGCGGCAATCGCCGGGATTGTCGATGAACTGGCGGATGGCCGCCTGTCCGGCCTCGACCTTCAGCGCCTGCGCGCCGACGAGCGGATCCTTCATGAAGGACAGCGCCGTGCGCATCGTGTCGGTGGTGCCGACGCTGCTTTCGAAATGCATGGAGCGTGTGTCCACGCCGCCGGTGGAAAGCGCGAGAACCGTGTTCGTCGTGCCGAAGTCGAGCCCGAGTGCCCGTGCCATCGCCGTGCCCCTTTGATCGTAAAATTGTGTTGAAACGCCGCTGAAAGCGTCGCGCGAAAGGGCGCATCGCATGCGCTCCGGAAAGAAGAGGGCGCGAAATGGCACAGGCGCGGGGGAATGGCAAGGGGGCTTGCCGTCCCCCGCCGGTGGTTCAGACGGCCCGCGGTCCGTTCAGGCGGCTCATTGTCCGTTCAGACGGCCCATTGTCCGTTCAGACGGAGTGCGCGGCGCCCCCGTCACAGCGCACGAGGCTGCCGGTGACATAGCTTGCCGGCGCGCTGCACAGGAAGGCGGCCGTGGCGGCGAATTCCTCGACGGTGCCGTAGCGGCGGGCGGGGATCGCCTTTTCCGAAGCGGTCTTCACCTCCTCGACGCTCCGGCCGCTGCGTTCGGCCGCGGCGGCGTCGAGGCTCTTCAGCCGGTCGGTGAAGATGCTGCCGGGCAGCAGCATGTTGCTGGTGACGCCGTATTGCGCCACCTCGGTGGCGAGCGTCTTCGACCAGCCGGCGAGCGCCGGGCGCAGCGTGTTGGAGAGCGCCAGGCCCGAGATCGGCTCGATGACGCCGGAGGAGGCGACGGTGAGGATGCGGCCCCAGCGCTGCTCCTTCATGCCGGGCAGCAGCCGGTTGGTGAGGGTGATGAGGCGCAGCACCATGGACTGGAAATAGGTGGTCAGCTTTTCCTCGCTCATGTCCTCGGTCGAGCCCGGCGTCGGCCCGCCGGAATTGTTGACGAGGATGTCGATGCCGCCGAGCTTTTCCGCGACGGCCCGGACGACCGTCTCGACGAAACTGTCCGCGCCGAGGTCGGCCTCGACCCAGTCGGCCCGGCCGGGACCTTCGGCATTGATGGCGGCGCAATTGGCCGCCAGCGTTTCGGCGCTGCGCCCGCACAGAAGCACATGCGCGCCCTCGCGGGCGAGCGCGACGGCGATGCCCTTGCCGAGGCCGCGCGAGGAGGCGAGAACGAGCGCGCGTTTGCCGGTGATGCCGAGATCCATGACGATATCCTCAAATGTGCGGGCTCAATCGGCCCGGAAGGGCACCTTGCCCGGGTTGAACAGGTTGTGCGGGTCGAGCGCGGCCTTGATCGCCTGCGCCGCCGCCCGGCGGGCGGGGTTGCCGTAGGTCAGGTAGGCCCGGCGTTTCTCCAGCCCGACGCCGTGCTCGGCGGAAAAGATGCCGCCGCAGTCCGCGACGCCGCCATAGACCGCGTCCTCGATGGGCGCCTTCATGGCGGCTGCCGCCGCGCCGTCGCCGAAAACGGAAATGTGCAGATTGCCGTCGGCGATATGGCCGTAGACATAGGCGTCGAAGCCCGGATCGATGGCCTTCAGCCGCGCGCCGAGATCCGCGACATAGGCGTCGAGCGCGCCCGACGGCACGGAGACGTCGAAGGAGGGGGCGGCCGGATGCAGGCGATAGATGAAGTCGCTTTCCTCCCGCAGCGCCCAGAAGCGGCGGGCCTGGTCGAGCGAGGCGGCGACGATGCCGCTGGTCAGCGCCTGAGCCTCCCAGCATTCGGCAAGTCCGTCCTCCAGCGCGGTGCGCGCCTCTTCCTCGCTGGCGGCGGAAACCTCCATCAGGAGAACGGCGGGCGTCTCGCCGTCCAGCCAGTCGAGATCGAAGCCGCGCTCGCGGGCGCTGTCGCGGAAAAAACCAGCCCACATCAGTTCCGCGCCTTCGAGCTGCAGGGCGGGCCGGGCGCGGACATGGGCGACGAGGGCGAGCGCGGCGGCGGCGCTCGGCACGCCGACAAGCGCGGTGGCGCGCATCGCATTGACGTTTTCCAGCTTCAGCACGGCGCGGGTGACGAAGCCATAGGCGCCCTCCGAGCCGATGAGAAGCTGCTTGATATCCGGGCCGGCGCTGACCTTCAGCACCTGCGTCAGGTCGCTGAACAGGCTCCCTTCCGGCAGCACGGCCTCGATGCCGAGCACCTGATGGCGCATCACGCCGTTGCGGAAGGCCAGAATCCCGCCGGCATTGGTGGCGATCATGCCGCCGATGGTGGCGCTGCCGCGGGCGGCAAGGTCGATGCCGGGCGCAAGGCCGAATTCCGCCGCGGCCTCCTGCAGGGCCTGCAGGGTCACGCCCGCGCCCACGGTGGCGGTGCGGGCGAGGGGATCGATCGCCTCGATGCGGTTGAGCTTCGCGGTGGAGACAATGAGCTCGCCCGGCCGGCTGACGCCGCCGCCGACGAGGCCGGTGCGCCCGCCCTGCGGCACGACCGGCACGCCGTTTTCCACGCACCAGCGTATCACGGCGGCGGCGGCCTCGGGCGTTGCGGGCTGCGCCATGGCGCCGGCGCCGAAATTGTCGGGATGCTCGCCGGGGTGCCGCTCGCCCAGCCGCTCGCTTCCGACAAGGTGGAGTTCATCGCCGAAATCGTTCAAGTCGCGCTGCAGCGATCGGATAATCTCGGACATCGGGTTGGGTCTCTCCGGTTGGCTCGCAGCAATGGGTAGTCCCGGCCGCAGCCGGAATCAAGCAAGCAGCCGAAGGGCATCCCGACAATCGCCGGACAGGCGTCCAGCGGTCGGTTGACGTTTACGTTAAAGTCAATAAACTCGCGAACCTATCATGAGGTCATGCGCAAAAGCGGGGAAAGTCTGTCGCAGAACGGCTCGACAAGATTTCCGGTATTTGTCATGACAGGTCGACCTGAGGGACTTTCCGCGGCTTTTGAGGGGTTGCGGGGTGGAGAGAAGAATGAGCGAACAAATGGAACTCCCCGAACGCGAGAGCATGGAATTCGACGTTGTGATCGTCGGTGCGGGGCCGGCCGGCCTTTCGGCGGCGATCCGGCTGAAGCAGGTCAATCCTGACCTGACGGTCGTCGTGCTGGAAAAGGGCTCGGAA
>NZ_JBBEYH010000026.1:0-77922 GCF_050172695.1 Shinella sp. G-2 | reverse complement strand
GGACTGGCGGCGCATCGCAACCCGCTACGACCGTTGCGCGCATACCTTCTTCTCGGCAATCTGCATCGCAGCCACCATCATCTTCTGGACCTAATCAATGAGTCCTGAGCCTAGAGTTTGTCAGGGAAAAGTGGGAACCGGTTTTCCCTAAAAGACAAACGAAAACAAAAGAATTTAGAGCATTTCCAGCCGAAGCGGGATCGCTTCGGCGTCGGATATTGCGGTAAAAACAAAAAGCGAGAGCATTTCCGGCGAGCCGGATTTCACCGGAAATGCTCCAGGCCGCCAGCCGGTGCAGCCCGCCCGTGCTTACCGGCGGGCAAGACCATCCAGCAGAACGTCGAGGCCCTTGCGGAAGGTGCCGTCCCAGTCGCTGTCGAGCAGCAGCCGGGAGCGTTCGATTGTCGGATAGTGCTCGCTGAGCTGGGCAAGGCGCTGCTGGGCGGCCGCCTGATCCTCCTGCGAAAGGGCGAAGCTTGCCCGGGTGGCGGTCGCACCGATCACATAGTTCCAGAGCGACCATATCGCGACATTCAGCTCCGCATCGGGCACACCGGATGCCGACAGGATCTGGCTCAACCGTTCAAGGCGGCCGAGAATGTTGGGACCTAAGGCACGGCGCGGCAGCAGTGCCGCCGACCAGGGGTGGCGCAGCATGGTGGCGCGCCAGTCTTCGAGCATATGAACGACATTTCCGCGCCAGTCCGAAAGTCCGGCCGCTTGCGCAGGGCCGCCATAGGCGAGCACCGTGTCGAGAGCGAGATCGAAGACTTCTTCCTTGTTGCCGACATGCCAATAGAGGCTCATGGCGCCGGCGCCGAGTTGGTCGGCCAGCCGGCGCATCGTCAATCCGCCAACGCCATGGGCGTCCAGCAGTTCGATTGCAGTCGTGACGATACGTTCCCGCGTCAGGGCCGGTTCGTGCGCGGATCGGGGCGGTTCCGCCGGCTGTGACCCTTTGCTCCGTTTGGCTGCCATCTGTTCTTCCCGCTGGTTTCCATGCCGGATTTAAGCCGACAGGCTGTGAATGTCGATGCCGGGCGATTGACTCGTACGATGTACGATGCAATGGAATCGTACATCGTACGAGTCAATGTGAAGCGGACATGCAGGCCCGGATTCACGACGGCCGGCGACATCGAGAGGACACCATGTCACGCGCAATCAGGCATCTCATGATCGGAGGACTCATCATCATGACCACGGGCTTTTCCCGACCCACGGCAGCGAGCGAACCGGCCGCCGGACTGACCATCGTCAATCCGCAAGGCCTCTACGATCCGACGCCCAACGGCTACAGCACGGCGGTGATCGTGCCTGCCGGTGCCCGGACGGCCTATATTTCCGGGCAGGGTGGCCAGGATGGCACCGGCGCCTTGTCGCCCGACTTCGCCGTGCAGGTGAAGCAGGCCTATGCGAACCTGCGCACCGCCCTTGACGGGCTCGGCGCCAGGCCCGATCAGGTCGCCAAGCTTACGGTCTTCGTGGTCGATCACGACATGTCCAAGCTTGGTGTGCTGACCAGCAGCGTCAAGGAGATGTTCGGCGACAGGCTGCCGGCCCAGACCCTGGTTCCCGTTCCCAAGCTCGCCATCGACCCCATGCTCTTCGAGGTCGAAGCCATCGTCGTCCTGGATTAGGTCAGCACATAGTCGACCGGAACCGGCATCGGCGGGAGATCCGTCTCGCCGAGCGCCGATCGCAGGTGGATCTCGATCGTCGTGGCATAGGCCGAGAGCGGCAGGTCGTTGGGCATCAGGCCGAACGGCTCTTCGAGTTCCTCGCCGAGGGCATCGAGGCCGAAGAAGGTGTAGGCGACGAGCATGACCGCGAGCGGCGTTGTCCAGCCCAGCGTATCGGCAAAGCCGAAGGGCAGGATGAAGCAGAACAGATAGGCCGTGCGGTGCAGCAGCAGCGTATAGGCGAAGGGGAGCGGCGTATTGGCAAGGCGTTCGCAACCGACGAGCGCCTGCGTCAGGCGTGTCAGGCTCTCGTTGAGGGCGAGGGCCTCGACGGGTAGGAGGCGATTTTGGCGCAGCAGGCGGCCGACAAGGGCGGCCGCATCGTGGAGGATCCTGTCGGCCGGGTTGGCGGGGGAGGCCGGCTCACCCGCCGCCTGGCTGTCCGTCTGCCGGCGCAATTGCCGGACGGCGGCATGGCCGAAGGCGATCACGGTGGTCAGGATATCGCGCCGCTCCGGCGAGGGGGTGTCGGTTCCGTCGTCGAGAACGACCGTCTGCCGGGCGATGTCCCGTGCAGTCTGGATGATCTGGCCCCAGAGCTTGCGTGCCTCCCACCAGCGTTCGTAGCAGGCGCTGTTGCGAAAGCTCAGAAAGATGGAGAGGGCGATGCCGATCAGCGTGAAAGGCGCGGGATTGACGCCGGGCACCAGCTCCGGCGCATAGCGATGCGCGGCGACGACGGCGGCAGAGAGCACCCCGACCGCGGCAAGCTGCGGCCATGTGCGCAGGATGATCGACCCCTTGAGGACGAAGAACAGCATCAGGAGGCTGGGACGGGGGCGAATGATCATTGCGGGCGATCCGGGCGAATGATGCCTTGGTCGGGCCGGAGGCCGTCGAAACGGCCTCCGGCCTATCGGGAACTAGTTGCTCGTCTTGAACCGGATGTCGGCGCTGAATTTCCAGCAGCTTCCCGTGGACTGGAAGAGCAGCTGGCCCTCGGGGTCCGGGTGTGCGCCCTCCGGAATGGGGTTGCCGTTGGCGTCGATCGGATTGCCCTGGTCCTCTCCCCCGTCGGACTGGCCGTCATAGTGAATGCGCGCCCACTCGACCGAGAAGTCGCCGGTCTGGCTCTGGTTGAACTGGAGGTCGAGATATTCGTCCTCGTCGCCGGCCTTCGCGGGTTCGACGGGTTTATAGGCATAGTCGATCATCTGTACGGGGAAGCCGCTATAGGTTTCCGGGCTGACGACCGTGTCGGACAGCATCGTGCCGCTGCTATAGACCGTCCTATGGATTTCCGGGGTGCTGTGCTGCCGGCGCGCCGCTTCGGACAGAAGAAAGCCCTGGAAGAAGGTCGTGAACTCGTCCTCGCTCTGGGTCGCGTTCTCGCCGCAGGCGCTGGCGATCTGTGAAAGGGCGAACTGGTCGGTTTCATCGAGGCTGCCGCCGGCCGCCTGCACGGTGCCGCAGGCGGAAAACAGCAGGGCCTGCGTAAGGGCGGTGAGCATAAGCGTTCGCAAAGAAGAGACGGGCACGATCGATTGACCTCGCAAATGATTCCCTGACCGGCGTGAGCCTAGCGACCGGTGCGGCTTCCGGCACGCGGAAAATGCACCGGTTCCACGGTCTCGTGCGTCACAGAAGCCCCAGGACCGTATTCAGGATGGCCAGCAGGGCGACGACGGCAAAGGCCGTGGCGAGGATGGCCGTCTGGATCCATCGGCGGTGCTCCGCGGCTTCCGCGGGTGAAAGCTGCATCGCCATCTCGATCTTGCCGGGCGAGGCCATGAGAAGGAAGGCCGCGGCGACATTGTGGACCGCCATGAACCACAGGACGTCCACGCCGAGCGACCGGGCAATTTCCGCCTGGGTCGCGGCGAACATCGCGTTCGCGCCGCTGTTGGAGCCGGTTACGAATCCTCCCATCGCGCCGACGAACGGTGCGGCGGCCAGATAGGCCGGCCCGGCGCCGGCCAAGGCCTGCGCCAGAAACGCCGCCATGCCCGAAACTGCCATGAGAACGCCCAGCACGATGAAGAGACCGGTGACGGGCGCGACCTGCTGCCAGGATGCAAATGCCCGGCGCAGCGACATGCCCTCGGGACGGCCGCGAGTGAACCATACCGTCGCGACGAACAGCCAGAGTGCCGGCGAGGCCAGGTAGCGCCAACCTTCGGACAGTCCGGAAACCCGCAGAGCAGCGCCTGCTACCAGCACCCCGCCGAGCAGCACACCATAGGCGGCAAGCGCTCTCCGGCCGGCATTCTCCAGGGGGGACACGCCATGCTGTCGGCGTCCGAGCAGGAGGTGGAGCGCGATCACAACCAGCGCGCCGAGCGCGCCGGCAGGTGGCGTCCCGAAGACGCTATTGACGGCGGTCACCGAGATCGTCAGGGCGATGCCGGACAAAACGCCCTGCAGGACGGCCGCGGCACGGTTCTCCGCGGGGCTCGCAAGCCACGCGGCGACGACGCCGGTCACGATGAAGGGGATGAGGCTGACGACACCGGACAGGACGCCCAGCGGCAGGAACGGCACGTCTGCCATGGTCGCCGCGATCAGCGTTCCCGGGCCCATGGACCCCCATGGCACGGCGCACAGCCCGAGCAGGCCGATGACCGCGACCTTGCGCGCGGGCAGGCCGAAATAGGCAAGGAGCGGAATCCCGATGGTCACGCCGATGCCGAAGCCCGTCAGCGACTCCGCGAAGGGCGTGATGCCGTGCACGACCAGCAGGACGGCGCCGACCCCTTGGCCCGCACGCCCGCGGATCCATTTTGCCAGTGCTGCCTGACCGCCGGCTTCACGCAATACCTCGGATAGCAGCAGCCCGCCGCCGACAATGAGAAGAACCTCCACGAGGATGGGAATCCACCGCAGGGCGGCAGGCGCAACGTCCGCCGCCGGGATGGGAAAGGCCATGAGGATCGCGAGGAGGGCCGAGCCGACGCCGAGAAAGGCGGCGTGCAGGGAGCGGGCGCCCAGGATAAGGGCGAGGATGGTGGACAGAACCGGCAGTGCGCTTAGGATAGTAGTCATGGGAAACACCGTTATTGCATATATGCAAATTATTTTGCGTATATGCAAAAGTCAAGAATGGGAATGAGTTTGGAAACGGAAGCACAGGAGCCGGACGTCCGGTTCGGCCAGGCGGTGCGCACGCGTCGCACGCAACTGGGCGTGACGCTCGATCAATTGGCCGAAACCAGCGGCGTCTCGGCCGCGGCCCTGTCGCGCGTCGAGCGCGGTCTTCTCAGCCCGAGCCTGCGCAATGCCATGGCCATCGCGCGGGGTTTGGGCTGCGAGCTGGGAGAGCTGGTCGAGCGCGAGAATGCGCAGATCGTCCGCGCGGGCGAGAACCTTCGCTTCTATGACGAGGCGACGGGCATCGAGCGGCTCGCTTTGGCGCGGCCGAGCCCCGACATCGAGCTTCTGGCCTACACCGTTCCACCGGGCGCGACATCCAGCCGGTTCGCCGCGCACAAGCCGGGAACCCGGGAGATCTTTCACATCCTCTCGGGCCGCCTGGAGGTCCATGCGACCCAGGAAACCGTGACGCTGGAGGCCGGCGATACCGTCGTCCTGCGCGTCGATTCCGAACATTGGTTTTCAAATGTGGGAGACGAACCGGTGCGCCTTATCCTGACGATCCTCGGCCCGTAAAACAGCTGTCGTTCGCGTCGGCAGCCGTCTATCCGGCGCGTTCCGGAGATGAACTGCCCTCCAGCACCGGGCGAAGCTTCGCGAGCGCCTGGCCGGCAAATTCGGTGAAGGCGCTGACGCGGGCGGTTCGGCGCAGATCCTCGTGGGTGAGGAGCCAGAGCGCTGCCGTCATGGCGGCGACGGGAGCGCCGATGCGAACGAGGCCCGGCGTCGCGTCGCCGAGATAGCAGGGCAGCGCGACAAGGCCGATGCCGGCCGTTGCCGCCTCGCGTGCGGCGACGAGCGAATCGCAGCGCAGCGCCGCCGCCGCGGGCGGCAACGCCGTGCGCATCCACCGCGCGACGCTGGAGGGGGCGAGCGCGTCGCCAAGCCCGATCCACCGCTCGTCGGCGAACCGGATCGCGCCGGCGGCATCGAGGCCGCGTTCCCCAAGATAGGAGGGAGCCGCGTAAACCGCGAAGACAATGTCCGATATGCGGCGGCCCACCAGTGTTTCGGGCGGATCGGCAGCCGGACGGATCGCGACGTCCGCGTCGCGATGGGCGAGGTTTGCGAAGGCGTTCGACGTGGTCACCTCGAGCTGGACGCCCGGATGACGCTGTCGGAAGGCTGCAAGAATGGGTGGCAGGATGGAAACCATCAGCGTATCGGTGGTGGTGATGCGCAGGTTGCCTTCGAGCCGCAAGTCCTGTCCCGTCAGGCGGCGTTCCAGGTCGTTGACCGTTTCCGCCATCTGCCTGGCAACGGCCAGCAGTTCCTCGCCGCCGGCCGTGAGCGTGTAGCCCGAGGGCAGGCGGTCGAAGAGACGAACCCCCAGTTTCTGTTCGAAGGCCCCGACGCGCCGCAGCACCGTGGTGTGATTGACGCCGAGCGTGCGAGCGGCGGCGGCGAGGGAGTTCGCCTCCGCCACCGCAAGAACGAAGCGAAGGTCTTCCCAGTCGATACGGTAGTTGCTGTGCATGATTGCACGAGCCTATCGCAAGGTTTCGTATCGGGCGAGCAAATTTGCAGCATTCTCCTCGACGTCAGTTGATGTGCAAAAATGCAGGAATGGGCGGCGATACAACAGATCGCGCTGCGAACGGGCACAGTCTACCTAAGGGGCACGACCGGGCGGGCCGGTCGGTGGAGATAGCAAATGACCCCCATTCAACTTTACACCTACCAGACCCCGAACGGCCACAAGGCCTCGATCATGCTGGAGGAAACCGGGCTGGCCTACGATGTCCATATCGTCGACATCGAGACCGGCGAGCAGAGGACGCCGGATTTCCTCGCCCTCAATCCCAACAACAAGATCCCGGTCATCGTCGATCCCGACCGGGACCGTACCGTCGTCGAGTCGGGTGCCATCCTGCACTACCTCGCCGAGCGGTCCGGTATCCTGATGCCGGGCAGCGAGGCCGAGCGTATCCAGGCGCTGAGCTGGACGCTGTTTCAGGCAGCCCATGTCGGGCCGACATTGGGCCAGCTCTGGAACTACAAGATCTTCGCACCGGAGAAGATCCCCTATGTCATCGGCCGCTTCGAGACGGAAGCCAGCCGCATCTACCGGGTGCTCGACGGTCAACTGGCGCTTCATGCCCATATCGCCGGGGACGCCTATGGCATTGCCGATGTCATGACCTGGCCGTGGATCCACGCCGGTCTCACCAAACTTGGCCTCGCCCTGGACGCGACGCCCGCTCTTGCCCGCTGGTACATGGCGGTCGCAGCCCGTCCGGCGGTCCTGCGCGGGCTTGCCGTGCCGCGGCTGCCGCTGCGCGAAAGCGCCTGATCTCGACCACACACTCTCTCTCTTCACATCATTTCCCGGAAAGGAGGCTCCTGTCATGGAAAGCCTGTTCGTCCCCTTGTCTCTTCTCGCAGGCGGCCTGCTTGCCGTGCAGGCCGGCGCCAATGCGCAACTTTCAAAGGCGGTCGGATCGCCCTTCGCCGCGACCACGCTTCAGCTCGGTATCGGCACCGGCCTGCTGTTTCTCGTCACACTGCTGACCGGCACCCTTGCGGTTCTCGGCGCCGTCCCGCAGGCCGAGTGGTGGCATCTTGCCGGAGGCACGGCCTCCGCCGTCTATGTCGTCTCGACCATCGTGCTTTTCCCTCGCCTTGGCGCCGTGGTCTCCGTCGGACTGTTCATTGCGGGGCAGATGCTCGCCTCGCTCGCGCTCGACAGCTTCGGCTTGCTCGGCGTCCTGCAGACCGGCCTTCGGGCCGGCGCGGCGATCGGCACGCTGACCGTGCTCGCCGGTGTCGGCCTCATCGTGTTCGGCCAGGGCGGCAGGGACAATCTCAAGGCGGGCAAGCTTGGCTGGATCGCTCTTGCGCTGGTGGCCGGCGCCGCTCTTCCGGTGCAGGGGGCCGTCAATGCGCTGCTGCGTCAGGATCTCGGCGGTGCATCCTTTGCGGTGGGAGCGATCTCGTTCTTCGTCGCCACGCTTGCCATGGCGGCGGTGATGCTGGTGGCGCTTGCCTTGCAGAAGGCGCCCGGGCCGCATCTCGGCGGCGTGCGCACCATGCCCTGGTGGGGCTGGCTCGGCGGCTTTGCCGGCGCGACCTATGTCACCACGGTCTTCACCGCCATCCCGGTGATCGGTGCGGCCGCGGCGGTCGGCTTCACGGTCGCGGGTCAGCAGGTGGCAAGCGTCTTCGTCGACCGCTACGGCTGGTTCCGCCTGCCGCAGAGACCGGTATCGGGCCTGCGCCTTGCCGGCGTCCTGCTGCTCCTTGCCGGTGTCGCGCTCATCAAGCTCGTCTAGGGGGCGATCCCGAATTGAGACAACTCGCCACGCAACGTTACTTAGCCGGCCAAAATCCTGCCCCGGCGCAGAGCGCACTATCGCGCCAGGGCAGGGATCGTGGAGGCGGGAGAAAGGACGGATATCATGGACAGGACGCTGACGCCGGAGGTTCCGGTCAAAGGCGCGGCCCAAGCCGCGCAGCCCTGGAAGAGCTTTCTTCTTGTCGTCGCGGGGAACGCCGGTTTGATCCTGCTGATCGTGCTGCTCGATCGGGTCTACGGCATCGATTACTGGAATATCGTACGGGACCCCAATGCGATTGCCGGCCAACCCGCCTATTTCGGCTTCTATTCCGGCATGGGATCGGTTCTCTGGCTCGTGGCAGGGGCGACGACCCTTTTCGCCGCGGGATGCCTGCGCCATGCCGGCGCGCCGGATCGGCGCAGGCTCCTGCTTTTCCTCGGCGGCCTGTTCTGCATGATCGCCGGCCTCGACGACCTTTTCATGCTCCACGAACAGAGCTACCGGATCGGCATTCCCGAAAAGCTCGTCATGGCGGTCTATGCCCTGTTTCTCATGGCGGTTGCCGCCGCGGCCTATCCGGTCTTTCGCAACACGAACTGGATCTACTTCGCCGCTGCTCTCCTCTGTCTCGGCACGTCGGCGCTGGTCGATATGGCGGACCTCGCCCTATCGGGCGCGGTGCTGATCGAAGAGACCCTGAAGTTTACGGGGATCGCCTTCCTCGCTGCCTATCTGGTGAGCCTTGCCGCCGCTGCCATGGCGGCGGCGCTTGGCCGGCGCAGCCTCTAAAGCAAGGGCGTGACGACGGCGGGAATGCCGAGAACGATGGCGAGGCTGAGAAAAACGGCGGTTGCCAGTTTCACGCGGTTGCGTTTGCGTGTCGTTTCTCCGGTCCAGTCGTAAGCCATGGTCTTCCCTTCATAGGCATGCGTGCCGCAATCGCATTTGCGGAAACGCAAATCTGGCTCCGGGCTCCATTCGAGGCAACCCCGGAAATCTTGCCCTGCGGATGGTGCAGGCAGAGGACCCGGGAGCGCCTCGTATCGCTCGACCGGGTCCCTGCGCGGTCGATGCGGCTTGGGCAGCACACCGGTTCGCGCAGTCTGTTCGCGAAGGGATGGGGAGGCAGGAGGATCGCCCTGCTCGCGACAGCGGGCATGGGCTTCCTGAAGGATGCGCCGCGCGCGATAGGTGTTGAGCGGCAGCGGCTGATTGGTGAGCC
Source organism: Shinella sp. G-2 (assembly GCF_050172695.1). Lineage (NCBI taxonomy): Bacteria > Pseudomonadati > Pseudomonadota > Alphaproteobacteria > Hyphomicrobiales > Rhizobiaceae > Shinella > Shinella sp. G-2. Next base: position 68,590 of record NZ_JBBEYH010000026.1, on the reverse strand, counting down.
GTAAATGTTCAAGACGCTGGTCGATACTACTGATGGCGCGAGCCAGACGGTCTGCGGGAGCATATCCTCTCCGCAGAGAATGGGGACGTTGCGTGGGCATGGGCATTCCTCGAATCGGCTCCATCATGGAGCGGCGCCAAGGTAGCCCCTCGTCCGGGCGATCCAACCTACCGGCGATTGCGCACGGCTTCGTGGCTTCCGCTTCGTAAAGCGCAAGGAACGGATTTTATTCAAATTGTCCGTATTCCGTCAGGCGCTCATATCGCCGTAAAGCCATTGTCGACGAACAGATGCGCCCCGTTCACGAATTCCGACTCGTCGCTGGCAAGATAGAGCGCTGCGCGAGCGATGTCCTCGGGTTCGCCGATGCGTCCCTGCTGCGCTGCCAGAGCGGCATCCGAGACATCGACGCCATAGCGGTTCAGCGCCTCGATTTCGCGGTTGCCGTGCGGGGTCCGCACGAAGCCGGGGCACACGGCGTTGCAGCGGATGTTGCGGTCGCGGAATTCGATGGCGATGGCGCGGGAGAACATGTGAACCGCTCCTTTGGTCGTGCCGTAGAGCACTTCCATGGGCGTCGCGGCCACCGCCGAGATCGACGACGTGCACACGATCGAACCGCCGCCCGACGCGATCATGCCCGGCAGCACGGCGCGCGTTACCAGGAACATCGAGCGGACGTTGATGGCCGTCAGGCGCTCCCATTCGTCGAGCGTGGTTTCCAGGAACGGTTTGACGATGATCGATCCGGCATGGTTGAACAGCACATTGGCTGCGCCGTAATGCGCTTCGATGGCCTTGACGGCATCGATCACGGCGGTCTCGTCGGAGACGTCGGCGACGAAAGCCCTGGCATCGCCTCCCTTCGCGCGAATGTCGCTGGCCGTCTGTTCCGCGGCATCGGCGTTGTAGTCGAGGATCGCGACGCGCGCGCCCTCGGCGGCAAAGAGCCGCGAGGCGGCGCCGCCCATGCCCGTCGCACCGCCTGAAATGATCGCGCGTTTTCCGTCAAGTCTGCCTGCCATGGTCGCCTCTCCTGTCATGTTGCGGGCCTTCGGGGCCGCCAGGGCGTGAAGGCAGGGTGGGAATATCGGCAACGGACTACATCTGACGCCGGAAGGTCAAGACACCAGTTGAAACTGCACGTCGCCGTCGGCCGCAGAAAAGACCGCAGGCAAGGCCTCGCCATGCGTTGTCGCCGGCGCATCGCGACCCAATATTAGAGGCAACGTTCAACCATTCCGGAGCCCGTCGTGAAAAATCCCTATGAGGTTCTCGGCGTGCCGCCCACCGCATCGGCGGCCGAGATACAGAAAGCCTATCGCAAGCTCGCCAAGAAGCTGCACCCGGATCTCAATCCGGGCGACACCTCGGCGGAAGACAAGTTCAAGGAAGTCGCCGCGGCCCATGACCTGCTCGGCGATGCCGACAAGCGCAAGCGTTTCGACGCCGGCGAGATCGACGCCTCCGGTGCGGAACGTCCGCCGCGCCAGAGCTATTACCGCGACTATGCGGGTGCGGAACGGGAGCACCCTTACGCGAATGCGTCGGGCTTTTCCGACTTCATGGACGGCGAGGACATCTTCGCCGATCTCCTGCGGCGCAGCCAGCGGGCCGAGGCCAACCGGCGCGGCCGGGACCTGCATTACCGGCTGGAGATCACCTTCGCCGACTCCATCGCCGGCGCCAGCAGGCGCATCACCCTGCCGGATGGCGGTGCGCTCGACGTCACCATTCCGCCGGGGCTCGTCAGCGGCCAGACGCTGCGGCTGAAGGGGAAAGGCGCGCCGGGCGGCGGCGGGGCGGGCGATGCGCTGATCGAGGTGGAGGTCCTGCCCGATCCGCGCTTTACCCGCGAGGGCGACGACATCGCCATCGAACTGCCGGTTTCGCTGAGCGAGGCGGTGCTTGGCGGGCGCGTGCGGGTTCCGACCGCCACGGGCGCCGTCACCATGACGGTGCCGAAAGGCTCGAACAGCGGCACGACCTTGCGCCTCAAGGGCAAAGGCGCGCCCCGGCGCGGCGGCGGTTTCGGCGACCAATTCGTCAGGTTGAAGGTCGTCCTACCGAGCTCGCCCGATCCCGAACTGGAAGCATTCGTGTCCGGCTGGGTGAAGGGGCAGGCGTTCAACCCGCGTGAGGAGGCCTGATCATGGCGATGAACAAAGAGGAATTCCTGAAATCCTCCGGCCTCAAGGTGCAGGTGCTGGAACTGTGGATCGAGCAGGAATGGCTGCTGCCGGAGACGACGGCGGCCGGTCTACGCTTCACGGAGATCGACGCCGCCCGCGCCCGGCTGATCGGCGAACTGCAATCCGGCATCGGCGCCAACGATGCCGGCATCGACGTCATCCTGCATCTGATGGACCAGGTGCACGGCATGCGCCGCGCGCTCGCCGAGCTCCGCCGGGAAATGGCCGAACGCAAGGCCTGAGACAGGATCGCGAAAGGGAAAGCTTCCCCCGTGTTTTCGATGGCATGGCGGAGAAAGACTCGCTACCTTCGCTCCAAGAGTTGAGCGCCATCGGCCGGTCGGGCCGTGGTCCGTCCTGCCGGAATGGATAGTGCATGAATGCTGCTCCGCCTCCCGTCGTTTCCCAGCCGGTCGCGGCACGGCTGACGCGCGCAGCCATCTTTCTCGTCGTCACTGTCACGCCCGGCCCTGAGGCGGAAAACGCGGTGCGCTCGCTCTGCGCAGACCTGTCCGGTCTCGTGCGGGCGGTCGGCTTTCGCGATCTGGAGGGTGGGCTTTCCTGTGTCTTCGGCATCGGCTCGGAGGCCTGGGACCGTTTTTTCGGAGCGCCTCGCCCCAAGGACTTGCATCCCTTCCGCGAAATCCGTGGAACGCACCATGCCGTCGCAACGCCCGGCGATCTGGTCTTCCATATCCGCGCCGCGCGCATGGACCTCTGCTTCGAACTCGCCACCCACCTCATGGGCCGGCTGGGGGGCTTGGTCGCCACCGAAGACGAGGTGCACGGCTTCAGCTATTTCGACGACCGTGACCTGATGGGGTTCGTCGACGGCACGGAAAACCCGGTCGACGGTGCGGCCATCGCCGCGACGATCATCGGCGACGAGGATCCGGACTTTGCCGGCGGCAGTTATGTGATCGTGCAGAAATATCTGCATGACCTTGCCGCCTGGAACCGCGTGCCGGTCGCCGAGCAGGAGCGGATCGTCGGCCGCGAAAAGCTCTCCGACATCGAGCTTTCCGATGCCGCGAAGCCCAGCTATGCCCACAATGTCCTCACCTCCATCGAGGAGAACGGCGAGCCGCTGGAAATCCTGCGCGACAACATGCCCTTCGGCAATGTCGGCAAGGGGGAATTCGGCACCTATTTCATCGGTTATGCCCGCTCGCCCGGCCGGATCGAGCGCATGCTGGAGAACATGTTCATCGGCTTGCCGCCCGGAAACTACGACCGGCTGCTCGATTTCAGCCGCGCCGTCACGGGCTCGCTCTTCTTCATTCCCTCCGTTTCCTTCCTCGACGCGGTCGTGCCCGGTGCTGCCCCGCCCGACGCTGCCACGCCGGCAACGGCGGATCCAAAGCCCTCGCGCCGCACCGACGGATCGCTCGGCATCGGCTCTCTCAGGAAAGGGGTTTCCCATGAATAACCTGCACCGCGACCTTGCGCCTATTTCCGAGGCCGCCTGGGCCGAGATCGAGGAGGAGGCGACGCGCACGCTGAAGCGGCATCTCGCTGCCCGGCGCGTCGTCGACATGGTCGGCCCGTCCGGGCTCGGTCTTTCGGCGGTCGGCACGGGCCATGTCGTGCCCATCACGCCGCCGGCCGAAGGCGTTCAATCCGTCCGTCGCGAGGTGCAGACGCTCGTTGAGCTTCGCGTGCCCTTCCAGCTTTCGCGCAGCGCCATCGACGATGTGCAGCGCGGGGCGCGCGACAGCGACTGGGCGCCGGTCAAGGAGGCGATGCGCAAGATCGCCTTTGCCGAGGATCGCGCGGTGTTCGACGGTTATGCCGCTGCCGGCATCGAGGGCATCCGCGCGGCGGCAAGCAATCCGGCCGTGCCGCTTCCCGCGGGCGTCAAACGCTATTCCGATGCGGTGGCAAGGGCGGTCGGCCAGCTTCGCCTTGCCGGCGTCGAGGGCCCCTATGCGCTGGTGCTCGGCGCGGATGCCTATATGGCGGCGAGCGGCGGCAGCGACGATGGCTATCCGGTCTTCCATCATATCGAGCGGATCGTCGACGGTGGCATCGTCTGGGCGCCGGCCATCGAGGGTGGCCTCGTGCTTTCGCTGCGCGGCGGCGATTTCGAACTGACGGTCGGAGAGGATTTCTCCATCGGCTACCTCGCCCATTCCGCCACGACCGTCGATCTCTATGTCGAGGTGAGCTTCACCTTCCGCACCCTGACGAGCGAGGCGGCCGTAGCGCTGGTGGCCGGATAGGCACCCAATCTCGGGCATCTATTCCAGGCGCACCCAGTCCGTGGCTTCGAGCACATAGGGCGCGAAGAGGAAGTCGCGAATGCCGGCAATCCGGTCTCCCGACCATTCGACCAGCACGAAATGCGCAGGCCGTTCCATCGGGCCCGTGCCGTCGAAGACCAGCATGGCCGGCTGTCCCTCGACCGCGCCGAGGGCAAAGCGCCAGGTCGGCACTTCCGCGTAGCGCGTGAAGTAGGGAACGGTCTTTTCTCGCCCCTGCCACCGTAGCCGGTTCACCAGGTCGAGCCTCACGTCATCGGCGAGCATGGCACGGATGGCGTCGAAGTCGCCGCTGCGAAACAACTCGACATAGGCGGTGATCTTCTGCCGTTCCGTGTCCGACACCAGCGGCAGCTGCATGTCTTCGGGCGTCTGTGCAAGCAGCCGCAAGGCGCTTCGCCCGCGCTGCAGCGCCGATTTGGCCGCTGCCGAAGAACAGTCGGCGATGGTGGTGATCTCCTCGACCGAGTGTCCCAGAACATCCTTGAGGATCACCGCGCAGCGCTGAAGCTCCGGCAATCGCAGGAAGGTCCGGAAGCCGATCGCCAGGATATCCGGACCGGCGACCGGGGCCGCCTCGATGTCGTCGGTGAGGGGCACGACCGTGCTACGGGCCTTGCTGCGCAGGAAATCGAGGCTCGCATTGTGGGCGATGCGGAACAGCCAGCCTTCGAGATTGTCGACTTCGGTGCCCTGGCTTCGGGCGTGCAAGGCCTTGACGAGGGCATCCTGCAGGACATCCTCACCATGGATCGCCGATCCCGTCATGCGCGCGCAGTAGCGATGAAGACGGGGGCGCAGCGCTTTCAGCCGATCCTCGAAGTCGTCCCTGTCCATGGCGTTGCGTACTTTCGTTCTTTGGTTTCGAGGGATCGCGCGGTCGTTCTGCCGCCCATCTCTGCCCTTGCCGGGCGCACCCGGCAAGAGGGCGGGTTCAGAGCGCGCGCTCGTCGAAAATGTACATCCGGAATCCGGAGCCGTCGGGGGCGAAAAGCCGGCGGTCGGCAGCGGCGGCCTGTCCTTCCGGGCTCGCGAAAGCGGCTTCAAGGGCCGCAAGGTCGTCGAAATGCAGGATGCCGATCCGGTAGACGGCGCCCGGACCGGTGGGCGTCGCGACGGGGCCGTTATTGATCTCATATTTGCGAAGCCCCGGAAGTTTTCGGGCGAGGGGCACGTGGATATCGAAATAGTGCCGGTCGAAGGCTTCGATGTCCTGCGGCGTCGGATAGGTCACGATCATGCGTGCCATGGTGGTTCTCCTTTGGGGGTGCATGGCAAACGATGCCTATCGGGCGGCGCTCGCCGCCATCCTGCCCTGAAAGGAGTCGAGGCTTGCCAGTTGGGCGATCTTCGGGAAACAGGCTTTCATGCCCGGATCGCTGCGCATCGCTTCAACTGCTGCGGGCGTCTCCCATTCCGAGCAGATGACGACGCCCGTTCCGTCTTCCGCCGCGATCAGCCGCGTTTCCTTCCAGCCGTGCAGGGTACGGACCACCGTGTCCATGTTCTCTTTCAGGAGTGCGATCAGCGCGTCCTGCTTTCCGGGCTTTGCCCGCAGGACGTTGATCAGGGTGACGGTTTCGTCGGACATGGCATGTCTCCTTCGGGTTCGGATAGGCCAAGGACGATCCGCCACCGGCAAACGGATCGCGACGCGAAAGATTTTTTGAGGAGGCCGAGCGGGCGGCATTTCCACCGCCTCGCTCTTGTGTACATGCCCTACGAGCGCGCGGCCTCGCGCGCCGGATCGATGTAGTACTGGTCGTAGAGGTCCCGATATTTCTCGGCGGCACCCGCATCGCTGTAGCGGGGCAGGGTGCCCATATCCGTCTTGTTGAGGACGACGCCGAGGATCTTCGCCTCGATCCGGCTTTCCGCGGCCAGGATGTCGCGCACCAGCTTCGCAGGCGTCTTGCCCCATTCCACCACGAACAGGAAACCATCGGCCATCGGCTCGAAAGCCTTGGCATCGATGACGGGGCCGAGGGGCGGGAGGTCGACGACGATATAGTCGAAGGCCTGACGGGCCTCGTCGATGAGTTGGCGCATGGCGGGGGAGGAGACAAGATCGCTCGTATGGCGGGCGCGGCCGGTCTCCGCGCGGGCAGCGATGGGCAGGATGGAGAGCTGGGACTGGCGGTCGGTCTTGATCGCCTGGTTCCAGGGGATCTCTCCGGTAAGCGCCTCGATGAGCCCCACCTGCGGCAACGGTTTCATCATGGTGGCGAGAGCGGGCTTGCGCACGTCGCCGTCGATCAGCAGTGTCTTTCTGCCGCTGACGGCAAGCAGCGCGGCGAAGTTGGTCGCAACCGTGGACTTGCCTTCGCCGGGCAGGGCCGAGGTGACGCCGATCACGCGGCTCTGGCGGCTCTGGCGGCCCTGCAGCATGACGTCGCCAGCGAGTTTTGCGTTGCGCAGGGTTTCGGCGAAGACGGATCGGGGGGCGTCCAGCACGACCCGCGTCATGCGTTCAAGCGGAACGACATCCTCGCCGTCGGCAGGGTCAGGCTCCGCCTTCAGCGCCTTCGCGCCGATCATCGCGGGCTTGCGTTTCCGTGCGCCGCCGATGAGTGGCAGATAGCCGAGCGGCTTGAGGCCGAGCGCCGCGCGCACGTCGCTTTCCAGCCGGAAGGCACGCTCGCGCAGTTCCTGCACGAAGGTCAGCGCGCCGCCGGCCATGAGGCCGAGCACCAGCGACAGGGCGAGCACCAGCGTCTTGCGCGGGCTCGACGGCGAGGTCGGCACGCCGGCATCGGAGATCACCCGCGCCTTGGCGATGGGGAAGGATTGTTTCTGCGATGCCTGCTCGAAGCGGCTCAGATAGGATTCCGAAAGCGCCTTGAGGGCCGTCGCCTTCTGTTCGAGTTCGCGCAGGCGCACCGAGGAGCGGTTCGCCGCGGCGTTGCTGCCGGCGACCTTGTCGATGTTTTCGCGCAGGGACACTTCGCGCGAGCGGGCGACCTCGTATTCGTTGCGGTAGCTTGCGGTCAGCTGCTGGAGCTCCCGGTAGATCTGGCCGGCGAGAACGTCCTTCTCCGCCCGGAGCGCTGCGGCCTGCGGATGGTCGGCACCAAAATTCTGCGCGATGTCCTGCGCGCGCTTGACGACGGAATTATAGCGTTCCCGCAGGTCCTGCAGCACGGAGCCGCCGGTCTGCTGCGTGGGGATGGAGGCATTTTCGACCGCCTTGTCCGGCCCCTGCTCGACAATGGCCTTGAACTGGGCGTAGCGCGCCGAGGTGCTGGCGGCGTCGGCCTGGGCGAGGATGAGCTGGCTGTTGAGATCGGCAAGCTGCTGTTCCGACATCAGTTCGCCGCGCGCCGTGGTGAGGCCGTTTTCGTCGCGGTAGCGCTCGACCTCCAGTGCGGCCTCCTGCGCGCGGGCCTGGATGTCGGTCAGGCGCTCCTGCAGCCAGGTCGACGCCTGCTCCGTCGCCGTGAAATTGGCGCTGAGCTGATCTTCGAAGAAGGCCTCCGCATAGCGCCGGGTGACGGCGGCGGCGAGGTGCGGATCGGTCGAGCGGAAGGAGACGGCGAGCACGGCGCTGCGGCCGGCGCGTTCTACCGTCAGCGATTGCTGCAACAGGGCGGCGGCCTTCTCGCGCCGCCCCTTGGCAAGCGCTTCCTCCGTCGCTTGCGGAGCGGTGGAAGACGTCAGGGTTTTCACCCAGCCTTTGAGGATCGCGACGGGCGATTGCGGCGGATCGAGAATGGTCGCGTTGTCGGCAAGCTTCAGGTCGTCGACGACGCGCTGCGCCAGCCGGCCCGACTTCAGGATCTCGGCGGCGCTCGAAATGCGCATGTCGATCTGCTGGCTGCTTTGCGGCGAAGGCTCGCTCTCCTCCGCATAGCGGGAAAGCTCCTCGTCGAGCAGGATCTGCGTCTGCGACGTATAGACCGGCGTCGCGAACACGAGATAGGCGGCGGCGAGCGCGACGGCGACGGCGATGCAAAGCCCGATCAGCCGGGCGCGGCGGACGAGGATCGCCAGCAGGCGGTTGAGATCGATGAAGGAATCGGACGGTTCCGGTTCCCGTCGCAGGACACTGCTGTGCGGTACGGTGCGTTGATGCATGGGGCTCCGTTCTGCCTTTCGGCGCGATGGAAACTGCTCCTCCCCAAAATGGCCCCGGGCCCGAACCGGCCCGGAGCCACGGGATTATGCCGCGCGAATCCGGCCCTCGTGCGACAACACCATGTCGCGCAGGGACGGGTAGAGCGCGTCGCCGAGATCCGGGCGGGCAAGGGCGAAGGCGACATTGGCCTCGATGAAGCCGTGCTTGGAGCCGCAGTCGTAGGTCCGTCCTTCATAGGGATGGGCGTGGAAGGACTGGGTTTGCGAGAGCTTCAGCATGCTGTCGGTGAGCTGGATTTCGTTGCCCGCGCCGCGCTGCTGGCGCGCAAGGTGCCCGAAGACCTCAGGCTGGAGAATGTAGCGGCCGTTGAGAAAGAGGTTGGACGGCGCTTCGCCGGCCCGCGGCTTTTCCACCATGTGGGTAACGGCGAAGCCGTGGCGCACGGCCGCGCCCTTGCCGACGATGCCATATTGCGCGGTTTCCTCCGGCGCGCATTGCTCGACGCCGACCACGTTGCCGCCGACCTCGTCGTAAAGCTCCATCAGGCCGGCCATGCAGCCGCGCGGGCCGAAGGAAACCATGTCGGGCAGCAGAAGCGCGAAGGGTTCGTCGCCGATGACGTCGCGCGCGCACCAGACGGCGTGGCCGAGGCCGAGCGGGGCCTGCTGGCGCGTGAAGCTCACCGAGCCTGCAGCCGGAAGCAGCCGGCCGAGTTCGCTGACCTTGTCGTCCTTGCCGGATTTTTCCAGCGAGGAGATGAGTTCCGGGGTGTCGTCGAAATGGTCCTCGATGACCTGTTTGTTGCGGCTGGTGACGAAGACGACATGTTCGATGCCGGCCTCGCGCGCCTCGTCTAGGGCATATTGTACGACCGGGCGATCGACGATGGTCAGCATCTCCTTGGGCATGGCCTTGGTGGCCGGCAGGAAGCGGGTTCCGTTGCCGGCGACGGGGATGATGGCCTTGCGGACGGTCTTGGTTCGCACCATGGAATTATCCTTTGTTCTTGAACGGCTGGCCGGGTGCGGCCGCCGCATGGGACGCCGGCGGTGCCGTCAGGCGGCGCCACCGGGCTGCGATCGGCATGGAAAGATGCCGGAGCGCGACGGGATCGCCGAGCGCCGCCCTGAGGGCAGACCCGAGCGAACGGTTCTTGAGATGATGGACGAGGGCGAGGAATGCGTGCGCTTCCCGAAGGCTGCGCGTACGGCGGCGTTGTGCGCGCGCGGCATGCCCTTCCAGCGGAAAGCGGGCGAGGAAGCGTTGATCTCCCGCCAGCATCGCCTCCACATGATCGAGACGCAGCACGCGGGAAATCGAACCCTCGCGGATATGGTAGAGATAACCGGCCTCCGGGACGATGGCGCAGCGCCCACCCGCGGCAAGGGCTGCGGCGAGCAGCAGATAGTCCTCGCCGATCCTGAGGCCTTCGTCATAGGCAAGGTCGTTGTATTCGAGGAAGGCGCGGCGGAAGATCGGTTTCATGTAGCCGAAATTGTGCGTGCCGCGGAAAATCCGATTGGAGTCGATGAAGGCGGGCAGCGCCATATGCGGCATGGCCGCAAGACGTGTGGTGGGAAACATCGGCTCGATCCGGCCGTCGCCGTGCAGCACGTCGAGATTGTCGACCGCGATGGCCGCGTCCTGTCGTTCCGCGGCGGCGATCAGGCGGCGAAGGCGGTCCGGCCGCATGGTGTCGTCGGAATCGAGCACGGCGATCCAGCGGCCGCGCGCCGCGGCGAAGCCGGCATTGCGCGCGCCGCCGGGGCCTTTGTTGCTGTCGAGCGCAACGAGCCGCACGGCCGGCGCGCCAAGCGCGGCAACGGCTGCGCGCGTCGCGTCGGTCGAGCGATCGTCGGCGACGATCACCTCCACGCTCAGCCCGTCCTGCTTCAGTGCGCTGCCGATGGCGCGCTGGATGGTGTCGACCGCATTGTAGGCGGCGATCACGACGCTGACGTCGGGCGCGCTCATCGTACCGTCTCCAGCTTGCCGTAGGGTTCGATGGTGGGCGCCCCGAAGAGCCCGCCGACCGTGCCGGCATGGAGGAGGCCGCGCAGCAAGAGGCGGTTGCGGCGCATCGGGGAAAAGACGAAGGCGGTGGCACCCGCAAGGCAGGCGGCGCATTTGGCTGCGGCAAGTGCGGCTGCGCTCAGCCGGCCCGGCCCCTCCTGCCTTTGGGCGAGAATCCGGCCATGCGTCTGCCCCATGCGCAGCCGGCGTTGCGCCAGCCAGGAGAAGCGGGCGCGCGCGGCCGGAACCGGCTCCTCTACCCAGGCATCTTCCGCGAAGGCGATGCGGCCGCCGGCGGCATGCACGGCGCTGAAGAAGGCGGTGTCTTCGCCGCCGCTCTTTCCGAGCGCAAGGTCGAAGCGTCGCCCATCGATCGATGGGGCGGCGCGGCGCATCAGTACGTTGCAGGTATAGCCGGTGCGGATCTCGCCGTTCACCCAGACGGGGCGCGTGGCGTGGAAGTCGCCGCTGCGCATCCAGTCGGGCGCGCCGGGCGCATAGAGCGCACGCACCGGGCCGAGCACAACGTCGGCGCGGTTTCTTTCCGCCGTTGCAAGCAGGCGGTCCAGCCAGAGCGGTTCGACTGTCTCGTCGTCATCGACGAAGGCGATGAAATCGGCAGTCGTGTGATCGAGGCAGGCATTGCGGGCGATGGAGATATTGCCGGCCGGGCAATGCACATAGGCGATCTCCGTCGGCAGCATCGGCATGGCCGCCTCGACACGGGCGCGGGCGCTCGGTTCGACGTCGTTGTCGGCGACGATGATGCCGAGGCGCACGCCGGCCGGGACGATCAGCTTCGAGAGGGAGGCGAGCGTTTCGCTGAGCGCCGGGCGGCGAAAGGTGCAGATGGCGATGTCGACGCGAAGCGGGACCGTCATGCAAAAGCCCTCCGCTGGCGGATGTCGAGCACTTCACGCCAGAAGCCGGCAGACCAGGCGAAGTGCATGATCATGGCGGAAACGGCGGCAAGGAGGCCGTAGGGATTGCGCTGGCCGAGCGCCATCCACGCGCCGTAGCCCATGCAGGCGGCGGCCCAGAGCATGAAGGGCACGGCTGCGATCCAGGTGATCGCCGCAAGGAACGCGCCGACGGCGACGGGAGCGACCATCAGCGGCAGGAGCTGGCGCAGGCTCGGGCGCGAGCGGTGCTTCAGGAAGTTCCGCGCCCGGCCGCGGCCGTAGCCGAAATACTGCTTGAAGAGCGGCAGGGCGCTGGCGCGGGGATAGTAGACCATGCTGGTGCGCGTGGTCATCCAGACGCGATAGCCGGCCTGATGGAGCCGGTAGTCGTATTCGGCGTCCTCATTGGCGGTGAAATTTTCGTCATAACCGCCGACGGCGCGGAAGGCGGATATGCGCATCAGCGCGTGATGGCCGTGGTCCGCCCAGTGGCTTTCCGTGCCCGCCCGGTGCTTGGCGCCGCCATTGCCGAGCACGGAATTCTGCGCGACCGCGGTCGCCTTCTGGAAGGTGCCGAAGCCGACGGTCTGCATGGCGACGACGACGGAATCCGCGCCGGTTTCCAGCGCATCTTCCACCAGCACGCGGCAATAGTCGTCCGGATAGGTACCGTGCGCATCGATGCGGATGAGATAATCGTGCTCGACGCCGAAGGTGGAGACGGCAAGGTTGATCGCGGCACTCTGGATACGCTTGGGATTGTCGAGCACATGCATGTTGGGCACGGTTTCGGAAAGACGCAGGGCAATGTCCTGCGTGCCGTCGGTGCTGCCACCGTCGACGACGACGAGGGTGGCGTTGAGATCGGAAAGCGTCGGTTCCAGATGATGGATCAGCGGTTCCAGGTAGCGCGCCTCGTTGAGGCATGGAATCACGATCAGGCACCGCACGGATGCTGCAGCGTCAACGGTCATGGCAATCCACCTTGTTTGCGATAAGGGAAGGAAGAGGGGTAAGCGCGGCCGCCTGCTCGGTCGCCCGCTCGACCGCTTGTCCGACCGGCTGCCGCAGGGCGGCCAGGCGCTGGACGAAGGCAGCGCAATCGGCGCGGTCGAGGATCCAAGGCCGCGTGCCGAGCTTGAGGAGATTGGCATAAGGCGCCCGGTAGCTGTCGCCGTCGAACGAGGCGAAGCGGTTGACGAGGGTTTCAAGACGGTCGTTGGCGAGAGCAATGCCGATGCCGCGCTCCCGGGCGAGCCTTGCGGTTTCGGTTCCATCCAGCACGATGGGCAGCGCGCCGTGCCGGCAGCCCTCATAGAGGCGGTTGGGCAGCAGCCAGAGCGAGTTCTGGCCTTCCTCGAAGAAGTCGATGGCCCAGGTGAAATCGACCTCGCCATAGATGGTGGAGAGATCTTCCGGATTGCGATAGGCGCCTTCGAAGCGGATATGGGGCTCGCGGGCGATGCGGCCGTCGAAATCGTCGAATTCGGAATAAGCCGGTCTTCCGCGCAGCACCACCTCGAAGCGTCCCTCCATCTGCCGGGTGAAGGCGGAAAGGAGGTCGAGCGATTTGCGGCAGCGGATCGCGCCGAACCAGCCGATACGCCAGGGTTTTCCTGCCGGGCGCGTCCGGGCGGGCAGGCCGGTCTCGACGCCATCCAGTTCCAGCACCTGGTTTTCGAGAAGGTGAATGGGGGCATGGATGCCGGAAAGCGGCTTGAAGTAGTGGGTGACGAAGGCGGGAGAGCTGGTGACGACGAGGCCCGCCTTTCGGCCGAAATGGCGTTCGGCGCCGCGCAATGCCCGGCCGACCATATCGTCCCGCAACAACAGGCGATGGATGTCGAGGCATTCATAGACGATGGGAACGGCGCCGAAGCGGGCGGAAGCGCGCCCGGCAACGGCAAGCATCTCCAGATTGCGGGCGAGAATGACGTCCGGCTTCGGAGCGCCGGCAAGCTTGCGCGGCAAAGTCATCGCCGCAGCTGCTACGGCAACGAGGCGCTGGGCGAAGCGGGCATCCCCGGTAACGCCGAGGTCGATGGGCATGACGCCCTCGATTGCGGCAAGCCGGTTCTCGCCGCGGCGAAAGCCGGCGAGCGTCACCGAGGCGCCGCCCGCCTGCAGCATCAGCACCCGCCGGCGCACGGCCGGGTCGGAAAGGTCATGAACGAGATAGAGAACCCGGAGCATCGCCGTCACCGTCAGTTCACGAGACAGGCGACGGAGCCGTCGAACTGGCAGGGCTCGCCCTCGGCGGTAAAGGCGATGCGCTCCACGTCCATCTCGGTCGGCCCGGCAAAGGCGAAACGGCCCATCCAGTCGGACAGCGTGTCGGTGCCCCAGAGCGACAGGAAGATTTTCTGGGCGTGGGTGGGAAGTTTTGCGGCGTCCGTCACCTCGTGCACCAGCGTGCCGTTCACATAATAGCCGAGACGGTGTTTCTGCCAGACGAAGGCATAATCGTTGAAGCCGCTGTCGGCGCCGCCGGGAACGGGAACCAGGTTCTCGTTGCCGCCCTTGCCGGCGATATATTGGTTGACCTGGACGCGGGACGTATCCTTGCCCAGAACTTCGAAGTCGATCTCGTCATGCGGCTTCTTGTCGGTGGGGCCGATATAGCTGAAGAAGGCCGAGTTGAGCCCGGGACCCGTCGCCGATTTCATGCGCACTTCATAGGTGCCGTAGCCGTAGCGCTTGCGGGTCTGCACCTCGCCGCAGGCATATTGGCGCTCGCCGGTCGGCCTGGCGTCGAAACGGAGGGAGAGCTTGCCGCCCTCCACCTTCACCGCGTCCTTGGACCAGGTGCAGTTCTGGTGCGCGCCGTTGTTCCAGCCGTCGGAAACATACCAGCGGGCGGTGTCGAGCCCATCGAATTCTTCGACGAAGGACGTGCCGTTCGCGCCGTCCTGCGCGGCGAGGGGGCTTGCGGCGGCAAGGGCCGCAAGAAAGGCGGCTGTTTTCGCGATGGTGTTCGGGGGAACGGTCATGTCACCTCCTTTGAGCGATGGACCCGGTGGGCTTCATCGGCGGGCGCTGTTGGCGCTCGGCGACGGTTCGTCTGGGGCCACCCATGCGACGGCCGGTGAGGGTCGCGTGCAGGGCGGGCGCAAAGCGCCGGGCGAGCGCGTGCGTGGAAACGAGAATGGCGAGTGCAAGAACCGGGCTTGCCACGTAGAACAGCGGGTAATGGGCGATGCCGAGCCGGTTCCAGACCATCCAGAAGAAAATGAGCAGCGGGTAGTGGCCGCAGAAGATCCAGAAGCTGAGCCCGCCGAGCCGCGCCAGCGCCTGGCCCGCACCGGTGCGGATGAGCAGCGCCGACAGCGCCCAGGCGCCGAAGATGCCGGACATGGCTGCAAGGGCGCGCAGCATGTCGAGCCAGACGGGAAATTCCGGGCCGAAGGCGTAAAGCGCGACGGACAGCAGCACTGCGACCCCAAGGACGGCCAGCGTCACCGGCAGGGCGAAACGGTCGATGCGGCGGATGTCGATGCGGTGGAGGGCCATCGTCACGCCGAAGCTGAAGCCGAACAGAATGGATTTCTTCAGGAAGATGCCGTTCGGCACCGGCAGCACCGCATAGGCCAGCATCAGGGCGAGCGCGGTGCGCGGATAGCGCAGCACGGCAAGTGCGATGAGCGGCGAAAGAACGAGGCAGAGGAGCAGATCGCGCAGGAAATAGAGCGGGATGTTGATCGGCCAGGTCTCGAGCGCAAGGCCGAGATTCATCAGCGCGCGGGGCGTGGCGTTCACGACGTCGGGCAGATAGCCGAAGCCGATGCCGCGCGACTGGGCGAGATAGACGAAGGCCAGGAAGGCCAGGTTCCAGAGGAGGAACGGCAGGAGGATCGTCGAGGCCTTGGTTCGAAGCGTCTTTCGGTAGTCGAAGGCCTCGAGGCCGCGGTGGAAGAGCAGGTAGCCGGAGATGGCGCTGAGGCAGGGAACGCCGATGCGAAAGAGACTGTCGGCGAGAAATACCCGCATCCAGTCGAGACCGCCGAACGTGCCCGCATAGGGGCTCGTTGCCGGGTTATAGGGAACATGCACGAAGATGATCCCCGAGATCAGCACGATACGCATCATGTTGATGCGTGCTGAAACGGTCGCGTCGATTTGCACGGTTCCGTCACCCCTTTATGTGCCGTTCCCGAAGGCGGCCTTCAAACAAGAGCAGACCTGAGCCTACGAAGAGCAGTGTGGGTGACGGGGCAGCGGAAAATATGGCGACGCAGCAAATTCGCCGGCGCTCGCGGTTGCATCGCAGCATATCGTGCCGACTTGCATTTCGTCAGAAATACACGCTCACATATGCGTGAGACAAATGTGAAGGCCCGCGCTTCAATACTTTGAGGCCTATTCGAATGTACTGAATTAGGCGCAATTTCTGGGTGCAGGCAGGGTGGATTTTTTTTAGTTCTGCTGTGTCCGGCATCCGCAAGACTGCGACGAATGCGGCCGGCCAGCCCCGAATTGGGGCGGGCTCAAGGCAGGTTGGCGACCGGAGATGTGCCAGGACGGCGCACCATGTTCAGGAGCTTTCGCAGCAAGGGCCGTTCGGTGAGAAGGGTGAGGAGACTGTAGATCACCCCGCCGAGCGCCATGCCGATGCCGACCTGCAGCACGGGATGTAGAGGCTGGACGAGGGAATGATCGAGCGCATTGCGCACCGCAAGCGCCATCAGCCCGGCGGTAAGCATGGGGCGGATCGAGCGGTAGAAGCCGGACAGGAAAGGCGTTCCATCCGCCCGGAACACGATCCAGGAATAGCCGACGAGCACTGCCGCATTGACGAGGCAAAGGGCAACCATGGCCGCGATGAGCGTGCCGCCATAGGCGCCATAGGCGACGACGGCGGTCGTTGCCACCGCACGGCCGACCGCCCACCAGAAGAGCGCGCTGCCGTGGCCGGAGCCCTTGAGATAGGGAATGAAGGTGCTGCACGGCGTCAGCAATCCCTTGGAAAGGGCGAGCAGCCCCAGAACCGGCCAGGCGGCAGCCCATTGCGGGCCGAAGAGCAACAGCATGGCGGGCTCGGCGATCGCCCAGAGACCGAACATCATCGGCGCAAGCAGCAGGGTCGTCACCTGCGTGCTGAGCATCAGCGCCTGCGAGCGGCGCGCGCGGTCGTGCATCATCGCGCTGAAGGCCGGGAAGAGCACGCCCATGACGCCCGACAGCACCACCTGGTTCGGAATGCTGGAAAAGCGGTTGGCCGCGGAATAGGCGCCGGCATCGGCAAGGCCGAGGAAGCGCGAGATCACCACCATGGGCGACTGGAAGGTGACGAAATTGGCGACTTCAGATCCCATAAGACCGAGGCTGAAGCGGGTCAGCCGGACGACGCTCGCGGCATGAAACCTGAAGCGCGGCAGGTAGCGCGAGACAAAAAACAGGCCGGCAAGCCGGATGATGCCGGCGACGAAGAGCTGCGCCACCAGCGCGAAGACGCCAAAGCCGGCAAGCGCGAGAATCACCGCGGCGATGGCGGCGACCGATTCGGAGATCATGCTCCACAGCGCATCCCGGCTGAACTGCATGCGTCGGGCCACCAGCGCATAGGCGACGTCGCCGGCAAGCTGCAACGGAATGAGCAGGCACATGAGCCTCAGCAGCCAGGCCGCGTCCGCCGCGCCGAACCAGTCGGCGAGCGGCTCGGCGAAGACGTAGAGCCCCGCCGCCATCAGGAAGGCGAAGGCGAGATTGGCCCAGAAGACGGAGTGGATCGTCGCCTCTTCCTCCTTTTCTTCGAGGATCAAGGCGGAGGCGAGACCCGCTCCGCCGATCATCGCCAGGAACTGCACGACGGCGAGCGCGACGGCAACCGCACCGAACTCTTCCGGGCTCAAGAGCCGGGCCAGAATGGGCACGGTGACAAATTTAAGCCCGAATGTGCTTGTCTTGGATAGGACGCTCCAGCCGACATTTCGCGTTACCGACCTCGCGTTCACGGACTGGGACATGGAGGATTCCTCTGTCAGAAAAGGAGCCTCGACGCGACAAAAAGCCTGCGCCGGAAACGGCCGCGCCCCGGTGGGAGGAGACCAGACGAACCTCTTTCTAGAGAAACCACAGGGACGAAAAGATGGCGAAGCTGACAATTATCATCCCCTTCTACCAGAAGGAGCCGGGCATCCTGAGGCGTGCGCTCACCTCTGTTTTTGCTCAGGAATTCAGGGATTTCGACGTGATCGTCGTCGATGACGAATCCCCCTATCCGCCGGATGGCGACCTGATCGCCTTCAGCGAGGATGAGCAGGCGCGCGTGCGGGTGATCCGCCAGGAAAATGCCGGCCCGGGCGGCGCGCGCAATACCGGGCTCGATCATGTTTCCGATAGAACCGACTTCGTCGCCTTCCTCGATTCGGACGACACCTGGACGCCCGGTCATCTCGCCGTCGCCCACGCCGCGATGACGCATTTTTCCGCCGATTGCTACTTCGCCTCGATCACCGGGGGCGACGCCTTCTACTACCATTTCGGCATCGAGGATCTGGAAAAGACCGAAGCGACGGTGCGCCTCAACAACGATCCGCTGCTGATCGAGATTCCCGATCTCACGCAGGTCATGCTCAAGAACTGGAGCTTCCTGCATCTGTCCTCCATGGTCGTCGCCCGCCCGGTCTTCGAGCGGATACGCTTCGACGCGGCGCTCCGGCTCGCGGCGGAGGACGTGCTGTTCTTCTGCGACTGCGTGCTTGCCGCCGGGCGGGTGATCCTGAGCGGCACGGCCGGCGCGGTGCGTGGGGAGGGCGTCAACATCTTCCACGGCGTCGATAACGACTCGCCGCAATTCCTCAGCCAGCAATTCAACACCTGGGTCGCACTCGACCGTATGGAAAGCCGCTTTGCCGAACGTCCGGCCGAGGTCGCCTCGCTGCGCTCCTACAAGCAGACGGCGCGCCAGCAGGCGCTTTGGAGCCAGGCCCGGCGTGTCAGGCGCCGCAAGCTGCCGCAGTTCGACATGCTGGCCCGCTGGGCGGTGCGCGATCCGCGCATCCTTGCGAGCGTCGTCGGGCTCGCCGTTGGCAAGTTCTCCCGCTGAGCCGTTTTGTTTTTCGCATT
Source organism: Shinella sp. G-2 (assembly GCF_050172695.1). Lineage (NCBI taxonomy): Bacteria > Pseudomonadati > Pseudomonadota > Alphaproteobacteria > Hyphomicrobiales > Rhizobiaceae > Shinella > Shinella sp. G-2. The sequence goes on along the minus strand of NZ_JBBEYH010000026.1, from coordinate 50,082 downwards.
GTGCGGTGCCGTTTCGGCCGGACATGCCCAAAGGAGGTTTGAATGAAGCCCTACTACTGGGAATCGCAGCACGGCAATTTCGGTGACGACCTCAATCTCTGGCTCTGGGATTTCCTGCTGCCGGGACTGCGCGAGGCGCATGCCGATGTGCTGCTGGTCGGCGTCGGCACGGTACTGAACGACGCCCTGCTGCCAAGGGAGGGCCGCAAGCTGGTGCTCGGCAGCGGGTTCGGCTACGGCACCCTGCCGGATATGCGCGACCGGGACCAGTGGGACCTGCGCTGCGTGCGCGGCCCGCTGACCGCGGCAAAGGTCGGCGTGCCGGAAGAACTCGGCATCATCGATCCGGCGGTGCTGGTTGCCGACATGCCGGAGTTTTCCAACCTGCCGAAGCGCATCAAATGTGCTTTCGTTCCCCATTGGGAATCGGCGGTGGCTGGCCTTTGGCCGGTCGTCTGCGCCACGGCGGGCCTGCACTATATCGATCCGCGTGGCGAGGCCAAGGACGTGATCCGGGAGATCGCCGGATGCGAATTGATCGTTGCAGAATCCATGCACGGCGCCATCCTCGCCGATGCCTTCCGCGTGCCCTGGGTGGCGGTCAGCACCTCGGCCAATATCAACGGCTTCAAATGGCGCGACTGGGCTGCGACCGTGGATGTCGATCCCGCGGCCCGGCGCATCCCGATTTCCACCCGCGCCGAGGCGATCATCAAGGGCGCCCGCTTCTGGGGTGTCGACTATGACGGCGCGACGCATGCGGCCGGCGAGGGGGAGGCGGTCGTGCTTCAGGCCGCGCCCCGCACGGGCCTGCGGCTTGCCGCCAAGCAGGTCCTTGCGGCCCCGTCGACACTGGCCCTTTGGCAGGCGAGCCGGGCGGAGCCGCAACTCAGCCGGGATGCGCGTCTTTCGGATCGGAAGGAGCGGCTCTACGAGGTGCTGGATGGGGTGCGGCGGGACTATCTCTGAGCGTGGAGAACGCTGCTGTCCATGCCGTCAGCGGTCTTCTCCCCGCCGGTGGGGAGAAGGCCTTTCCCTCCGGCAAGGGCGGTCTACGACTGCCCTGCGGGCAACAGATAACGCAAGCCTTCTTGCGGAACTGACGGCTCCGGCCGCACGCGTCTGTGCGCCGCTTCCAGCTTGTCGCGCAGGATGCCGCGGGCAATGGCCGGCATCGCGGCGGGGTTTTCGACGGCATAGGCAAGGGCTGCTCCCGCCCCGCCGTCACGCTTGCGGTCGAGGAAGTGGCGCAGCGCATGGCGCTGACCGATCTGACGGCAGTGGCGGCGCATCGCATCGGCCGCCTCGGAGGGCACGTTGCCGGTAGCGAGGATCGTGCGCTCGGCTGCGTGCAGTGCTTCCAGGTCTTTCGTGCGGTGCTGTCCGCTGAGCGAATTGGGTCGCACCACCGCGCCGTAGCCGCAGCTTTCGATGACCGTGTAGCGGGCGCCGGCGAGAAGGGCGCGCACGTAAAGCTCGTAATCCTCGCCGAGCCGCATGTCCTCGCGATAGTCGAGGCCATGGGCTTCGAGGAACGCCCGGCGCATGACCGGTTTCAGGAACCCGAGTTCGCCGCGTGGCGCACCGCGGCGGGAGATGTTGCCGAGAATGAAATCCTTCAGGTCGAGCCGGCGCGGATGCGGGGCGAAGTCTTCCGGCTCCCGCCCGGAATCGGCGTCTTGCATGAAGGCGATGTTGTCGGCGATGAAGTCCCAGTCCGGGCAGGCCAGCATGCGGCGGAAGCGGCCGGGAAAGAAGAAGTCGTCGGCATCGAGAATGCTGATCAACGGCGCGCGGGAAACCGCGATGGCATGGTTGCGGGCGGCGGAGGGGCCGCGATTGGTGCGGAAGCGGATGATGTCGAGCCGCCGGGTCGTATCGTCGGCGGCGGCGGCCGCCGCAAGGGTCCGGTCGTCCGATGCATCGTCCACCACGACGACCTCATCGACTTCAGGCTCCGCCAGCGCCGAGCGCACGGCCCGGCCGATCGTTTCCTCCGCATTCTTCGCGGCAATGATGACGCAGACCTTTTCATCCGGGGTCACGATATACCTCTCTTCCTGCATTGAACCGTCTGCGCGGGCTTGCCCGCGCTGCAATGCAGCATGAAAGGGAAAGGGGGCACAAAAACGGCCCTGCCGGATCACGGCCCGTCAGGGCTTGGAGTGGCCCGGCTCGTTCATCGGAACGGAGACTTTGGGTTTCGCCTTCTCGAGCTCGGGTTTCGCTCGCCCTAGCTCGGTGTCTGCCTTGCGCGCCTTCGCGGCGCGCCAGACGAGATAGAGCGTTGCGAGGAAATAGCCGACCTGGATGAGCACCGCGCAGATCAACGTCTGGAGGGCGGTGGTCGCGATGGAGCCCGTGCTGATATAAGTGACCACGGCGAAGGCCACGAGCGCGATACCCATGCTCAGGAAGAAGCGTGGCGCATAGGCCATGCTGTCCCGCCATTTCGTTTCCGGCGCACGTTTCATCGGTGGTTGCCTTCTCCCTGGAGGCTCGTTCGGACTATAGGTTTCCGCGCAATCGCGTGCAATCACCAGGATTAACCAGTGCGAGGCGGAGCCTGTTCCGATCCTTCCCCATTTGTGTTGCGCTTCCGTTAAGGGCGGGTTGTGGCCCCTTTCGAGAATCGCGCCGGCCTCCTTTCTGCCCCGATTTTGCCGCCCTTCCGACGGCTGCGCCGGAAAATGCGCCGAATGGGCGAGTGCGCCGATCCGTGCGGTAGCCAAGGGGTTGCGACGCCCACGGCGGCCGATCACCTTTTGTTACAGTATGAGCTTCTCCTCATGGATTGAATGTGCGGTGCAAAATAATATTGCAGCGCAAAATTTTGTTACGATCCCACGTATCTTTTCCTGTTTTGTCGCGTATTTAGGGATTGCACCTGTATAAATTCGTAAATCCGGCGATGCGCCGTCGTTTAAAAGAAGTGATTGTGGATCGATAGATCGAAAAAGCCGCGCTTCTCTCAGGATTTTTCGGCTTCAAGGTGAAATTCATTACTTGCGCTATGCTTCGATAGATAAAATTTTAGGATATTAAGATTTCCTGAAATTCCGTGGCGGGAAACTAATTCCGTGAGGGGCGCTACGAAAAACAAACTGTGACCATACACTCCGCATTGGATGTCCGGACGCGTCCGAGGGACCCGACCATATCGCAAATCCAATGGAGCCACCTCTATGAAGTCCGCGAGCAGATCGGCCAGTTCGCCGTTTTTCAGTTCGATTACCGGCGCTCCGCCGGTAGGGGGGATATCGAAACGGAGCTTTGATATTCTGATGGCGCTTGCCGCCCTTGTCGTGCTCAGCCCGATCTTCGTGCTGGTCATGGCGCTAGTGAAATATTCCGACGGCGGCAGCGTCTTCTACGGCCACCGCCGCATCGGCTACAACGGGTCCACCTTCCGGTGCCTGAAATTCCGCACCATGGCGGAGAACGGCGATGCCCTTCTCCAGCAATATCTGGAGCAGAATCCGGAGGCGCAGGAAGAATGGCGCGCCACACGCAAGCTGCAGGACGACCCCCGTGTCACCGTTGTCGGCACGGTCCTGCGCAAGCTCAGCCTCGATGAACTGCCGCAGCTCATCAACATCCTCAAGGGCGAGATGAGCATCGTCGGCCCGCGCCCGGTGGTGGAGGACGAACTGGAGCTCTACGAGGCCTCCGCCGTCTACTATCTGCGCAGCCGTCCCGGCCTGACAGGCCTCTGGCAGGTCAGCGGCCGTAACGATGTCTCCTATGCCGCGCGTGTCGCCTTCGATACGCACTATGTCCGCAACTGGTCGCTGACCTCCGATCTCGTCATCGTCGCCCGCACCATTCCGGCCGTCTGCCTGTCGCGCGGCAGCTACTGATCACCAAAGGATAGGATTCCCATGAAGACGATTCCGAACGCGGCTGCGGCCGCCGTCGCTGCGAGGATGCTCGGCGGCCTCGCCCTGACCCTGTTGTTGGTCTCCTCGGCCTCGGCCGAAGAGTATCGGCTCGGCGTGATGGACAAGCTGCGCATCCGCGTTGCGGAATGGCAGACCGCCGAGGGCGCCATACGCGACTGGAGCGCCGTCAGCGGCGACTACAGCATCGGCGCGGACGGTGCGCTGTCCCTGCCGTTCATCGGCCAATTGCCGGCCGATGGCCGCACGCCCGGGGAACTCTCGGTGGAGATCGGCAAGAAGATGCAGGTGCTCTTCGGCCTCAAGGATCTGCCCTCCGCCTCGGTGGAGATCGCCGAGTATCGGCCGGTCTATCTGTCCGGCGAAGTGCAGACGCCGGGAGCCTATCCCTATGCGCCGGGGCTGACCGTGCTGAAGGCCGTCAGTTTTGGCGGCGGGCTGCGCCGGGCCGATCCCGGCCAGCGTTTCGCCCGCGATTTCCTGCGTTCCGAGGGTGAGGCCGCCGTCTATGTCGCCGAGCGCAATCGCCTGCTGATCCGTCGCGCGCGTATCGCCGCGGAAATGAGCGGTGCCAAGGACATTGCGATGCCGAAGGAACTCGGCACGTCGGACGAGGCGCGTGCGATCCTGGAAAGCGAAAAGGCGTTGATGGCTTCGCGGGAAAAGCGGTTGCGATTGCAGTTGACGGCACTTGCCGACCTGAAGTCGCTGCTCGACAATGAAATCGGCTCGCTCGGCAAGAAATCCGAGACGCAGACCCGACAGTTGGAACTTGTCCAGGGTGACCTTTCCAAGATGGATGTGCTGGCCGAGAAAGGCCTTGCCATCAGCTCTCGCCGCCTTGCGCTGGAGCAGCGCACGGCCGACCTTCAGGCGGCCCTGCTCGATATCGATACGGCTTCGCTGAAGGCCAAGCAGGACATCAACAAGGCCTCGCAGGACGAGACGAACCTTCAGAACGACTGGGACTCCCAGCTTGCCCAGGAACTGCAGAACACCGAGCAGGAACTCGATACGCTGGCGCTGAAACTCGGCACGAGCCGCGACCTGATGTCCGAGGCGCTGATGCAGTCGGCCGATGCGGCGAACCTGAAGGGCGGCCTGTCCGCCGCCAATATCGGCTACTCGATCCTGCGCACCGTCAAGGGCAAGACCGAGCAGATCCGCGCCACCGAGACGACCCCCGTCCTGCCGGGCGATGTCGTCAAGGTCGACGTCAACCTCGCGACGCAGTGAGGCTGTCATGCGGATTGCGAAGGCGCGCCTGATCGGACCTGTCGGCAACGAGGCCTATGCGGCCTTTGCCGTAGCGCTCTCCTTCTTCGTCTTCGCCTATTCCTTCCGTTTCGGTCAGGTGTCGATCCTTGCCTACTACGCCCTGTGGCTGCCGCTCGTCGCAGTGGATTACAAGCGCGTGCTCGGCAATTATGCGCATTACCTCTGGATCTTCGCCTTTGCGCTCTTTGCCTGCCTTTCGGTCTTCTGGTCGCAGGCGCCGGGCGTCAGCGCCCGGGCGGCGGTGCAGTACCTTTCCCACGTCGTTTGCGCACTGATCGCCATGCGTGTCGTCGATACCCAAACGCTGGTGCGCGGCGGGCTGATCGGCACCGGGCTGGTGCTGCTCTTCTCGCTCGTCTTCGGCGTCTATCATCTGGATCCGCTCGATGGCACCTATAGCTTCGTCGGCGCCTTCGCCTCCAAGAACCAGCTCGGTTTCTACGCTTCGCTCGCCGTTCTTTTCGCCTTCGCCGCGCTCTTTCTCGGCGTCGAACGCGGTCTCTGGAAGCTTGTCGCGGTCGGTGCGGTTCTGGTGGCGCTCTATTGCCTGAAAGCCTCGCAATCGGCGACATCGGTGTTGACGACCGCCGCCGTGGCTGGCCTCTGTCTGTCGCTGCGCATGCTTGAAATGCTGGCGCCATTTCACCGCAAGATGCTGTTTACGGCGCTTTCCGTGCTGATCGTTCTCGGCGGCCTCGCCGCCATCTATGGCGGCGGTTACGAAATGATCCTCGGCGCCTTCGGCAAGGACGCGACGCTGACCGGGCGCACCTATCTATGGCAGCAGGGCATTGCGGCAGCGGGCGAGGCGCCCGTCGTCGGCATCGGCTATCAGGCCTTCTGGGTACAGGGTTTCGCCGAGGCGGAGCGGCTCTGGGCCGATTTCTTCATTTCGACGCGCAGCGGCTTCCACTTCCACAATACGTTCATCGCCGCGACGGTGGAAACCGGCCTGATCGGCTGCTTTCTCCTCACCATGGTGCTGGTCGTCACGCTCGCCGGACATCTCGGCCGGCTTCTATCCGCGGTGCGGGACGGGGAGGCGCTGGTGCTGTTCACCGTCGCGGCGCTGCTCGCGGTGCGCACCTTCGTGGAGATCGACATCCTCAATCCCTACCATGCCGGCTCTTTCCTGCTCTATTTCGCCGCCGGCAAACTGACGGACGGGCGAAGGCGTCCTGCCCTCCAGACGCGGCCGGAGCGATTGCCGATGCATCGCGGGCGCGGAGCCATGGCCGCATGACGCCCGCTGCCCCGACGCAACCGAGCGGAACACTCTACGGCATCCAGTATCTGCGCGCCTTCGCGGCGCTTGCGGTCGTGTTTTTCCACGCCGCCGAACGCAGCGGCTTCGCCTTCGCGATCGGCGCCGCCGGCGTCGACGTCTTCTTCGTCATCAGCGGCTTCATCATGTGGGTGATCGTCGAACGACGCCCCGTTTCACCCGGCCGTTTTCTCAAGGAGCGGCTCCGGCGCATCGCGCCCGTCTATTGGCTGGCGACCACGGTCATGATTGCGGGCGGGGTCGCCGGCCTGTTCCCCAATCTGGTGCTGACGGCCAGCCACGTCATGGCGTCGTTCTTCTTCGTGCCCATGCGCTCGCCGAGCAGCGGTGAGATCTGGCCGGTGCTCGTCCAGGGCTGGACGCTCACCTACGAAATGTTCTTCTACGGGGTGTTCGCCGCCTGCCTCTTCCTGCCGGCACGCCTTCGCCTTGCGGTTGTGGCGCTGGTCTTTCTCTGCGCGGTGGCGCTCGGTTTCGCGATTGAAAGCGACAATGCTCTCTTCGTAACCTATACGCGGCCGATCATCCTGGAATTCGTCGCCGGCATGCTGATCGGCCAGTTTTGGCTCGCCGGGAAGGTTCCGGGCCGCCCGCAAGCGCTCGCCCTCATCTTCGCGTCGCTGGCAGGTTTCGCGGCGATCGCCGCCCTGAAGCTGCCTTTCGATGAATGGACATGCGGGCCGCTTGCGATAGCCCTCGTCTACGGCACGGCATCCCTCGAAAGAAGCGGCGATATTCCCCTGCTGAAGTTTCCGGCGCTGCTGGGCGCGGCGAGCTACTCGATCTATCTCTGGCACACCTTTGCGATTTCCGTCGCGGCAAAGGCCGGTGCGAGCCTCGGCCTCTCACCTCCCATCACCTTTGTTGTCTCGGCCTGCACCGGCATCGCGGTGGGGCTCTGTGCCTATGTCCTCGTCGAGCGCCCGCTCCTTAAAGGCAGGAACATTCCTCTCACACGCTGGCGCCCCTGGTCCTCTCCAGGCACCCAGCGGCGTGCATGAGGTTTCCCGGCGGGCATCTTCGGTCCCTCAGTCTGCGTCGACATTCAAGATGGCGATGATCCGTTCCACGCTCTTCGTGGGGCACGAATAATAGATGGTGTGACCATCCCTGCGGCTACCGACGAGCTGGTGCTGGCGCAGTTTGGCGAGATGCTGGGACAGGGCGGATTGGCTGAGGTTCGTTTCCCGGGCCAGGGCTCCGACGCTCCACTCCGCCATCGATGTCAGGAGCAGGATTTCCAGTCGCTTGGGATTGCCCATGGCCTTTAGAATGGACGAGTGGCGTTCGATATCGTCGTTGCCGTCCACTCTTTTTCCTTCCGCCGCTGAGAATGTTGCCAAGTCTTAAGTCGATGTTTCCGCAGGTATATCACGGCTTTGGCCGGCTCACAGGCGCATCGGCGTGACGAATTTTCACTCACTTGATGGAGGATCATCCAGAATGCCGGATGGTCCATCACGCGCTTTTCGAAAACTCTGGACGTTCGTCCTGTCCCTCGACGACCATGCGCCGGACCCAGTTGGTGAAGTTGCGGATATCGGGCTCGTTCCGCCGGGCATGCTTGACGTTGAGATAGTAGGTCCGACCCGAGGGCATGGGCAGATCGTGCCAGAGCTGAAGGTCTTTCGCCGCCAGCCGGGCCTCGGCAAGGAAACGCGGCACGAGCGCAAGGCCAAGGCCATGCGTGGCCATTTCGAGGGCGAAGAGATAATGGCTTGCGCCGAGCACGGCCGCCCGATCGAGCAGGTCCTGCCGCTGGAGAAGGCCGAGATAGTTCCGCCAGTCGTCCAGGAACGTGCGGTCTTCCACGTCCGTCGTGATCAGGATGGGGCTTTGCTCCCGGCTGCGCGCCACCTGCGCGGCCGTACCGACGGCGATCAGGTTTTCGGCGAAGAGTTTGGTGCTCCAGAATCCGTCCTTGATGGGGGTCGTCGTGAAGAAGACGTCAGCGACCGCGTCGCTCAGTTCCGGCTGGTAGCCCTGCAGGCTGATCTGCAGCCGGCACTCGGTGCGTTGGGCGTATCGCTCGAGCCGGGGGATCAGCCAGCCGGGGCCGAACGAACTGCACATGGCGACGCGCAAGGTCGGGTTCGCCTCGCAGATGCTGCTTTGGATCGAATTTTCGATCTGGGAGAAGGCGAAGGAGAGGGATTTGGCAAGCTTGATGCCGCGGGGCGTGAAGGTGAGGTTGCGCCCCGTCTTCTCGATCAGTTCCTCGCCGATCTGCATGCGCAAATAGCGCAATTGGTGGCTGATAGCGCTGCGTGTGATCGCCAGCTCCTCCGCCGCCTTGGCGATGGAAGAATGCCGATAGATGCATTCAAACACCTGAAGCGCCCTGATATTGCAGTGCATTGTCGTGGTTCCCCATTCCTTGCCGGCCAGTCGGCATGCGATGCCCCGGCCGCATGCGGCGCCTATGCTGGATCATGTAGCGCGCCGCTGCGGAAACGAAAGCGCAAGGCGGACAAAATTCGGATCCGCATCGCCGGCGAATATGTGAATTTTCCTCAACACTATGAGATTTCTCGATGCGTCCAGCTCATCTTTTTCGGGTCGTTCGGCGATGGCGTCCAAAAGACGGATGGTGTGCAGCCGAACACAAGCGTCAGGAAATCGTTTCCGTCGCCTCATGGCGCTGGACGAGAGAGGCAATCCCGTCATTCAGCAGCCGAACGAGGCTTCGGCTCGTCACGATGGGGGAAACTTCAAGCGTCTCGATGCGGACCGGCGCCCATTCGGCTCCATCCCGCATCACCTCGTTGCGCAAGATGCGTACCGCCTGCCGTGCCTCGTCAAGGCTTTCGAAGAAAGCGCCGGGCTGGTCATGGCGGGTCGTGGGATCCAGTGCGACGACGGAGTAGGTGTACACGATCATGGGGTGGCTCGGGCTGGCTGCGCTTCGGTCGGCGCAGTATTACCTTGCCCTTCAACCATGAGAATGGGGGAGGCGACAACATCCATTAAGGCTTTTATCGTTGTCGATAATTCAAGTGCATGACGCGCACTCACAACCTGGTCCTGACGCAGTGGATTCTTGAGCCGGCCTATTCAGCCACCCGGCTGCTGCCGAGCGTCTTTTCGAACAGCGCGCTCATTGCCTTTGCGAGGTCGTCCTTGAACGTGGCCTCGATGAACATGTCCTTGCTCGAACAGGCGCCGAGCCTCTTGCCGATCTCGCTCTGGAAAGGGCTGATCCAGCGCCTGTACCAGCTATCGTCCGGCAGTGGCAGGTATGTCGTGTAGAGGATTGCGACATCGATCCCCTTCTTCTTGGCCGTGTCGCACACCTTGTCGTCGAGGGGTTCCTGGCAGACCCCGCTCGAGGGAACCTTGGGCTTTGCGCAGTCCTGCTTCCGGCTGTTTTCCAGACCATCGGTCACGACGATAATTGTCTTGAGCGGATTGGCGGCGCTTTTCCCCGTTCCCTGGTTGCCCATCAGGTCGACGAGCGTGGACATGGCTGCGAAGAGCTCGGTTCCGGCGTGATCGCGTTCCCCATGCCGTCTCAGGGACATCAGTTGCAGCGTGCTCAGGTTTTCCTGAAGCGCCTTCGACGGATAGGCCATCTCGGAGAAGAGTGTCAATTGAGGTGTGCTGATCTGCGAACCGAGATTGTACATCGCGAAACGATACTGCGAGGGATAGGTCCGTTTTTCCTCCGACGTCTCGATCATCACCTGTGCGGCCTTTTCGAGGAGGTCGATCCGGAGCTTGATCTTGTTTGCCCGGGCGATCTGGTAGTTGTCCTGGCCGCCCGTTTCCGTGGTGTGGCATGCAAACGCGCATTTGCCCGAGGTCTTCTTTTCCATCAGGGCTATGTCCTGCACGGTCGCGGCGACGCCCATGGAGGGAGAGTTGTCCAGCAGCACGTAGTAATCCCGGAACAGCGGCAGGGGCGTCGTGACGGTCGCGATCCCGGAGACGGCGATGAGCTCATAGCCGAAAATCCGCGAGAGGGTCGTCGGCACCGAGGCCTTGTAGATCATCGTGGCGAGAAGGGCGCCGTCCTTCCTGTTCGTCTTGATCGTGTCGATGGCGATATCCTTCGCGAACCTGCTGTCGTGCATCGCTGCCTTGAAGAAGGCTTCGACCTCCGTCGTCGGGGCGGCGACCTCCCCTTCGGCATTGCTCTGCAGCGCGAAAGCCATGATCTTTGAGCTTGGCGCGACACCGTTGAGGAGCGCGGCATCCGCTGCATCCTGCAACTGGGATTTGACCAGAAGCGCCTGGGAGACATCAAGAGCGATCCCCGCCGCGCCGATCAGCGCCGGCATGATCAGGGCGGCCATGATCGCGAAATTGCCACGGCGGCAGTTGGGCAGGCGGGCAAGCGATCTCGGGTTCATCCATTCCTCCTCATGACGGCGCCATTGGAGGTTTGAAAGATTGAAAGCCGTACCAAGACTTTGTGAGCGATAATCAAGCTTTTGCGGCGGATTCATCTGCCGGCGAATGCGCGCTGCTTCGGAAAGACCGGCTTTGCAGGCACGCGCGAGCGCCAACCGACAATCGCGCTCCCGGTGATGAGAATGTCTCATCTGACATATGTCAATTCTTCAAGGAAGCCTGAGGAGCATACGGGTGCGGCTTGTCGGCCGTGGCATCTGGGGAGTCGCAGGCATGACGGGCGAGCCGGGGCGAAAGCCCTCCATTCGATTGAAGCATCTTCTCCTCGGTGCCGGCGGTGGCATTCTTCTGTGCTGCGCCATCGTTGCCGGCCATTTCCTGGCCGAAGCTTGGACCGCGCGACAGGACGCACAAACCGAGGCGGAAGAACTGGCCCGTTACGAAGTTGTTCTCATCGCGGCAGGTGCGATATCCGCCGAGCGAGGGCCGGCCAACAATGCGATGACGAGCGACGGCGCCGCCGTCATCGGTGCCTTGCATCAAAAGCGGGTGGAGACCGACAGGCGCCTTGCCGAACTCCTCGATGCATTCCATCCTGAAGTTGGCAGAGGCGGCCGCTACTTTGCCGATTTCGCGCTCCTGAAGGCCCATCTTCGCAGCGCCCGCGTCGCCGTGGACAGGCTTGCCGCGCTTCCCCTGGACAAGCGGTCGCCCGATCGCGTGGCGGAAGCTGTCGCCAGGATGTTCCGCTGTGCGGATGCCGCCTTTGCCCTGCGTGACAAGCTCGGGGGCGAGGTGATCGCCCGAACGCGGAACCTTTCGGCGGAAATCTTTCTCGTGAACGAGGCAGGGGCGTTGCGCGAGGCCGCCGGTCGCCTCGGTTCCTACACCGTGCTGCGCCTTGCCGGTTCCACCGCAAGCAAGGAGGAACTGGCGGCGATGGCGGCGACACGCACCCGGCTTGCCCTGCTGTGGCACGATCTTCGCCTCTTCGCGCCGGCCCATCTGAAGACGCCTGACGTGCGTGACGCGGTGGAGGCGACGAACCAGGCCTATTTCCTGGGAGCATTACCCTATCTCAACGAAGTCCTGCGCCTGCACGAAGAAGGCAGAAAAATATCGGCCAAGGCCTTCACGGATCGCTATGTCCGCGGCCTGGAGGCGGCCCAGCACCTGCGTGCGCAAATCATCCGCGATACCGTCCAGGGTGCGCAGGCTCGCGCCCATGCGGCAGGCAATTCGCTTCTCGCCGGCGCCGTGGCCTTCGGCATGACCTGTGCTCTGCTCTTCGGTTTTGCCTTCGTGGTGGGACGCCTGCTTTTCTCCCCCCTTCTGGCCGCCCGCAACCAGATCCTCGCCCTTGCCGGCGACAGCCTTGCGGAATGCCGGCGTGACCCGGCTGCGAGCCGCGAACTGGAGGAAATTTTCGACAGCATCGCCGTGTTGCGCCAGCAATTGCGGGAGAAGAAGGAAATGGAACAGGAGCAGCGGCGTTTGACGGAGACGCTGCGCTTCCTCTCCGAGCGGGACCCGCTGACGCAACTGCTCAACCGGCGCACCGTGGAGGACCTGGCCATCGCCCGCATGCGGGATTCGGACAGCAACAACTGGCCGGTCGGCGTGCTGATCGTGGATCTCGATCATTTCAAACGGGTGAACGATACCTATGGGCACGCGGCCGGAGACGTCGTCCTCAAGACGGTGGCCGACCAGATGCGGCGCGTGCTGCGCGGCAGCGATATCGTGGCGCGTTTCGGTGGCGAGGAGTTCCTGATCATTCTCGACCTCAGCGATGGCGCGCCGGCGGTCGAGATCGCAGAGCGTCTGCGCCGAAGCATCGCCGCGCTGGACATCGAACACGAGCCCAAGATCTCGGTCACCGCAAGCATCGGCCTCTGTGTTCGCACACCCGGAATGACGGCCGACTGGGGCGAGATCGTCACCATCGCGGACCGTCGCCTCTATAGCGCCAAGGCGCAGGGCCGCAACCGGGTCTGCGCAACGGACGAGGGGGCAACGGATATAGAGGAGATTTCGCCCGGATCGCGGTCCTCACACCTGCGGGCTCTTCGTTGAGAAATTCAAGGCTCTTTTAATGCGTATTATGTATAACTTCAATTATATTCGTTCAATGGTTTGAGTTTTTCTCATTTAAATGACGTATGCAAATATATTCTGTAAAAGTCATCAAGTTAAATTCTTGGTTTAATAGAATTTTAATTGAAAACTATAAATATAGTAGTGTCAGATTCCCGCTTGCCATGAGGGCATATTCACATCATTCATGGTTGATATTCGATCCGGTCTGCATTGTTCTGCCGGGTAGAGCCGCCGCGTCCTGATGTGCGTATGGGAGTCGCATCCTTTCCTGCGGTCCCAACGAGGCATCCATGTCCTTTCTGCGAAATGCCAAGATCATGACGAAGGTGCTGGCACCACTCGTCTTCCTGAGTGTCATTGCCGTTGCCAGCGTCCTCTATCTGTCCTGGAGCTACCGCGAGGCGGATGAGCGCTACAGCGCCTTCATCGCCAGCGACAACGGGGCGACCCTGCTCCTCTCACGCGCCAATACGAGCCTGCACACGGCCGCGTATGTTGCCTACAAGGTGCTTTCCTATGAGCGGCAGACGCCTGAAATGGCGCAGCTTCTCGAAAGCTATGCCGACACGACCAAGACGGCGATCCGGCGTTTCGAGGAGGTGCGGGCGCGGCTGCCCGGCGCTGCGGCCGATATCGACGGGATGATTGCGAGAGCGCGCGCCATCTTTGCCGAGCTGGATAAGGCTGTGGCTCTGGGAGAGCGGGGCGAGAGGGACGCCGCACAGGCCATCCTCGCCAAGCAGGACGTCGCGGTCATTCAGCTTCGCAAGACGTTGGCCGGCTTCATCGAAGCAAAAACGGCATCCATCGAAGAGCAGTCGGATCAGCTGAGCGCCGATGCGGCAATCACCATCAACACCGCACTCATAGTGCTCGGTACCGTGCTGCTGGCGGCCTTCGTCGCCTCGCTCGCCATCACCGTCTACGGCATAACCCGGCCGGTGAACGCCCTGCGCGAGCGCATGCTGAGCCTTGCCGACGGCGAAACGGAAGCGGTGGTCTTCGGGCTCGGTCGCAAGGACGAGGTCGGGCAGATGGCCGCAGCCGTCTCCGTCTTCCGCGGCAATGCGGTCGAGCGCATTCGTCTCGAGGAGGCGGCGGAAGCGGGCCGTAGCCTTTCGGAAAGCGAACGTCTCGAACGCGAAGCCCAGAAGGCGAGGGAAGCGGCCACGATCCAGGCGGCAGTGGATGCCCTCGCCAACGGCCTCGAGCATCTTTCCAACGGCGACATGACCTATCGTATCGATCAGCCCTTCGGGCTCAATCTCGACGGGCTGCGCGGCAATTTCAACACGTCGATGACCAAGCTGCAGTCCACGCTGCGGCGCGTCGAGGAGAGCACGCGCAGCATCGATGCGGGGGCAAACGAAATGCGCTCGGGCGCCGACGACCTCGCCCGCCGCACGGAGCAGCAGGCGGCCTCCGTCGAGGAGACGGCGGCGGCACTGGAAGAGATCACCACGGCCGTGAAAGATTCCGCCCGGCGCGCCGAGGAGGCTGGTATGCTTGTCACCCGCACACGGGAGGGGGCAGAGCGCTCCGGCGTCGTAGTCCGCGACGCGATCGCGGCCATGCAGCTGATCGAGAAATCCTCCGGCGAGATCACGAACATCATCAGCGTGATCGACGAGATTGCCTTCCAGACGAACCTTCTGGCGCTGAATGCCGGCGTCGAGGCGGCGCGCGCCGGCGAAGCCGGCAAGGGTTTTGCGGTCGTGGCGCAGGAGGTGCGCGAGCTTGCCCAGCGCTCGGCCGCCGCCGCTAAGGACATCAAGCATCTCATCGGCGCTTCGAGCCACCAGGTGCAGGCGGGCGTGGAAAAGGTGCGCGAGACCGGCAACGCCCTCGGCACGATCGCTACGGAAGTCCAGGAGATCAATCGCAATGTCGCGGCGATCGTCGAGGCAGCCCGTGAGCAGTCGATCGGTCTTTCAGAAATCAACACCGCGGTGAACGCGATGGATCAGGGTACCCAGCAGAACGCGGCAATGGTCGAGCAGACCACTGCGGCGACGCATAGCCTGACGTCCGATGTCACGGCGCTTTCCCAGCTTCTGGCGCAGTTCAGGCTGGGAGAGGGGGGCACCCCGGCCCGCGTCGGGACGCCGGCGCCTGCTGCGTCATCGCCCGCCCGCACGCTTGCCGGCAAGGTGGCGCGTGCTTTCTCAGGCTCCGCTGCCCTCGCCCAGGCTCCACAGGGCGATGCGTGGGCAGAGTTCTGAGACGCATGGGGAGAGTGGCCTCCTGCTCTCCCCATGCATGGCCTTGCCAAGAGATCACGGGAAATGTCCATGTCCAATATTCTTGCTTTTCCAAGCGGCCGGTTTACCGGCATCGGTTCGGGCAGCTTCATCGATGCGGCGCATATCCTCGCCTATTGCGAACGCTATGCCGTGCAGCAGCCGCAGCGCGTTCTTGACCTGAGCATTCAGTTGCAACTGGCGAACAAGACGGCCGAACTTCTCCAGAACCTCCTCGAGTCTATTCGGTTCGAATTGGATAGGGCCGAAGCGGAAGACCGGTAGGTATGATCTGCATAGAATTCCGGTAGGTATTCTTGATTATAATACACACATGTGAATATTAATCATTTTTAATGGACTCACATACCCGGCAAAGTTTGACGTGTCTTCAAGAAAGAAACTCAAACCGGGTATGGTGTGGATGATATACAACTTGCGCGCTCTTCAAATCTTTGAATGTGTTTCCAGGCACAATTCCGTTGCTGAGGCAGCCAAGGAACTGAAGATCAGCCCAAGTGCGATCAGTCATCAGCTCAAGAAACTCAGCGAGCAGGTCGGAGAAAATCTTTTCGACCGCTCCGGGCGGCGGATGGTGTTATCGGCCAGCGGCACGCGGCTGGCGAGTTCACTGACGCTGGCCTTCGACCAGATCGACGAATCCGTGAACACCTGCATCGGCACGGAGAACGAGACGCTGCGCATCGCCATGTGCAGCACCTTCGGGGCCGGATGGTTCATCAGGCGCCTCGGCACCTTTCTGGACAAGAACCCCGAAGTCAGCATTCAGACGATCATGTACAGCGACGATCCGGTGCGCGTCGCCGCCGCCTCCGACGGCTTCATCACCATCTTCCCTCCGGATGCGGGATACTGGTCGCTCAATCTGTTCGACGAGATGCTGACGGCCGTCGCCAGCCCGGACTATATTCAGGACCGTCCGCTTTCCGCGACGAGCTTCATCACGACCCATCTCGATCGCACGACGCTTGCGGCCGACTGGCGCGACTATTTCAAGCACGCGAGCATCGACATGGAACTCAGGCGGGAGCAGATCGTGCAGGTCAGCCACGAGATTTTCGCGCTGGAAGCCGCCAAGCAAGGCATCGGCGTTGCACTGCTGCCGACATTCCTCGCATCCGAGGCGCTGGCGGGCGGCATGGTCGTTGCGTGGCATGAGGCGACCATGCCCTCCGGGCGCAGCTACAGTTTCTGCACGAAATCCGCCCGCCGCTTCACACGGTCGCTGGATAAGCTGACCAAGTGGCTCTACGCGGAAAAACGGCAGGGGCTGGCCTCGAACGATTCGGCTTTCGGCTGATCGAAACACGCGGCCAGGGGATTATCCGGTCGTTTCCAGTTCCGCGATGAGACGGGCCAGCATGGCGTCGCAGCGATCGAGCTGGCTCCGACTGACGAATTCGTCCGGCTTGTGGCCTTGTTCCATCGAGCCGGGGCCGCAGACTGCGGTGGAAAGGCCGAGGGCTTCGTCGAACAGCCCACCCTCGGTGCCGAAGGCGACCTTCAGCGTGGTGTCGTCACCGAGAAGTCGCGCAAGCAGGCGCACGACCGCCGCATCCGGGCGGGTGGCAAGGCCCGGATAGCCCGAGACCTCCTCGATCTCGATGCAGGCCATCGGGAAGCGGTTGCGATAAGGGGCGGCGATGGCTTCGGCATCGGCGGCGATGCCGGAGAGGATATCCACCGGATCGTCCTCGGCGATATTGCGGATCTCGAAATCGATCTCGCAGCGGTTCGGCACGATGTTGAGCGCGGTGCCGCCGCGCATCATGCCTGCATGAATTGTGGAATAGGGAATGTCGTAGTCGGCATCGCGCGCGCCGTGGTCGGCGAGTGCGTCCTGCCGCGCCTGAAGGGACTGGATGAAGGCGGCGCCGAGATGCAGCGCGTTGAGGGCGTTCGGGGCGAGGGCGGAATGGCCCTCCTGGCCGTGGCAGCAGGCGCGCAATGCCCGTTTGCCCTTGTGGCCGCTGGCGATGCGCATTTCGGTCGGTTCGCCGACAATGCAGAGCGCCGGCCGCTCGGTGCGCGTCGCCAGCGCCTCGATCATGCCACGCACGCCGATGCAGCCGATCTCCTCGTCATAGGAAAAGGCGAGATGCAGCGGGCGGAGCAGCGGGCGGCCGGCGGCCAGAAGCGCCGCGCGCAGGCTCGCTGCGACGAAGCCCTTCATGTCCGCCGTGCCGCGGCCGTAGAACCGGCCGTCGTGCTCGGCAAGCGTAAAGGGATCGCGGCTCCAGGCCTGCCCTTCGACTGGCACGACATCCGTATGGCCCGACAACACCACCCCGCCGGGGCCGTCCGGCCCGATGGTCGCGAAGAGATTGGCCCGGCTGCCGTCCGCATGGGCAAAGCGTTCGATCCGCGCGCCGACCGGGCGCAGCAGGTTTTCCACGTAGTCGAGCAACGCGAGGTTGGAGGTGCGCGACAGGGTCGGCTCTGCGACGAGGCGGGCGAGGATATCTGGGGTGGATAGGACCATGGAATGCATTTACGCTGCCTGGATGAGGGAGAGCGATGGTTCGGGGGTCAACCGCTCCTGTTCGAGACTATACCAACTCACCGCCCTGCAAGGCATTTTCTCCCCGACGCGTCCCGCCCGATAGGCCGCCACCTTCTCCCCGTTTGCGGGGAGAAGGGAGGGGAGAGCAATCCCCGCGCCCTCACAAATCCCCCGGCACGCCGTAGCTCGGTGCGCCCGAAGGGTTGAGCGCGCGGGTGACATAGGCGTCCATCTCGCCGCGCCAGCGCTCCCAGAGGGCGGCGCATTCCTCGACCGGGTCGCCGTCCGTCCAGTCGATGCGCAGGTCCGCGACGTTCCAGGAGACCTTGTCGACCATGATGAGACCCATGGAATGAACCGGGCCTTCCTCGCCGCCGGCGGCGAGCGCGGCCCGCATGGCGGCGATCAGCCGGTCGCCGAGGTGTTTGCCTTTCGCCGCCGCAAAGGCGTCCACCATCTTTTGCGGGATTGCGGTGCTCGTCAGCATGTTGCCGGCGGCCACCACGTTCTCGCCGCACGCCGTCGCATGGGTGCCGAGCGTCCTGGCTCCGGAATAGGAGGCCGAGCGGCCCGCCGCGTCGACGAGGGCGAGCTGGCGATATTCGACATGCGGGGCCTCGGCGACGAGCCGCTCCAGGGCCGCCTCCGCCGAAAGGCCGCCCGCCATCAGGTCCAGCCCCTTCGGGCCGAGGCGCGGATCGGTGACGTTCTGCGTCGACACCGCGCCGACGCCGGCGCGTGCATGGGCGCAGCGCGCCGCCACGCTCGGCGAGGAGGAGGAGACGGCGACGCCGAACATGCCGGTATCGGGGCAGCGAGCGGAGACGGAGAAGGTCATGCCGCCCTCCTCAGGCTTCGTCGGGAATGACGGCAGTGGCTTCGATCTCGACCAGCCATTCCGGGCGGGCGAGCGCCGAGACGACGAGGCCTGTCGAAACAGGGAAGACGCCCTGCAGATACTTGCCCATCTCGGTATAGACGGCCTCGCGGTAGCGGATGTCGATGAGGTAGACGACGACGCGGCAGATATGGCTGAGGTCGGAGCCGGCCTCCTCCAGCAGCATCTTGATGTTTTCCATCGCCTTGCGGGACTGTGCACCGGCATCGCCGATATGCAGGCTTTCGCGCGTGTCGAGGTCCTGTGCGATCTGCCCGCGCACGAAGACCGTGGCACCCCGCGCCACCACCGCCTGGCAGAGGTCGTTGTTCAGTTTTTGCTCGGGATAGGTTTCCTTCGTGTTGAAGGGGCGGATACGGGTGTGCACGGGCATGCGGATCTCCTTGGGAACGGTATGAAAACGCCTCCGCTGGAGGGCGGAGGCGGTTGGCTCTAAGCGGCTGTCAGTTCGCCTTGTAGTCGGTCCATGCCCCATCGCGCACGGTCTTGAGTTCGATGGCGACAGGCGTCTGGGTCTGGCCGTTTTCGTCGAAGGTGATCGTGCCGGTTGCGCCCTCGTGCTTGATCTTGCGGATGGCCGCCGACAGCGCCGGCTTGTCGTCCTTGCCGACTTCCTCGATCGCCTGGATCAGGACATTCGCCGCGTCGAAGGCGTATTTGGTATAGGGGCTGGATGCCTCGGCAAAGCCGCGCGCCGCGTAATCGGCGTCGAGCTTCTTCAGCGTGTCGGTGACGGCCGCGGCCGGATAGGAGACGATGGCGGCGCCGGCGGCATCACCGGCAACAGCGATGAATTCCGGGTCATACATGCCCGACGTGCCGAGCATTGGCTTGTCGAGACCGACTTCCTTCATCTGCTTGGCCAGGATACCGGCTTCCGTGATCACGCCGCCGAAATAGATCGCATCGACATTCTTGGATTTCAGCGCCGTGAGCACGGTGCGGAAATCCGTCGAGCCGACCGGCAGAAGGTCGGTCGAGACGATCTCGCCGCCTGCTTCCGGCACGAAGGCGCTGACGGCATCGGCATTCGCCTTGCCGAAGTCGGAGGTGTCGGCGATGATCGCGATGCGCTTGGCGCCGAGCGTCTTGACCGCCCATTCGGAGAGCGGCTTGTTCTCGGTAAGCAGGGTCGGGGTGACGCGGGTCACTTCCGGCAGGTTCTGCTGGGTGATGGCCGGCGAGATCGCGCCCCAGATCACGAGTGGCGTCTGGAAGCGGGCGAAGACCGGCATGGTGGCGAGCGCCACCGGCGAATTCCAGTGGCCCGTCGCCGCTACGACCTCGGGGTCGTTCACGAGCTTCATCGCGGCCGAAACGCCGGTCTGCGGGTCGGACGCGTCGTCCAGCACCACGCCTTCGAATTCGTACTTGCCGTCCGCCTTGGCATTGGCCTGTTCGATGGCGAGAAGGAAGCCGTTCTTCGCGCCGAGGCCCTGCTGGGCGTTGCCGCCCGACAGCGGACCGAGGAAGCCGAGCTTCACCTTCGTCTTGTCGGCGTGGGCCGGTGCCACGAAGGCGAGCGTGGAAAGCAGGAGCCCCGCAAGCGCTGCGCGGCGGCTGATCGTCATATATGCCATTGAACCCTCTCCAGATGAGCTTTGCTGTTCCCGATGGAAGATATTGTTTCGCCTGGCGAAACATCTCCTGCACATTCGTGCCGTCATTCTTTTGGGAAAACCTAGCGTCGGGCGGGCAAGTTCTTAAAGTCGTTTTTGCTGATCCCGCGCTTCGGAAAAAGCTATGCCGGATTTGCGTCTTTTCAATTTACGCCCCGGCTCGGTTCTTGCATCCTCCGCCGCAAAAAACGGGAACCCACAAACCGGGAGAGGCCGCTATGGATAGCCTTCTCGTCCAGTACCTCCTGAATTGGATGGTTCTGGGCAGCATATACACTTTGGTCGCGATCGGCTTCAGCCTGCTCTTCGGCCTGCTCAACGTCATCCACTTCTCCCATGGCGATGTCTCCATGGTTGCGCCCTTCGTGGCGCTGGGCGCGCTCCAGGTGCTGCTCGGCGCACTCAGCGGCCCCGGTGCCATGGCGGTGGCGCTGGGGCTTGCCATTGCCGCGACCGGTCTCGTCGGCATCGGTGCGGACAGGCTGGTGATCCGTCGCTTCCGCCGCTCGCCGGCCATGATGGCGCTGGTGGCGACCGTTGCACTCGGCACGGTGGTGCGCGAGCTGATCCGGGCGATCTATCCGCAAGGATCCAACCCGAAGGCGTTTCCGGCGATCGTCGAAGGCAGCCTGTCCCTGGGGACGGCGCAGCTTCCCCTTCAGCCCGTCCTCATCATCGTCACCTCGGTCACCGTCGTGGCGCTGATGTATTACCTGCTGCAGAAAACCCCGATCGGCACGCGCATCCGCGCCGTCGCGGAAGACCGCGAGACGGCGCGGCTGATGGGCATTTTCCCCGAGCGCGTCTTCGCCTTCACCTTTTTCCTCGCCTCGGCGGTGGGCGCGCTCGGCGCACTGTTCTTTGCCAGCCATGCCGGCGTGGTCCGCTTCGATTTCGGCGTGCAGCTCGGCCTCATCGGCTTTTCCGCGGCCGTCATCGGCGGGCTCGGCTCGATGAGCGGGGCGATCCTGGGTTCGCTTGCCATTGCCGGTATCGAGGCCCTCGTGCAGGCGAACATGACCGACGGTGCGTCCTACCGCCTCGTCTTCGTCTTCCTGCTGGTCATCCTGATGCTGTGCGTGCGCCCTTCCGGGCTGCTCGGCAAAGCCGTCGTCGAAAAGGTCTAGGCGCATGTCCACTTCTGCCATCCCTTCGGCGTCACAGTCCGCCTTGCCGCCCGTCCTCATCGTCGTGCTTGCCGAGATCATCGGCGCCGCCCTGCTCTGGGCGTTGCTGACGGCGGAATCGACGCCCCTGGTCCTTGCGCTTTTCGCCGTCATGGGCGGTGCTTTCGCGCTCATCCAGCTGCGCCCCGCCATCGAGGAGACGATCATCTCCGCCTTCCGCTCGTCCCGCCAGCTGGCGACCGTGCTCGGCATCGTGATCGTGCTCGCCTATCCGTTCTTCCTCGGTAACAACACCTATGCGCTGCACCTCGTCATCGTCGCGCTGCTCTATTCGGTGCTGGCGCTGGCGCTGAATTTCCAGCTCGGCTCCGCCAATATCCCGAATTTCGCGACCGGTGCGACCTATGGCATCGGCGCCTATACCTCGGCGTTGCTCGCCATCAATTTCGGCCTGTCGCTCTGGGCGACACTGCCGGCCGCGGCCCTCGTCGCCACCGCCTTCGGCTTCCTGCTCGGCATTCCTTCCATGCGGGCGCGCGACAGCTATCTCGCGCTCGTCACCATCGCCTTCGGCATCGTGATCCACCAGATGCTGAACAATCTGAGCTGGACCGGCGGTCCGAACGGTCTGGTCGGCATCCCGGCGCCCAGCCTCTTCGGCCATTCCTTCATGCAGCCGATCGTCGTCTTCGGTTTCCGTCTGCCGTCGCAGGCCAATTTCTACTATCTCGCGGCGTCGCTGCTCGGCCTTGCCATCCTCTCGGCCAAGCGCCTGCACGAAAGCCGTATCGGCCTTGCCTGGAACGCCATCCGCGCCGATGAGCTGGCGGCGCGCTGCCAAGGCATCAACGTCGCCTGGTACAAGATCCTCGCCTTCGCGGTGGACGCCTTCCTCGCGGCCTTCGCCGGCACGATCTATGCCTTCTACGTTTCCTACATCTCGCCCGACAATTTCACCTTCCTCGTCTCGGTGACGATCATGACAATGGTCATCGTCGGCGGCATGGACAACACGTTCGGGGTGATCGTCGGCGCCTTCCTGCTCACGCTCCTGCCGGAAAAGCTGCGCATCTTCTCCGATTACCGCCTGCTCTTCGTGTCGGTCGTGGTGATCCTCTTCCTGGTGCTGCGCCCCAAGGGCCTCTTCCCGCAGCGCCCGCGCCATTATGGAGCCCATTCATGACAGAGCCGCTGCTTTCATTGCGTGGTCTCGGCATCCGCTTCGGCGGTCTGGTGGCCGTCGACGACGTGAATTTCGACCTGCCGGCCGGCCATATCACTTGCATCATCGGGCCGAACGGGGCGGGCAAATCCACGCTGTTCAACCTGATCACCGGCATCTACAAGCCGACCGCCGGCAGCGTCGCCTTGAACGGCGTCGATATCACGGGCCTTCCGGCTCATCAGGTGGCGGCCAAGGGCATTGCCCGCACGTTCCAATCCTCACGCCTCTTCGAGGACCTGCCGATCCTGGACAATGTGATGATCGGCATGCATTCGCGCACCAGGACCGGCGTCCTGACGGCGCTCCTGGCCCCCGGCCGCGCCCGCCGCGAGCTGGCCGGTTGCGCCGACGAGGCCGGACGCATCCTGAAAAGCCTGTCGGACGAGCTCTTCGCCCGCCGCCACGAGCCCGCAGGCATCCTGCCGCAGGCCGACCGGCGACGGCTGGAGATCGCCCGCGCGCTCGCCTCGAAGCCCAAGCTGATCCTGCTCGACGAACCCTCCTCCGGCATGGACGACCGCGACACGGCCGACTTGATGGCCGATATCCGCCGCGTCATGGCGGAAAATCCCGGCCTGTCCTTCCTCATCATCGAGCACGACATGCGCCTGGTGGCGGACCTGCCGCAGGATGTCGTGGTCATCGACTACGGCAAGAAGATCGCGCACGGCAAATTCGCCGAGGTGCGGCTGTTGCCGCGCGTGCAGCAGGCCTATCTCGGCCAGAAGGCGGTGGAAGATGCTTGAACTTGCCAATATCAGCACCTCCTACGGGCAGGTTTCCATGCTGCGCGGTGTTTCGCTCAGCGTGAAGAAGGGCGAACTCGTCTGCCTTCTCGGCCCGAACGGGGCGGGAAAATCGACCACCTTCAAGGCGCTCTCCGGCCTCCTGCCGCTCGACGGCGGCACGGTTTCGATGAAGGGCGCGGACGTGACGCGCACGGGCACGGAAAAGCTCGGCGCGCTCGGCGTCGGCTTCGTGCCGGAGGGGCGCAAGCTGTTTCCTTCTCTCACGGTGCGCGAAAACCTGAAGCTCGGCTATGACGCCGCCAGCTGCAAGACGCCCTTCGAGGCGCGGCTCGAGGTGATCTACGACCTTTTCCCGCGCGTGAAGGAGCGCATCGGCCAGCAGGCACGCACCATGTCCGGCGGGGAGCAGGCCATGGTGGCGCTCGCCCGCGCGCTAATCGGCGATCCGGAACTGCTGATCATGGACGAGCCCTCGCTCGGCCTCTCGCCGAAACTGATCGACGAATATTTCGAGACCGTGGCGCGCATCCATGCCGAGGGGCGCACCGTGCTGCTGATCGAGCAGAATGCGGAAAAGGCCCTGTCGATCGCCGATCGCGGCTATCTGCTGGTGCGCGGCCAGATCGCGGTCGAGGGCACGCGCGAGCAGATGCTGAAGGACGACACGATCAAGCACATGTATCTCTGATCGTTCGGCCGGCCGGACGATCACAGCGCTTGGACGCCTTTTATCCACGGTGCCTGCGGCACCGTGGTCTGTCGTCGTGTCGAGGGACGCCAAAGAGGATTTCGCCGCCGCAATCCTGACGGCGAGGAAAACGGTTCGTGGCGGAGCGGAGCCGGCACGCGTACGGCCATTCGCGATGAATGAGATCGCTCTGGGTGCCGGCTCCTCCGGCGGAAGCGCGGGGGCCTTCGGCCCCCGCCTCGTGTTACTGCAGAAGCTGCGTCCAGACGCGGGTCACCAGATCCTGCGCGGCAGCCGAGCAGGTGCGCGAGAAGGTGATCGGAACCTCCGGATAGAGTTCCGGTGCGGTTTCCTTCGTGTTGACGACCTTGTCTTGAATGACCTTCATGGGCGAGGAATGGGAGTAGAAGTTCATCTGCTCCGTGGCGTTCTCCGCCGTCGACATGAACTCGATGAACTTCACCGCATTGTCGCGGTTCGGCGCATCCTTCGGAATGACGTAGCTGTCCATCCAGCCGACGAGGCCTTCCTTGGTCATGGCGAGCTTGACCGGCGAGCCGGTCTTGCGGGCGCGCAGCGAGTCGCCATCCCACCAGAAATGCGCCGAGACTTCGCCGGAGGCGAGGCGGCTTGCGATATTGTCGGAGGAGTAGACGGCAACGGACGGTTTCTGCGCCATCAGCAGATCCAGCACCTTCTTCATCTCCGCCTGGTCTTCCGAGCAGAAGGGCACGCCGAGATAGAGCTGGGCGGCACCGATCACCTCGTCGGGATAGGAGAGGAGCGCGATCTTGCCCTTCAGTTCGCCATCCGGCTCGAAGAAATACTTGAAGCTGTCGGTCGGGCCCTTGTACTGGTCCGTATTCACCACGAAGCCGGCCGTGCCGTAGGCGAGCGGAATGGAATATTCCTGCTTCTCGTCCCACCACTGGTTACGCCACTTCTCCTCGATGTTCTCATAGGCCTTCAGCTTGTTGGCCTCGAAGTTCTCGATGATGCCCTGGTCGATCATCACGCGCAGGAAGTGCTGCGAGGGCGTTGCGATATCATAGCCGGAGGAGCCGGCCTGCAACTTGGTCAGGAGGTCCTCGTTGGAGGTGAAGCTGTCGACATTCACCTTCACGTCGTTCTCCTTCGAGAATTTCGCGATGAGGTCGGGCGAAATGGATTCGGCCCAGGCATAGATGTTGAGTTCGCCGGCGGCCTGGGCGCCCGTGGCGAAGCAAAGAGCGATGGCGGTGGCTGCAAGATACGTCTTCATGTCATGTTCCTCTCTTTGATTATGGTTCGGCATTTTCACGGGCACCGCGCGCGGCGACGAGAAGCGCGACGGTGGCAAGGACGAGTGAGGCGAGGATCAGCAGCGTCGCGATGGCGTTCAGCTCCGGCGAGGTGCCGGCGCGGATCAGCGAGAAGATATAGACCGGTAACGTCGTCGAGCCGCCGGTCGACAGCAGGTTCGAGGTGATGAAGTCGTCCATCGAAATGAGGAAGGCGAGCATCGCGCCGGAGAAGACGCCCGGGAAGATCAGCGGCAGCGTCACGCGGCGGAAGGTCGTCCAGCGGTCCGCATAGAGATCGGCGCTCGTTTCTTCCAGATCGAGCGACATGCCCTGCAGGCGGGCGCGGATCGGCAGGAAGGCGAAGGGCGTGCAGAAGGCGGAATGGGCGATGATGAGCCGCACCATGCCGTTCTGGATGTCGAGCAGCGAGAAGAGGATGAGCGTCGCAACGGCGAGCACGATTTCCGGCAGCAGCAGCGGCAGGTTGACGATCGTTTCCGAAAGCCTGCGGAAGCGCAGGTTCTTGCCGCGGATGATGGCAAGCGCGGCGGACAGCGCGATCAACGTGGAGACGACGGTGGCGACCGCGGCGACGGTCAGCGAGATCTTAAGCGCGTTCATCAGCGCGGCATTGTTGAGCGCTGAGCCGTACCATTTCAGCGAGAAGCCCGTCCAGACGCCGGCCACGCGATTGGCGTTGAAGGAATAGACGACGATGACCGCGAGCGGCGCATAGAGATAGAGAAAGAAGAAAACGGTGAGGGGCCCGAGCCCCGGATAACGCTTGACGTCGTGGTGGATGCTCATGGCGTCGCCTCCCGGCGGGCGGCGCGCAGCGCGGTGGCGATCAGGAAGAGCATGACGAGCGCCATCAGCGTCATGGCGATGGCCGCGCCGAAGGGCCAGTTGCGACCGCCGCCGAACTGCAGCTGGATGAGCGAGCCCATCATCATCTGCTTGCCGCCGCCCATCAGCGTCGGCTCCAGCACCGCGCCGAGCGCAGGCACGAAGACGAGGATGGCGCCGGCGGTCAGGCCCGGCGCCGTCAGCGGCAGGATCACCCGGCGGAGCGTCACCCAGCGGTCGCCGTAGAGATCGTGCGAGGCTTCGATCAGGGTTCCGTCCAGCTTCTCGATGGAGGCGAAGACCGGCAGCACCATCAGCGGCATGGCGGTATAGACCATGGCCGTCAGCGTCGCGCCGTCGTTGAACATGAAGCTCATGCCGGCAGGAAAGCCCAGCGTTTCGAGAAGGTTCGGCAGCGTGCCGTCCTTGCCGAGAATGATCATCCAGGCATAGACGCGCAGGATCATCGAGACCCAGAAGGGCAGCGTGACGAGATAGACGAGCGCCGCCTTGCGGCCCGGCGGCTGGCGCGAGATGAAATAGGCGACAGGCACGGCGAAGAGGAGGCAGATCAGCGTCGTCGCGCCGGCGAGCAGGAAGGTGCGGCCAATGATGAGGAGATATTGCGGGGTGAATTCGAGCTCGCCCGTCCAGCCCTCGTTGAAGAGGATCTGGCTGTAGCCGGCGAAGTTGACGTCCCAGGTGAAGCCGCCATAGGCGCCGCGCGTTGCCACCGACACCGCGGCGATGATGGAGATCGGCAGGATCAGCGCGAAGCCCATCAGGAGCCGCGAGGGCAGGAGGCCCCAGAAGGACAGGTCGTGCCAGAAACGGGCGCGGGGGCCGCGCGCCGTTTCGGCGGGGATATGGAGGGCGCTCTCCGTCATGCCGACAGCACCCGCGCGGAGCCGGCGACGAAGCCGACGGGGACCGTCGCGCCGAGCGGGATCGTGTCGCCTTCGCGGGACGCATTGCGCCGTGAGGCGCGCAGTTCCGTGCCCGCGACGTCGAGCGTGTAGTGGGTGTAGCCGCCCATGTAGTTCTTGTGGGTGATGCGGCCCTCGAAGGTCACGCCCTCGGCCTGGTTGCCGAGATTGATCTTCTCCGGCCGGACCGAAAGCGTCGCGCGGCCCCTGGCGGTCGGGCCGGTCGCCGGCACGGTGATCGCAAGGCCGAAAGGCATGCGGATGGTCGCCTCGCCCACGCCGGCTTCCAGCACCTCCACGTCGAGGAAGTTCGTCTCGCCGACGAAATCGGCGACGAAGCGGTTGACCGGTTCCTCGTAGATCTCGGACGGCGTGCCGATCTGCTGCACCTCGCCGCCGCCGAGCACGGCGATGCGGTCCGACATGTCGAGCGCCTCTTCCTGGTCGTGCGTGACGAAGACGAAGGTGATGCCGGTATCTCGCTGCAGCGTGCGCAGCTCGTCGCGCATCGCCTGGCGCAGCTTCAGATCGAGGGCGGAGAGCGGTTCGTCGAGCAGCAGAACCTCCGGTTCGGGCGCGAGCGCCCGGGCAAGGGCGATGCGCTGGCGCTGGCCGCCGGAAAGCTGGGCGGGTTTGCGTTTCGCCATCGCCCCCATATGCACGCGCTCCAGCATTTCGCCGACGCGGGCCTTGATGCGCGCCTGCTCCCAGCCGAGGTTTTCGAGGCCGTAGGCGACGTTCTGCTCCAGCGTCATGTGCGGGAAGAGTGCGTAGCTCTGGAAGACGGTGTTGACCCGCCGTTTGTGCGGCGGGATGGCGACGACTTCCCTGCCGTTGAGGAGGATCGAGCCGGTATCGGGGCTTTCGAAGCCGGCGAGCATGCGCAACAGCGTGGTCTTGCCGCAGCCCGAGGGGCCGAGCATCGTGAAGAACTCGTTGCTGCCGATATGGAAGCTGACCGATTTCAGCGCCTGATAGGCCCCGAAGCTTTTGGAAACCGACTTCACTTCGATGGCCTTGGGCTCAGTCATGCCTTGGTCCTCATGCCGGTTCGAGCTGGGTGACTTCGCGGCGGAAGGGCAGGGCGTCGCCGATATCGGGCGTGTCCAGTTCCCGCGCATAGCGATGGCCGGCATAGGTCGCCCAGGCGATGGGGGCCGGGGCGCTGGCATCGCCGATGATCTTGACCGTCTTGATGCCGGCATCGGCCCAGTCCGCCTGCCGGGCGATAAGATCGTTGTAGAGCGCGTCCTCGGCAAGACGGGAGGCGACCATGACGACGGCATCGCAGCCGATGGCGACCTTCCGGCCGGTATAGGTGCAGTTGGTCTCGACCTCGCCGGTGCGGATGGCGGTGACGCCGCGGTTGAGGCGGATGTCGACGCCGAGATCGTCGAGGCGCACATGGATCGCGCCCTGTTCGAGCGTGTTGCGCGTCCAGTCCGAGACATAGGCGGAGGGCGTGGCGAGAATGACCTTGGCGCCGGCCTTCGCCATGACCTCGGCCATCACGCCGCCCATGTAATAGTGGTCGTCATCGTAGACGACGACGGTCTTGCCAGCGAGGTTTTCGGGGTGAACCTTCGCCATGACGTCGTCGGGCGTCCAGACGGTCATGGCCGGATCGATCGGCATGGGCACGACGTGCTGGCGGGCGACGCCGTCGCGCCGCCAGTGCGAGCCGGTGGCGATGGCGACATGCTCAAAGCCGAAGCCCAGCACGTCCTCCGCCGTCAGGCGGCTGTCGAAATAGGTCTCGACATTGGTGCGCTGGGAAATCTGGTACTGGCGATAATCCACGACCCGGCCCCAGGCGGAAAGGCCGGGCAGCAGGCGCTCGCGGGCCACACGGCCGCCGAGCGCCGTCGTGGCCTCGGCCAGTGTCACGTCATAACCGCGCAGCGACAGGGCGCGTGTGGCTTCGAGACCCGCGGGTCCGGCACCGACGACCAGCACCGTCTGGCTTTCGCCCTTCTCGTTCATGCGCTCCGGGTGCCAGCCCTTGCGCCATTCTTCCATGAAGGTCGGGTTCTGCGTGCAGCGGCTGATCGACATGGTCATGTCGCCGGTAATGCACATGTTGCAGCCGATGCATTCGCGGATGTCCTCGATGCGGCCTTCCTCGATCTTCTTCGGCAGGAAGGGGTCGGCGATCGACGGGCGGGCGCAGCCGATGAAGTCGAGCACGCCCTGGCGGATCATGCGCGCCATGACGTCCGGCGAGGTGAAGCGGCCGACGCCGACGACGGGGCGGGAGGAGAGTTCGCGGATGCCCTTGACCAGAAGCTCCTGCGCGCCCTCTTCCTTGAAGCGCGAGGGGCCGGAACAGTCCTCCCAGGCGCCGTGCGCAAGGTCCCAGAGGTCGGGCAGGTCCGCATTCATCTCGACGAATTCGCGCACTTCGGCATTGGAGAAGCCGAGTTCGCCGATGGTCTCGTCGAGGCTGACGCGCATGGTGATCGCGGTCGTGTCGCCGACGGCGTCGCGGATATCGGCAACGACCTCGCGGGCGAAGCGCGACCGGTTTTCGAGGCTGCCGCCATATTCGTCCGTGCGCTGGTTGGTGGCACGCGACAGGAAGTGCTGGAAGATGCCGAAGCCGTGTGCGCCGTAAAGACAGATGAGGTCGAAGCCGGCGACCTTGGAGCGCTTGGCGGCGTTGACGAACCAGCGGCGCAGATTTTTGATGTCGGACCGGTCGAGGGCGCGGGCCTGCACCGGGTCGTTGGTGAAGGTGCGGATCGGCAGGGCGGAGGGGGCAAGCGGCACTTCCTTGGTGTAGAAGTTCGGGCCGTTGATGCCGGAATAGGCAAGCTGGATGCCGGCGAGGGCACCATGCACCTTCATGGCGTCGGACATGCGGCGAAGGCCGGGAATGTCCTTGTCCTCCCAAAGGCGCAGTTCGATGAAGGGGGTGATTTCCGAGGTGTGGTGCATCTCGGTCTGCTCGGTGAAGATGACGCCCCAGCCGCCTTCCGACTTGATGCCGCGCATGGCCGCGGCCGCAGACGGATCGCGGTAGCCGCCGCCGTTGCAATGCGGCACCTGGTAGAACCGGTTCTTCGCGACATGCGGGCCGATCGCGAGGGGTTCGAACAGGATATCGTATTTGGCGTCGCGCATGGCAGTCCTCGGGGTTTACTGAAGGCAATAGGATTGGGCGAAGGCTGCGCCGTAAATGACGCGTTCCGGAAGCATGGATTAGGTTTAGACTAATCGAGATCCGCCGTGTGGCGGCGCGGTGATTTCAATCTTTGCGCGAAAATGTTCCGGATTTGAAAATATCTTTTGATTTCAATAAATTATAGGAAAGATCGCACCGGCATCCGCTCGCGAGGAAGGATCGCGAAGGACGCCGGCGCCGCCGATGGTCGATATCCGGGCCGTCGGGTGCCGCCGGCCCGGGCAGATGCCTAGTATTTCACCCACACGGTTTTGAGTGAGCAATACTTGTCGAAGCTGTGGATCGAGAGGTCGCGGCCGAAACCGGACTGCTTGACGCCGCCGAAGGGTGTCATGGCGGAGAGGGCATCGACCGTGTTGACGGAGACCGTGCCGGCGTTCAGCCGGTCCGAGACCGAGAGCGCACGGGAAAGATCCCGCGTCCAGACGGAAGCGGCGAGGCCGTATTCGCTGTCGTTTGCGATGCGCAACGCCTCTTCGTCCCTGTCGAAGGGCGTGATGGCGAGCACAGGGCCGAAGATTTCCTCCCGCGCGATGCGGGCGTCCGGCGCGACCTCGTTGAAGATGGTCGGTTGAATATAGCAGTCCGAGCCGTCGCGCGTCTCGCGCGTGCCGCCATGGGCGAGACGGGCTTCCTTGCGGCCGATGTCGATATAGGAGGCGACGCGGTCGGCATGGCTCTTTTCCACCAGCGGGCCCATACGGGTGGCGATATCGAGCGGGTCACCGAGCGGCCAGGCCGATGTCGCGGCGATCAGCTTCTCGGTGAATTCCTCCTGCACGGAGCGGTGTACGAGGAGGCGGGAATTGGCCGAGCAGACCTCGCCGGAATTGAACAGGATGCCGAAGGCCGCCATCTCTGCCGCCTTGTCGAGGTCGGCGTCAGCGAAGACGAGGTTCGGCGACTTGCCGCCCGTCTCCAGCCAGACCTGCTTCATGTTGCTCTCGCCCGCATAGGTCATGAAGAGCTTGCCGACCTTGGTGGAGCCGGTGAAGACGAGGGCGTCGACATCCGGGTGCAGACCGAGCGCACGGCCGGCATCCTCGCCGAAGCCGGGCACGACGTTGAGCACGCCGTCCGGCAGGCCCGCCTCCGAGGCAAGCTCGGCCAGCATCAGGGCGGAGAGCGGCGACTGTTCGGCCGGCTTCAGCACGACGGAGTTGCCGGTCGCCAGCGCCGGAGCGAGCTTCCAGGTCGCCATGTCGAGCGGGAAGTTCCACGGTACGACGGCGCCGATGACGCCGAGCGGCACGCGGCGGATCATGGCGAGGTCACCGCGCCCGGTGGGGGCGATCTCGTCATAGAGCTTGTCGATGGCCTCGGCATGCCATTCGAAGAAATGTGCCGAGCCGGGCGCGTCGATGGTCGAGCTGTCGCTGATCGGCTTGCCCATGTCGAGCGTGTCGAGCAGGGCAAGTTCCGGCACGTTCTCGCGGATCAGGGCGGCAAGGCGAAGCAGCACCGCCTTGCGTTCGGCCGGCGACTTGCCCGACCAGCGCCCATCCTCGAAGGCGCGGCGGGCCGAGGCGACGGCGGCGTCGATGTCTTCCGCCATGCCGCGGGCGACGGCGGTCAGAACCTGGGCATTGGCCGGATTGACGGTCTCGAAACGGCCGCCCTTCGCCGCATCGCAGAAGCGGCCGTCGATAAAGAGGCCGTTGCGGAATTTGAGGCTTGCCGCGCGGGCGCGCCAGTCGATGCTCGTCGTCATGTAGGGCCTTTCTCTTGCTGGGCGGCGTCGGCGGAGACCGGCAGGTCCATGCCCATGCCGCGGATCGTCTCGCTGCAGAAATCGATGAAGCGGCGCACGGTGAGCGCCGGGTTCGCGCCGGCCATGGAGAGGATGCCCATGCGCATGGGGCGCAGGTTCCCGGTCAGCGGCACGAAGACGAGTTTGCCGCCATCCAGCGCATAGCTGGAAACGGGCCGGATGTTGGCGATGGAATAGCCGAAGCCGTTGGCGACCATGGCGCGCATGACCGACATGTCACGGGTGCGCTCGGCGACGCGGGGCGTCAGGCCGGCGTCGCGGAAGAGCGAGAGGAAATAGGCCGAGGAATGCGGCAGGTCGAGCAGGATCATCGGATGGGGCGCGAGGTCCTCCACCGTCACCTCGCGGCGGCTGGCCAGCGGATGGTCCTCGTGCAGCACCGCATAGGGCGGCAGCACGGCAAGCTCGTGGAAGGTCATGTCGGCGGGAATGTCGAGGTCGTAGCTGAGCGCGATGTCGAAGCGCGCCATGCGCAGCCCTTCGAGGATGCGCGCCTGGTCGCGCTCGTACTGGAAGAAATCGACATCGGGATAGGCATCGGAGAAGGCGCGGCGCAGCGAGGGGATGACGGCCTGCGCGAAGGTGACCAGACAGGCGACATGCAGCGGCCCGCGCACCTGGCCGGTCAGCTCGTTGGACAGGGCGTTGAGCTTGGCGGCCTCCGCGAGGATCTGCCGCGCCTGCGCGACGAAGCTATGGCCGGCCTGTGTCAGCGAGAGGCCGTGCGCGTGGCGGCGCACGAAGAGGTTGATGCCGAACTCCTTCTCGAGCTGCGAGATCGCGGCCGAGACGGAAGGGGCGGACACATTCACCCGCTCGGCCGCTTCCGTGACGGAGCCGTACTCGCCGACCGCGACGAGATATTCCAGTTGCCGGAGCGTGAAGCGCAACACCATGTCTGTTCCCCTGTTGAGGCGCCAATTAAGGAACAGATTTTCGCGCGCGGGAAGAGCGCTCTCCTTCGGGCTGTGGATGGCGCGGTCATCCTTCGGGGTCGGGTAGCGGTTCATGGCATGCTCGCTTCCTCCGTGCGGGCGGCCGGCGCCCCGGCCTTTCAGGAGGCCGCGGCGGCGGCTGTCTGCCCGCTGCGGTGCTCGGCGATATAGCCGGCGAGGTAATCCGCATCGTGCCAGCAGCCCCAGATGAAGGAGGAAGCGCGGCGCGACAGCCAGGGCAGGCCGACGAAGAACAGGCCGGGGACCTTCGAGACGCCGCGCTCATGCACCGGGCGGCCCTTCTCGTCGAGCGCGTCGAGCTGCAGCCAGCTGTAGTCAACCGCATAGCCCGTCGCCCAGATGATGGTGGTGATGCCGGCGTCCTTCAGGTTCAGGGCGAGGATCGGATCGGTGACGCAGGCCGGATCCGGCTCCTTGTGGCGCGCCTCGGGATCCTCCGGCAGATCGAGGCCGTGTTCCGTCGCATAGGCGTCGGCGCGGTCGAGCAGGGAGAGATGGTTGGCGTCGCCGCGGGCGATATTCTCCACGAGGTCAGGCGCGACCTGCAGTACGCCGTCCTTGTAGGCTTCGGCCCGGCCGAGCAGCGTCATGCCGCGATTGCCGAGGCGGCGGAAATCGACCGTCTGCCCGCCATAGGCGCCGCTGACCGCGATGGTGACATGCTCGGTGTTCGGCGCCGGCACCTTGAGGTCCCAGATGCCGAGCACGCCGAGCCACCAGCAGAAATCCTTACCGCGGTAACGGCGCGGCGGGCGGTCGTGCGGGCCGATGGAGAGGTAGACGCGCCGGCCGGCGCGCAGAAGCTCGTCGGCGATCTGTGTGCCGGAGGAGCCGGCGCCGATCACCAGCACCGCGCCCTCGGGCAACTGGCCGGGATTGCGGTAGGTGTTGGAATGGATCTGGGTGAGGCCCTGCTGCGCCGGCACGAGAGCGGGCATGACGGGGCGTTGGAAGGCGCCGGTGGCGGAAACGATGTTTGTCGCCTCGATTACGCCGTCGGAGGTCTCGACGCGGAAGGTCTCGCCCGCCTTGCTGACGGACCGCACCTCGACGCCGCAGCGGATCGGCGCCTTGATCTTCTCCGCGTAGCTGACGAAATAGTCCGCGACCTGCTCCTTGGGGGCGAAGGCCTCGTCTTCGAGGCCGGGGAAGGTCATGCCGGGGAAGCGGTCGTGCCAGGCCGGGCCATTGGCGACGAGGCTATCCCAGCGCGCCGTGCGCCAGCTTTCGGCGATGCGGGCCTTTTCCAGTACGAGGTGAGAAAGGCCGCGCCGGCCGAGATGTTCGCTCATCGCGACACCCGCCTGGCCTGCGCCGATGACCAGCGTATCCACTTTTTCCACTGCCATGCCGCTTTCCTTCCATTCCCGGAATGCCGACCCGATGGGCCAGCCTTTGCCGATGTGTAGTGGAAGGCGAAAAGCGCCGACATGAGCGTTTGGTTCATCGTTGATTAGGCGGCCGCTAAGCCGAACGGAATGCTGCGCTGCAATGTATACAATATGTCGGCATAGCCTCCGGATACTATGGGGGAATTTCCTGATGTGTCGCGCTGTAGGCCGCTTTTTGGTAAGTGTCGCATACGATTTCATGCTGCATTCGCATATAAAAATTTCTGGTGCGGTCGGAGAGGATGACCTTTGAGTGCTTCGATCGCACGCGTTGTTTTGAAATAAATTATTGTAAATCAAATTGATGAGTGATTGGCGTGGACTGCTTGGCAGCGCCGTGTGGGCGCATCCAGCTTCCTTTCAGTGGGGTAGGGTTTCACGGCGCGAACAAGATTTCGCATTAAATCGTATGCGAATATTTGCATACAATATTGACAAATGTGATACCATGCTGGACGCTTGATGAAACGCCCAAGAGGAAAACATGACCCAAGCGTCCAGTCCCCCCGCGGTTTCCATCAGAAATGTCGCCAAGAGTTTCGGGAAGGGCATTTATGCCTTTCGCGTGCTGGACGACGTCTCGCTCGATATCGGGCGACGCGAGTTCTTCACGCTGCTCGGCCCATCGGGCTGCGGCAAGACCACGCTGCTCCGGTTGATCGCCGGCTTCGAGACGGCCGACACCGGCACGATCTCCATCGAGGGCGAGGACGTCACCGCCCGCCCGCCCTTCCATCGCCCCGTCAACACGGTGTTCCAGAGCTACGCGCTCTTCCCGCATCTAACCGTGGAACAGAACGTCGCGTTTGCACTGGAAGAGCAGGGCATGGCGCGCGATGCCATCCGCAAGCGCGTCGGCGAGGCGCTGGAGATGATGCGCATGGGCAGCTTCGCCAAGCGCAAGCCGGCCGAACTTTCCGGCGGCCAGCAGCAGCGCGTGGCGCTAGCGCGAGCCCTCGCACCGCGGCCGCGCGTCCTGCTGCTCGACGAACCGCTCTCGGCGCTTGATCTCAAGCTCCGCAAGGAAATGCAGATCGAACTGAAGCTGCTGCAGGAAGAGGCGGGCATCACCTTCCTCTTCGTCACGCATGACCAGGAAGAGGCGCTGACGCTCTCCGACCGCGTCGCCGTCATGCAGTCGGGCCGCATCCTGCAGATGGGGCCGCCCCGCGAAATCTACGAGGCGCCGACACACCGCTTCGTTGCCGATTTCATCGGCGATATCAATCTCCTGGACGGGGAGGCGCTGCCGGGCGGCGGCGTTCGCCTGGAGGGTGGTACGGTGCTTGCCGCCCCGCATGCGGCGTCCGGCAAGGTGACGGTCGCGATCCGCCCCGAGCGGGCGAAGCTGGTGCCTGTGGGCGAGGGCGCACTGGAGGCGACGCTGGTGCATTCGGCCTATCTCGGCACCGCAATGCTGCACAAGCTCGATCTTCCCGGCGGCGGCACCTTCCTGCTGCGCCAGTCCGATCCGACGGAGGCCACGCCCGAAACGGGAAGCCGCGTCGGCCTCGCGCTGCCTGCCGAAGCTTTGCGGGTGCTCGCCCAATGAGCGCCGCGCTCCGCCGCTTCTTCCTCCTGTCGCCGGCCCTTGCGGTCATCCTCTTCCTCATCGGCGTGCCCCTCTGCCTGATGGCCTGGGTCTCGCTGCTCGACAAGGGCGGCACATCGGGCGTCGACTGGTCCTCTGCGCCCTCGGTCGCCAACTATGTGCGCCTCGCCTGGGAGGAGGATTTCGACGGGACGATGATCCTCAACACCAGCTACCTGATGATCTTCCTGCGCTCGGTGGCGTTGGCCGCCGTGACCACCGTGCTGAGCCTCGCGCTCGGCCTGCCGGTGGCGCTGTGGATGGCGAGCCTTGGCCGTACCGGCCGCGACGTCATGCTGCTGCTCATCACCATCCCGTTCTGGACGAACCTTCTGGTGCGCAACTATGCCTGGCTGATCATCCTGCGCGAGGATGGCTGGGTATCGAAATTCGTCAACATGATATCGCCCTGGCCGGTGCAGCTGCTCTACAACGACGCGGCGGTGGCGATCGGCCTCACCTATTCCTTCCTGCCCTTCACCATCCTGCCGCTCTATACCGTCTTCGAGAAATTCGACTGGCGGCTGCTCGAGGCCGCGCACGATCTCGGCGCGACGCGCCGGCGGGCGCTGCGCCGTGTCGTGCTGCCCATCGCCACGCCCGGCATCGTCGCCGGTGCGCTGCTCGTCTTCATTCCCTGCCTCGGCGCCTTCGTCACGCCCGCCCTGCTGGGCGGCGGCAAGACGCTGATGCTCGGCAACATCATCCAGATGCAGTTCGGCGCTTCGCGCAACTGGCCCTTCGGCGCGACGCTCGCCGTCGTCCTTCTCGGACTGATGCTCGTCGTGATGACTGCCATGGCGCTCTGGCGCAACAGGAGGACCGCATGAACCCGCGGCGTTTTCCCTTCACGCGCGAAACCGCGCTCTTCGTGCTGGCCTATCTCTACGTGCCCGTCGTGGTGCTGATCGCCTATTCCTTCAACGCCAACCGCACGGCGACGGTGTGGACCCACGCTTCCTTCGACTGGTACGGCCGCATTCTCGTCAATCCGTCGATCCAGGCGGCGGCGTGGAACTCGCTGGTCATCGCCATCTCGGCGGCGACGGCGGCGACGATCCTTGCGCTGCTTGCCGCGCTTGCCACCCGGCGCGCCTTCCTCGGCCGCGGGGCGTCCGAGGCGATCCTCAACATGCCGCTGATCCTGCCGGAAATCGCCGTGGCGGTCGCAACCCTGCTGCTCTTCGTTTCGCTCGGCGTGACGCTCGGCCTCGGCGCGATGGTGGCGGCCCACACCGCCTTCTGCATCCCCTTCGCCTATCTGCCGATCCGCGCCCGGCTCGACGGCATCAGCGGCACCTATGAGGAGGCGGCGCACGATCTCTACGCCAACCGCTTCCGCACCTTCCGCCGGGTGACGATGCCGCTGCTCTGGCCCGGCGTCATGGCCGGCTTCACGCTCGCCTTCGTCACCAGCCTCGACGACTTCCTGACCTCGTTCTTCCTGGCCGGCCCCGGCCTGACGACGCTGCCCGTCTACATCTTCTCAGCCATCCGGGCCGGCATCACGCCGGAGATCAACGCCATCTCGGCGGTGATGCTCTTCGTTTCGGTGCTGCTCGTGTCGCTTTCGTTTTTCCTCGGCCGCCTGCGCCGATAACCCTGGAGGAGACTGCCATGAACCTGAAATCCTGCCTCGGGGCGGCCTTTGCCGCCGCCGCCCTTCTCGTGCAGCCCGCCGCGGCGCAAGATGCGGAAAAGACGCTCTATTTCTACAACTGGACCGACTATTACCCGGTCGAGCTTCTCGCAAAATTCGAGAAGGAGACCGGCATCAAGGTCATCCTCGACGGCTATGACAGCAACGAGACGCTGCTGGCCAAGCTGCAGTCGGGCGGTGCGTCCTACGACGTCATCGTGCCGAGCGACTACGTCATCCCCGGCCTCGTCAAGGACGGGCTGCTGATGAAGATCGACACCCATTCCATGTCGAACTACGCGACGCTGAAGGACGCCTTCAAGAACCCGGACTTCGACCCCAAGCACGAATATTCCGCCCCCTATCTCTGGGGCGTCACGGGCATCGCCTATGACAGCGCCCAGGTCGAGGGCGGCAAGCTGGAGGACAGCTGGAAGGAGTATTTCGAGCCGCGGCCGGAACTCGAAGGCAAGATCGCCGCGCTCGATACGGGCAGCGACGAAATCCTCGCCGCCTCGCTCTATCTCGGCATTCCGCAGTGCACGGAGAGCAACGAGGACGCCGCGCGCATCCTCAAATTGCTGGAGGGCTTGAAGCCGAAGCTGAAGCTCTATTCCTCCGACAGCGTGGTCGACCGCATGGCGGCCGGGGAGGTCGCGATGCACCATGTCTGGAACGGGGCGACGGCGCGCGCCACCGCCCAGCGCGACACGATCAAGTTCATCTATCCGAAGGAAGGCACGCCGATGTTCCGCGACAATTTCGCGGTGCCCGCCAACGCGCCGCATCCGGAAAACGCGAAGATCTTCATCAACTGGATGATGGCGCCGGAAAACGCCGCCGCCGTTTCCAATGCCATCGCCTATGCCAATGCCACGCAGTCCGACCAGTTCCTGAGCGAACAGTGGCGCAAGATGGACGCGATCAACATGCCGGAAGCCTTCGCCTCGCGCCTCGTGCCCACGCAGGACTGCACCGGCAAGGCGCGTGACCTGCGCGACCGCATCTGGACGCGCCTCAAGGGCTGATCGCCATGGACGACAACCGGCGCGGCCTTGCGGGGCCGCGCCTTCGGCTGAAAGGGAGGCAGATATGAGCGTGACCACCTATTCCAACCTCGTCGACCCCGATGGGCGGGCCATCGGCATCCGCTGTGCGGGCGGCGTCATCGAAGCGATCGGTCCCGGCATCGATGCGCCCGATGCGGTGGACGGGGAGGGGCGGCTCGTCGTGCCGGCCTTCGTCGAACCGCATATCCATCTCGACAAGATCCTGTGGGGCGAGCCATGGCAGCCCGGCCCGCGCGTTTCGCGGCTGCTCGACTATATCGACAACGAGCGCAAGGTGCTTGCCGCCGTGCCGACGCCGCCGGCAGTGCGGGCGGGGCGCATCCTCACCGAAATGCTGCGCCACGGCACCACCGCTGTGCGTTCCCACATCGACGTCGCGCCGGACATGGGCCTTTCCCATGTGGAAGCGATGTTTACGGTGCGCGAGGAGTGGCGCGACCGGGTGGACCTGCAATTCGTCGCCTTCCCGCAGCAGGGCCTCCTTTCGCGGCCCGGCACCACGGAATTGATCCGTGCAGCCATCGACATGGGCGTCGAGACGGTCGGCGGGCTCGACCCGGCCGGCATCGACGGCGACCCGGACGGCCAGTTGCGCTTCATCTTCGACCTCGCCGTGGAAAAGGGCGCCGGCGTCGATATCCACCTGCACGATACCGGCGATCTCGGCGCCTGGCAGGTCGAGCGTATCGCCGACTACACCGAAGCTTCCGGTCTTGCCGGCAAGGTGATGATATCCCATGCCTATTGTCTCGGCATGATTTCCGAGCGCCGGCTCGACGCCATCGGCCGCCGCCTGGCGGATTTAAAGATGTCGCTGATGACCTCGGCTCCCGCGGACATCGCCGTGCCGCCTGTCGAACGCCTGACGGAACTCGGCGTCACCATCTGTTGCGGCTCGGACGGCATACGCGATTCCTGGTCTCCGCTCGGCAATGGCGACATGCTGGAGCGCGCCTTCCTCACCGCCTATCGCTTCGACTGGAACCGCGACGAGGATTTTCGCCGCGCCCTGTCCTGCGCCACCGCTGTCGCCGCCCGCGCCATCGGGCTGGAGAACTATGGGCTCCACGCCGGTGCCCGCGCCGATTTCGTGATGCTCGAGGCCGTCAATGTCGGGGACGCCATCTGCCGCCGCCCGGCCGGCCGCCGCGTGGTGCGCCGTGGCGCTGTCATTTCCGGCTGAGGCAGGACGAAGCTTTTGGCTTCTGCCTGTTTCGAGCCCCAACGAAAAACGCCCCGCATGTGCGGGGCGCTTGTCGTTGCCTGCAAATTCCGGCGTGCTTAGGCCGCGGCGCGGTTTTCCACGTCGGT
Source organism: Shinella sp. G-2 (assembly GCF_050172695.1). NCBI lineage: Bacteria > Pseudomonadati > Pseudomonadota > Alphaproteobacteria > Hyphomicrobiales > Rhizobiaceae > Shinella > Shinella sp. G-2. The sequence goes on along the minus strand of NZ_JBBEYH010000026.1, from coordinate 10,129 downwards.
GGGCACGGTGGCGATCGTCTTCAGGATCTGGGACGCGATCTGGTAGGGGTCGCCCTGCGAGTTCGGGCGGCGGTCTTCGAGGTAGCCGCGATAGGCGTTGTTGACGAAGCTGTGGGGCACGCGGATCGAGGCACCGCGGTCAGCCACGCCGTAGCTGAACTGGTGGATCGAGGCCGTCTCGTGCTTGCCGGTGAGGCGCATGTGGTTGTCGGGGCCGTAGACCGCGATGTGGTCGGCGCGCGCTTCGGCGAAGGCGGCCATCAGGTCTTCGAAATAGGCCTTGCCGCCGACTTCACGCATATAGGCGGTGGAGAAGTTGGCATGCATGCCGGAACCGTTCCAGTCGCTGTCGCCGAGCGGCTTGCAATGGTATTCGACGTCGATGCCGTACTTTTCCGTCAGGCGCTGCAGCAGGTAGCGGGCGAGCCAGATTTCGTCGGCGGCCTTGCGCGAGCCCTTGCCGAAGACCTGGAATTCCCACTGGCCCTTGGCGACTTCGGCGTTGATGCCTTCATGGTTGATGCCGGCGGCAAGGCAGATGTCGAGATGCTCTTCGACGATCTTGCGGGCGACATTGCCGACATTGCCGTAGCCGACGCCGCAATAGTACGGACCCTGCGGGGCGGGGAAGCCGGCTTCCGGGAAGCCGAGCGGGCGGCCGTTCTGGTAGAAGAAATATTCCTGCTCGAAGCCGAACCAGGCGCCCTCGTCATCGAGGATCGATGCGCGCGTATTGGAGGGGTGCGGCGTCTTGGCGTCGGGCATCATGACTTCGCAAAGTACCAGCGCGCCGTTCTTGCGCTCCGGATCCGGATAGACGGTGACCGGCTTCAGCACGCAGTCCGAGCTGCTGCCTTCGGCCTGCAGGGTCGAGGAACCGTCGAAGCCCCAGAGGGGAAGCTGTTCCAGCGTCGGGAACGCGTCGAATTCCTTGATCAGGGTCTTGCCACGCAGGTTCGGGGTGGGCTTGTAGCCATCGAGCCAGATGTATTCGAGCTTGTACTTCGTCATTTCGTTCTCTCACGCCACGCTGGATTTGCGACGCAGCCGGGTCTGCGGGATCGGCCCGGCCGCCGATGATTTCTAGGAAGCATCAATCGTGCCAAATTGAAATCGACGGGCGAAATTCTGAAAAATCGCTGTTCTTGATAGTGGAGTGGCGAGGAGCGTTGATGTTTGCGCGCAAGGAAGCAGCGAATTGCGCAAAAAATAGGCAGACTTTTGCGCGCTGCAACAAATTTGCTCTGGTCAGGAAATGAAGGGAGAGTGGCCAGCGACTATCCCATCCGCTAGGACGTGGCCGGCCAGAGACTGGATAGGGGGAGCCGGATGCGCGCGAGCCTGCGGGCGAAAGCCATTGCGATTTGCGAAGACAAGATTGCCAGGAAGGGCGAGGGCGTCGGACTGTCGTTCTATGCCTTCTTTGCCAACAGGAACGACGACCCGGAGCTTCTGATGGAGGCTGCGACATGGTGGATCAAGACGCACCGGCTGGACCACTTTGAAAAGGCCGCCAAAATCCGTGCCATGATCCTGGCCGGCCAGTAGACCGGTAGCGAGAAAGGCAAGGCATGCGCAGGAAGATGACCGAGGAACAGATTGCGGACTTCGTTCGCGACATGGCGGCAACGGGCTGCGAGATCCTTGCCGTCGGCGATGACAGTTATGTCGTCGCCGATGCCCATCTGCCGGACGACGTCTATGCGGCGATCGAACCGGAGATCGAGCGCATCTCGCAAAAATATGGCCAGCGCGATCACCTGCGGGAGCAGATCGCCGCCTATCTCCGCTCCATCGGTCGGATCTATCCTGCATCCGGCCCGCGCTAGAGTTTGTCAGGGAAAAGTGGGAACCGATTTTCCCGAAAAGACAAACGAAAACAAAAGAATTCAGAGCATGTCAGGTTCAATCTGAACCTGACATGCTCCAGCGGGTTCGTCGTCCTCGACCAGGGCGCATTGCAACGGACGGTATGTTTCGGTATCTAGTTCTCCCCAAAAGGGACGGTTTCTGCTCGGCTTGCATTGGGTGCGAAGGACTGTGGTAACGCCATCATGCGCGCCCGCAGGCTTTACGCTTTTTCCAGGACCTGTCGGCAGCGTTTCAAGGGCGAGGGGTGGCGGTTGGAGAATGCAATTCCATTTCCGATGAGGCGCCTGTCCTCCGAGCATGTGCCGCCCCGCGAGCGCATGGCCTTCGTGCACGACTTCGTCGCCCGCCACATCGGCGGGCTCCATTTCAGCCCGGCCGACCGCGACAACATTCGCATCGACCTGGAGGGGCTGATGCTGCCGGGTGGATTGACCATCGGCCGCAGCTTTTACGCCCCGATGCGCGGTGCGCGCACGCGCGATCTCCTGCAGGACGGGCGCGAGCACTATCTGATGGCGATCAACAGCGAGGACCACGAGATCGCGGTCGAGGGCAAGGCGCCGGTGAAGATTGCCGCCGGTGACGCCATCCTGCTGAACGAGGCGGGGTGCTCCGAATTCTGGCTCGGCAAGGCGACGCGCGTCGACGTCATCGCGCTCGACCGGCGGCTGCTTGCCGGCCTTGCGCCGCGCATTCCGATGGAGGCGAGCTACATCATTCCCTCCAAGGCCCCATCCATGTCGCTGCTGGTGGATTATGTCGAGGCGCTGCGCCGCAACCCGCCCGTATCGCTGAAGGCGGGCGAGCTTGCTTCCCGTCATGTCTACGATCTCGCGGCGCTGGTTCTCGACGGCTTCGTCCGCGGCGGCGCCGAGCGCAACGCGCACAGCATCGCCGCGGCGCGCCTGAAGCTCATTCAGAAAGATATCGTCGCGCGGATCGCTGATCCCGATTTGCGGATCGAGGCGGTGGCGCGCCGTCAGGGCGTGACGCCCCGCTATATCCAGCGCCTGTTTGAAAGTGATGGCACGACCTTTTCGGATTTCGTGCGCGAGCAGAGGCTGGACCTGGCCTTCTGTCTGTTGCGGGCGCGGGAGCGTGCGGGCAGCACGATCACGGCGATTGCCTACGATGCGGGCTTCTCCGACGTCTCCTCCTTCAATCGCGCATTTCGCAGGCGTTTCAACGCCACGCCTTCGGATGTCAGGGCCACGATCCTCGCTGGATAGGCCATTCCCCGTAAAATGACGCCATGTCACGTCGCCTGGCGCAAAGGTCGTTCGCCTTTGCCCAAGAGGAGCGCACGCGTCCCGCCTATGGTCCGCGCGCAATGGTGCGGAGCCGCACCCTGGAACCATTTGGGGGTAACGTGAGACGGTGGGGTATTTTGGAAACGTGTTTTCTCTCGGCAGAGGGCGATGGTGGATTTGGGCCGGATGGCGCCGTGGCGAAGGAAGCCGGCGGCAAGCGGCGATACGTGCGGCTTCTTCAGGCCGCGGCTCTTTGCATGGGGGCGATGCTGGCGCCGGTTCCCGCGCTGGCGCTGACGAGCGGCGAGGTCGCCAAGGTGGTGGATCTCATCGCGGCGCTTCAGCCGAGCCTTGGACCTTTCGCCTATGATGAAGAGATCGCCCGCGACTGGTTCGAGCAGGACGCCGAGAGCGGCGGCCTGATCCGTGCGGCGGGCTTTACCGCGGAAAGCTGGGAAACCGCGGTCGGTGAAACGTTCCGCGGCCTCATCGCGCTGGAGCCGCAGGGCAATATCGATGCGCTGCGCGCCAAGCTGGATCTCGGCATGGACAGTTTCACCCAGCTCAACGACGCGCAGAAGGCCGAGTTGCAACAGGAACTGGAAGCCGAATTCACGCAGATGCTGGCCCTGCGCGCCGAAGGGGCGGCCTATGCCGATATCGTTCGGCCGATCGCCCCGCGCCTCAATGCGCTCATCCAGGCCTCCTCCGAATGATCCGGCGTCACGCTCGGACACGTGATTGCATGTAAGGTGAAAGCGTCGTTTTGAGCACGGCCACTCCGGCGTCCTCCCCGCCGGAGTGGCGTTCGCATGTCCGGCATGGTCTCAACCTCTGTCTTCCTTCCAGATCCGCTCTCGCCCGCTCGGTACCAAAGCCGCGCCGGATCGATCGTCGCCGCCGGAATCGCACCGCTATCCCATTTGAGTGCTTGACCTTCACATTATGGTATACAATCATGGTGTACAATAATGTGCACTCATGGCGGACAATGTCCGCAATTTCAGGGAGGGAAAAATGAGTCAAATACATTCAGGCCTGTCGCGACGCGGCTTCATGGGCGGTGTCGGTGCCGGCGGGCTGGCGCTCGGCGTCGGCCTTGCGGGCAGCACCGCGGCGGCGGAAACGAAACCGATCGATGTCAGCATCGTCACCACGCCCGTCAGCGACGTCGAAGCGCTGCCGGACGCCTATTATCTGCTGAACGTGCGCCTCGAGACGGGCTTCGTCGAAGAGAAGAAGCCGTGGCTCGACGCGCCGGTCATCACCCATACCGAGACCGAGCTGAAGACGCTGCGCATCACCGGCGGCAAGATCGCCGAGATCCTCGATGCGAAGGCGGCCATTCCGCCGGGCACGACGACCTACGACGCGCAGGGTCAGCTCATGCTGCCGACCTTCCGCGACATGCACACCCATATCGACAAGACATTCTATGGTGGCCCCTGGGAAGCGACGATCCCGACGCAGAACTTCCGTGCGGACCGGGTCGCGCAGGAACGCGAGATCCTTCTCAAGCTGCTGCCGACGGCCGAAGAGCGCACCGCGGCGATCATCCGCCTGATGCATTCGCGTGGCACCACCGTCTGCCGTACCCATTGCAATGTCGATCCCGTCAGCAAGCTCGCCAATCTGGAACATCTCAAGGCCACCCTGGGACGCTTCAAGGATACGCTCGATTCCAAGATCGCCATCTTCCCGCAGCATGGCCTGCTGGCCTCCGACAGCGTTGGTTTGATGCGGGAGGCGCTGCAATCCGGCGGCGTCGACTACATCGGCGGCGTCGACCCGGCCTCCTTCGACAAGGACATGGAAAAGTCGGTCGATACGACCGTCCAGCTGGCGCTCGACTTCAATGTCGGCATCGACATCCACGTGCATGATCCGAAGGAAACGGCGATCCCGACGTTCAACCGCATCATGGACCATATGGAGAAGAGCAAGCAGCTGCAGGGCAATGTCACGTTCAGCCATGCCTATTCGCTGGCGTCGCTGTCGCGGGAAGAACTCATGGACTTCGCTGCCCGCATTAAGGCGCTCGGCGTCACCTTCGCCACCGCCGTGCCGCTCGGCCGCTACGCCATGCCGATCCGCGATCTGCACGAGGCCGGCGTCGAGGTCGTCTGCGGCACGGACAGCGTCATCGACTGGTGGGATTCCTTCGGCAATTGCGACATGCTGCAAAAGGCCAACGAAATCGCGCGTATCGACTATTCCAGCATCGAATACGAGATCAACCGCACGCTCGGCTATGCGACCGGCTTCGTCACGCCGCTCAACGACAAGGGCGAGCAGGTCTGGCCGAAGGCCGGAGACGATGCGAGCTTCAACCTCGTGCCGGCCAGCTGCTCGGCCGAGGCGGTCGCGCGCCTGCCGAACCGCAACGCCGTCGTCCACAAGGGCAAGCTCGCCTACGGCGCCATCGCCAAGGCTGGCTAAGCATACGGTCCCGGGTTCTGCCCGGGGCTGCAACGATCGCGGTCCGGCCCCTCGAACCGTTCGGTTCGAGGGGCCGAATTGTTTCTAGCCCTGCCGGCGAACCCGGCTGTCCGCCATGCGCTTCGATTACTTTAAGGGGCTGCAAACACACCGGCCGAGTGCACGCCGGAAATTCGCGATGTAACGCGGGGAGGAGAGTGGATCGGCCGCCGCTTCGGGAAGGATTGCAAGGCGCTGCCGCCGTGGCTGGATGTGCTTCCGGGGCTTCCTGCCTTGTCGAGACGGACAGGAAGAGGCCGGCGCGTTTGCGCCGGCCGAAACAAGAAGCGGCGCGAACATGCCTGGAGAATAGGCCGGTTCGCGCCGCAGGGAGGCGTGGGGTATGCCGGTTTAGCTCAATCGCCGGCAAGCCTCGCGCCTGGGGAGCATTGTCAGGCGGTTCCCTCACGCTGGTTGAGGAAGTGCTTCACGCAGAAGATGGCTGCGATCATGCAGTAGCCGTAGACCAGCGGCATGGCCTGGACCTGCGCGATGCCGACCGTGGGAGAGTGAATGACACCCAGGAAGGTCAGCAGGGCGCCGACGAGGGCCGCGATGATGCCGGCAACGGGGCGGTCGGTGATCGCGAAGATCGCGATGCAGCCCCAGGTCATGCTCGACAGCGGCGCGCCGTTGCCGAGGTTCGAGAGGCCCTGATAGTAGACGCCCTTGTGGGCGAGTGCTTCCACGCCGATCGTCTTGGCATTGGTTCCGGCGGCCGACAGCGTGTTGTTGAGCAGGGTCAGCGCCCAGTTCGCGATCCAGGGGAACATGGTGATGAAGATGACCGGCACTTCATTCTTGGGCGACTCGCGGACCACCTGGTTGCAGGTCACGACGCCGATATAGACGAGGATCGGCAGAACCGCGACCATCGGGATGACGGCCAGAAGGAAGGCGCCGAGGCCGAACAGGGTGATCAGGAACATGCTGATGCCGGTGAACAGCGTGTAGCCGGTGCTGGCGCCGATGGATTTCCAGCCGGCATGGCCGATATAGACCGTGACCGGGAAGGGGTTGCCGAACATGGCGCCGATCGTCGAGGACAGGCCGTTTGCCAGCATGACCTGACGGGTCGGATAGGGGTCGCCGGCAGCGTGCGCGCTCTCGATGTTCTCGAGGTCGAATACGTAGTTGGCAAGGCCGAGCGGAACGGCTGAGGCAAGGTAGGGCAGGGCATGCGGCAGACCCTGCAGGAAGCTGCCCACATGCAGCGTCGGCGGGTTGAAGCCGAAGGTGCTGAGCGATTCCGCAACGGCGGTCGGGCTCTGCAGGCCGAAGATCCAGGCGAGCGCGGTGCCGGTGGCGAGCAGCAGGAAGCCGGTCGGAACCTTCGGCAGGATCGGCTTCTTGCCGAACCAGTTGAGGAAGATCAGAACGAGCACCACGAAGGCGATGGTTGGCGACTCGAAGGACTGCAGCATCGGGTTCATCGCCAGGAGCAGCAGGCCGAGACCGGCAAGGCACGACAGCAGCACGGTGCGCGGGATCAGCTGCCGGATCTTTTCCCCGAGGAAAGAGCCGCCGGCGAGGATCGCCGCTTCGACGACGCACCAGACGAGGGCGATCTGCAGGGCGAATTCCGCGTCCTTGGTCTGCAGGTAGACCGGCAGGATCACGAGGAAGGTCACCGTGAAGATCGACGGCGAGCTTGGCCCCGAGGGCAGCGCCGTCACGTCCGTGCGACCGGAAGACTTCACCAGCCGATAGGCGAAGTAGGTGTACCAGAGGCTCGCAGCGAGAATTGCAAGGCCGAAGGCCGGTGCGATCCGCCCGTAGACCATTTCTTTCGGAAAGCCGACGACGAAGATCAGAAGGGCGATCATCGTCAGGAGATTGGTCAGGTTGTTGGCCAGAAGGCCGAAGTAACCACCCCAGTCCCCCTTTCGCCAAAGGAAGTTCTTGTCCATGTGTCTTTCCCCCCAAATGTGCGCAGAAATCCGGTGGCCATGCGGGCATGGCCACGGAAACTTGGTTTGCGCGGTGAAATGAGGCCCGGCTCTCCTCCAGAGCAGGGCCTATGCCAATCGTGACCTCAGGCCGTGAGGTCGATTTCCTTGCCAATGCCCCTTTCGCGGGCGCGGGCAATGATCAGGCCGCCGATCGCCAGGTCCTGCATGGCGAGGCCGACGGAGTTGAACAGGGTGATCTCGTCCGCCGACGTGCGGCCGGCGGCCGCGCCGGTGATGACATCGCCGATCTCGGTGGATGCCTGTTCCGCGGTGATCGCGCCCTCGGCGATGGCCATCAGCAGGTCGCCGGAATCGTGCATCGCCATCGGCACGCTGTCGAGAAACACCGTGGCCCGGGCCATGCCGGCGGAGTCGATCTCGCGATGGTCCGGACGCGGCGGCGCGCCGACGGCATTGATGTGCTGGCCCGGCTTGAACCAGGCGCCCTTGACGTGCGGCTCGCAGGACGGGGTCAGCGTGCAGACGATATCGGCTTCGGCGAAGACTTCTTCCGGCGAGGCGGCGCCGACGAGGATGAGATCGGGGAAGTCCTTGCCCACCCGTTCGATGAAGCGGGCGACGGTGGTGCCGGAGCGCGACCAGACGACGACGCGTTCGATCTGGCGGACCTCCCGTATGGCGCGGACATGCTCGACGGCAAGGTCCCCGGCGCCGATCACGCCGAGCACGCGGCTGTCGGCGCGCGAAAGATGGCGCGTCGCCACGGCGCTGGCGGCGGCCGTGCGGATGCGGGTGGGAATCTGGCCGTGGAAGATGGCGACCGGAGCGCCGGTCTCCTGCGAAACCATGAGCGCGACGGAGCGCTGCATCGGCAGGCCGCGCGCGGTGTTGTCGGGCATGTCGGCCAGCAGCTTGACGACGGCCAGACCCTGACGATCGGCCAGCGCCGGCATGGCGAGGAAGGCGCCGGTGCCCGAGGGCAGCTTCATCGCGACGGCGGCCGGCTGTGCGGCGGTGCCATTGGACATGTCGGCATGCGCGGCTTCAACCGCCTCGATGACCTCGGCCATGGTCACCAATCCTTCGATTTCGGACCGAGATAGCACGAGGGTCGTGCGCGGGGACAGGTGACGATTATCGGCTTCCATCGGCGTTCTCACTGGCTTCGGGTGATGTTGGAAATTCTCTCGTTCGGAAGAACCTCACGTCCTTCTAATACGCATGCTATGATCTTTGTATGCAATGTCAAGAAAGACAGAACACAAAAAGTTTTAAATTTTGGATGCGATAATTTGACTTGTTTGTACGCGATATTGTATACAATAATGACATTGACCGCGAGTGTGCTGGATGGGCGCCGCGGGTCCTGTGGAGGAGAGTTTCGGAGGCCGCAGATCGCTGCCGACCCGGTTTTCCGGGTGTCGGACGCTGTTGTGGCGTGGGAGGGGCATTCTGTGCCGGGGGCTCGAAATACGGTCGCTGCAGCACTAGCCTGAACGATCGGGGAGTGGATTGCCCGTTCAGATGGTATGCAATGGACGCGACCTTTCCGGCCGAGAACCGTTCCATACACGGCGCAGGAATAAAATCGTTTAGCCTGAGCTCAAAAGCGACAGAAATGGACGGATTCGCGCCGAGCGGTACTGGACAAAGCGGCGTCACTCCGGTCGTTATGCCGCGTTGGTTTTTTGCCGGCATGGCAAAGTGTTTGTGAATGAACGTGGAGTGGGGGGCAGAGAGAGAATGAACGCGAAGATTGGTGCGCTCAAAGAGAGCTACCCGGGGGAATCCCGCGTCGCCATGACGCCGGACAGTGCGGTTCAACTCGCCAAACTGGGATATGCCTGTTTCATCGAAACGGGCGCGGGTCTTTCGGCCGGCATATCGGACGACGGCTATCGCGCCGCCGGTGTCACGGTGGTCGACGATGCCGCCGCGCTGGTCGCGGCGTCCGACGTGATCGTCAAGGTCCGTCCGCCGACGACGGGAGAGGTCGAGCGGCTGTCTTCCGGCAAAACGCTGATCTCGTTCTTCTATCCCGGCCAGAATGCCGAGCTTCTGGAGCAGGCAAGGGCCACGGGCGCCAATGTCATCGCCATGGACATGGTGCCGCGCATCTCGCGCGCGCAGAAGATGGACGCGCTCTCCTCCATGGCCAATATCGCCGGCTATCGTGCGGTGATCGAGGCCGGCAACAATTTCGGCCGCTTCTTCACGGGCCAGGTCACGGCCGCCGGCAAGGTTCCGCCGGCCAAGGTCCTGGTGATCGGCGCGGGTGTCGCCGGCCTCGCGGCCATCGGTGTCGCCACCTCGCTCGGTGCGCAGACCTACGCCTTCGACGTGCGCCCCGAGGTCGCCGAGCAGATCGAATCGATGGGCGCCGAGTTCGTCTATCTCGATTTCGCCGACGGTCAGGGCGGCGTGCAGGACGGCGCGGCGACCGGCGGCTATGCCGCCCCGTCCTCGCCGGAATTCCGCGAGAAGCAGCTTGCCAAGTTCCGCGAACTCGCCCCGCAGATGGACATCGTCATCACTACGGCGCTGATCCCGGGCCGCGACGCGCCCAAGCTGTGGCTGGCCGACATGGTCGCGGCGATGAAGCCGGGCTCCGTCGTC